>JBOHZJ010000465.1:0-8194 GCA_050738395.1 Steroidobacter sp.
AGCACGCCGGGCACGCCGACGATGCCCATCCCGGGCGCCGTCTGGTTCACGATGCGCGCCAGCGCCGGGATGATGAGGTTCGCCGTCGCGAGCAGCATCAGCCGCTTGTGCGCGTCCGGGCGATGCCGGTTCAGCACGCCGAGCGTCACGAACAATGCGAACAGGCCGACGCTGGCGGCGGGGAAGATCAGAAAAACATACGGATCGGCCAGCGTATCGGCCGTTGTTTCGGTGTGCGTGCGCCGCTGACTGTTGATTGCGACGAAAGCGCCCGATACGAGGACGGCTGCCGCCACGACCATGCCTGCGATCCCAAGCCGCTTGTGAATGTGACGTCGTCCTGCAGCAATCAGACGCGTCTGTACGATCAGCAGCAGCACCCACGCCGTGCACATTGCACCGTGAACGTGGACGCTCGGGGTCAGGACAGGCCGGGCGCCGTCGTTCAGGCCGGCAAGATAATAGGTGGGCGCGAAACCGACGAAGGTCACGGCAGCCATGGTGAGCGCCATGCCGGTGAAGAACCGCCGATCGTTCAGAGGCAGCACTCGAGAGGCGATGGTGACCATGCTGGCGCCCTGTGTAGTTGTTATTCGCAGCGGACGATAGTGGATTCGGTATGCCGGATCACTTGTCCTTGAGTCTTACTTCGCGCCCGGCCGATCGATCAGGCCGGACGGCGCATCGATTCAGCTCTGACTCAGTCCGGTCCGGCCAACGCGGCCCAGAACGCGTCGTAGCTCTTCAACACAGCCGGATTCTCTTTGACGATGCCGACGACCTGAAGCGGAATGAGCTTCAGGTGATCGATCATTCCTTCCTCGTTCATGCCGTTGGCGCGCGCGAACTCACGAAAGAGGGCGAACGATCTGGCTTCGTAGGCGTCGACGTCGATGTCTGTCCCGTTCGCGAAGGTTGCAACCGTGGCGTCAAAGTAGGCGCGCATATGCGGCGATCGCTTCCATTCGCCGGCGCCCTGAATATCCACAGTCGTCGGCTCCGGCGCATCGCTGCTTGCAGATCGCTCCGCCGAAGGTTTGCTTTCGTGCGGACGCCGGGATCCATGCGAACAGCCAGCGGCGGCGAGTACAGAAGTGATCGCAACCGCGCTCAGGAACATGCCGGATCTCATCGCGTCCTCCGATGCTCTCGAGCCGCACCAATGCTCAGGATCCTATAACACGCGTCGTCTGAAGGGCGACCGCCGTGTTGTTGGACAACTCTAGTATCCGCTGTGAGCGCCGTCGGGCCGCATCGCCGCCGCCCGGAAAAAAAGGCCCCGCCGAAGCGGGGCCTTTTGCCTGGTCCGCCAGCGCGTCCTACGAGCGGCGGCGACGCCGTCCGAACATGCCCATACCGGCGAGGCCGAGACCGAGGAGGCCCAGCGTTGCGGGCTCAGGAACATTCACGCCCTTCACGCCGCCGACGAACAGCACGAAATCGTTGTAGTCCTGGTCCCAGTTGCGCGCGGACAGGTCTTCCCAGCCGAGCAGGAACAGATCTGAACCCCAGGTCTGCGCGCCGCCCCAGGGAGTGCGGATCAGGTCGCCCTGGCCGCGATAGGCGACCAGGTGATCACCGCCATCGATGTTCAGATCGGATTGTGAGAACCACAGGCCCGCCGGAGTTTCGAGATAGAAGCCGAAAATGTCGCTCTCGAACGTCTGACCGGTGAACGTGTAGTCGTAGCCGCGGAATACCTGACCCGCGTCATTCACCGCGAACTGGACGCCCGCGCCGGCGCCGTCCGGACCGCCGAACAATTGCAGACGATGATTCGGGTTGTTGATGTCGTAAAGGCCGAAGCGATTCTGGCCGGCGTAGCCCGCCAGCTCCAGCACGATCATCCCGGAGGCGCCCATGACAGAGTTGATTTCAAACGCCTGGTCGAACGCGTATTGATCGTTCACGACGTCGACATACGAGGAGCCATCGATCGCGAGATTGTTGGCGATCTGCTGAAGGTTCGTTTCAGGTCCGTTGAGTCGTATCGGTGTGGCTTGCGCGGATGTCGCTGCGAGCGCAGCTACAGTCGCCAGTGATGCCAGAAGCTTGTTCATTATCTTCGTCTCTCCCCAGATGAATCGTTCAGTGCGTAGCGCCCTGTGCGCGTCCTGCGGCTGAAGAACTGCAAACACGATGCCTGGGCGCCGCGGAGCGCTACATAAGCCGTGAGATAAGCCCGGACGCATGCCGGAATGTGACGCTCATCCCACTTGGGACCGTGGTATGGCCCGAGCGCCGCGCGCCGTATCCGATTGCGCTCCCGGCGGCTGTAAGAGATCCCGACTGCGAACTGGAGCATTGTGCGTGGGGCCTCGCTTTACATAGTCTTGCCGTCCTCGTGACTTCTGAGCGGCTCCGGTCCCATGTTCATTCATCTCCTGCGTAACTCCTTCCTCCTTTGCGCCATCGCACTGTCGTTGCTGGCGCCCGTTTCAGCGAGCGCCGACGTCGATCATTTCGTGCGCCCCGCCGAACTCGAGCGCGACGTCGCGTTCTGGCGCCGGGTCTATACGGAAGTGACGACCGAAGGCGGGCTGCTGCACGATCCCGAAGACCTGAGCATCGTGTACGAAGTGGTGAAATTCCCGTCGAACCTGTCGCCCCGACAGCGCTCGAAGCGTATCGACGACGCCAAGAAGCGATACGCGCGCGCGCTTGAGCGCATCGCGAGCGGCGCGGAAGACCTGAGCGAAGAGGAGTTGCGAGTACAGAACCTGTGGCCGAAGGGCACGCGCCGTGCGCGATTCGAGCAGGCCTCCGAAGAAGTGCGATTTCAGCTGGGCCAGTCGGATCGCTTCCGTGAAGGCATCGTTCGCTCCGGCGCCTGGCGCGATCACATTGCGGCGACGTTCGAACAAATGGGTCTGCCGCGCGAACTCGCAGCGCTGCCGCACGTCGAATCCTCCTTCAACACGTACGCGTACTCCAAAGTCGGTGCAGCCGGCATGTGGCAGTTCATGCGCAGCACCGGACGGCGATTCCTGCGCATCGATGCGACCGTCGATGAGCGCCTCGATCCGTATCGCTCGACCCAGGCTGCGGCGCGCTTCCTCGAGCAGAACTACATCGTGCTCGGCGCCTGGCCGCTCGCGTTGACGGCCTATAACCACGGCCCGGGCGGTATGCGTCGCGCCCAGGAACAGTTGGGGACGAGCGACATCGCGACCATCGTGCGCAAGTACAGCAGCCGCAGCTTCGGCTTCGCGTCGCGCAATTTCTACGTCGCCTTCCTGGCGGCGCTCGAAGTAGACAGCAACCCGGAGAAATTCTTCGGACCGATCCGCCGCAACCCCGTCGACGCCAGCCGCGTGCTCACGATCCCGAGCTTCGTGCCTGCGAGCCGTCTGGCCGCAGCGCTCGATCTGGATCGCGACGAGCTGAAGCGCTTGAATCCCTCGCTGCTGCCCTCCGTGTGGAATGGAACGCGTCATGTACCGCGCGGCTTTGAATTGCGCGTGCCGCCGCACATCGATCTGACGGCCGCCATCGCAAAAATCGGTGATGGCGAGCGCTACGACGCGCAGGTCGCCGAGACGCAGCATCGTGTTCGCAGCGGCGAGACGTTGTCGACGATTGCGTCGCGCCATGGGGTGAGCCTCGCACGTCTGGCCGAACTCAACGGCATCGAACGGCCCTATCGGATTCGCGCCGGGCAAGCGCTGGCGTTGCCGTCTCGCGGCGCGCCGGCGGCTGCGGTTGCGCGCGCCGACAAAGAACCCGCTGCGGCGAAACCCACGCCGCCGACGGGCGTTGTAGGAAGCGAGAACCGCTATGTCGTGCGTCGCGGCGACACACTCTCGAAAGTCGCCGCTCGTCATGGGATGAGCGAGGACGCGTTGATGGAGCTCAACAATATTCGCAATCGCAACTTCGTCTATGAAGGCCAGGTGCTTGCGCTCTCGGCTTCGGCGCGCGCCGCGCCGCCGGTCGGTGCTGAAGTGCCGGTTGAAACCGTCGCGGCCGCGCCGCCGCCAGAACCGGCGTCGGTCGCCGAAGCCGTGGAGCCGGTATCGGAAGGAGAAGCGGAAGCGATCGGTCCGGCGCTGGTCACCGGCGCCCAGGCCGCGGGATCAGCAGATCCGGCCGATTACGGCGTGCATCAGGACGATACGATCGTCGTGCAGGCGGCGGAAACGCTGGGCCACTACGCCGACTGGCTCAATCTGCGCGCGAGCCAGTTGCGTCAGTTGAACCGCATGTCGTTCGGCAAGCCGGTCGTCGTTGGGCGCAAGGTGAAGATGCAGTTTTCGAAGATCACGCGTGATCAGTTCGAGGCGAAGCGCGTCGAGTACCACAGGCAGTTGCAGGAAGCGTTCTTCGCGCAGTTCCGCATCAAAGACACTGCGACGCACATCATCCGGTCGGGTGAATCGATCTGGGTCATTGCACAGCAGCGCTACAACATTCCGATCTGGCTGCTGCGGCAGTACAACCCGGATCTTGATCTGGGCGCGATCCGTCCGGGCGCCACACTCATCATCCCGCTGGTCGAACCGACGCAAGCGCAGGAGTCTGCCGCGGCATGAAGCTACGTTTCGCCGCCTTCGGTTCGCTTCTTGCCTGCGCAGGTTGCATGACCGTGCAGACTTACGACGGCGAACGGCGCGAGGCCGATGAAGTGGCGCGCATCAGCGGCGATTTCCGGGTCACGGCGGGTGCGCCGGTCAGCGTCATTCTCCGTCAGGTCGATGGCCGCACCCTGGGCATGGGAGAAAACGCAGTGGAGGTTCTGCCCGGCGATCACAGCTTGCTGGTCGATTGCCGCATCGCTGAAACCGACAGCGTCTCGCGGCATTCGATCGATGCGCAGGTCGCCGCCGGCCGACGCTACCGTCTGGTCGCCGAGACTTCGCCGGGGCTGCGTGAATGCACGGCTGTCTCCCTTCAGGCAATGGATTAACGCAGTGAGTGATGCAGGTCACGGCGTCGGGGGCCAGCGCTCGCAAGGGAACCGGGGCCCGCTACACTCGAACGGGCGGCTGAACATAAGCAGGCTATAATCTTTTTGTGATCGATACACGCACGACCATGCTGCGCACCGTCTTCCTGATCCTTCTTGCCCTCGCCGGCAGTTCGCTCGCCTATGCGGAAGGCCCGTTGCCGTCGGCGATCGCCTCCTCGGGCATCGAAGCTTCGCTGCCGCTTGCGGATCGCGTCATCGTGCGTAAGTCCGAACGCAAGCTCATCCTGCTGCGCGCAGGCGAAGTGCTGCGGTCGTACCGGGTTTCGCTTGGGCTCCGCCCCGAAGGCCACAAGCAGTTCGAGGGCGACTACCGAACGCCGGAGGGCAAGTACCACCTCACTCGCCGCAATCCGAACAGCGAATATTTTCTGTCGATCCAGGTCGACTATCCGAACGATCAGGACGTTGCGCGTGCGCGGCGGCAGGGACTGCGGCCAGGCGGCGCGATCATGATTCACGGCCAGCCGAATATTCCGCGCAAGCCCCGTGATTACTATTCAAACGTGGATTGGACGGAGGGCTGCATCGCCGTTTCAAACTCCGACATGGTCGAGATCTGGTTGATGACCCCGACGGATACGCCGATCGAGATCGAACCGTGAGCGATGTGAATGGGGCTGCCTCCCTCACACAGGCTGAAGCTGAAGGATTGGTCGATGCGCGCGTCTCGCCGCTCGGCAGCCTTGAAAACCTCTCGCAGCGCGAAGTCGAACAGCTGCTGCATTCCGGACAGGGCGGCGTCTTCGAGCTTTTCCGGCGCTGCGCGCTCGCGGTGCTTGCCTCGGGACTGGAATCCGATGATGTGCGCGCGATTTTCGATCGCTATAAGGATTTCGAGATCCGCCTCGGGCGCCAGGCCTGGGGCGTCAAGCTCGAGGTGAAGAATGCGCCGCCCGGTGCGTTCGTCGACGGGCAGATGATCCGCGGCATCAAGGAGCACCTGTTCGCGGTGCTGCGCGACATCATCTACATCCATGACGGCATTCTTCGCAGCGGCCGCTTTGATCTGAGCGATTCCGCCGGCGTCACGAACGCCATCTATCACATCCTGCGCAACGCCCGGATTCTCGACTACAAGGGACGTCCGGATCTCGTGGTGTGCTGGGGCGGACATTCAATCGGCGAGGCAGAGTACGAGTACACGAAGAAGGTCGGTTACGAGCTCGGCTTGCGCGCGCTAAGCGTGTGCACCGGCTGTGGGCCCGGCGCAATGAAGGGCCCGATGAAGGGCGCGACCATTGGCCATTCGAAGCAGCGCATCCACAACGGCCGTTACATCGGCATGACGGAACCCGGCATTATCGCCGCTGAACCGCCGAACCCGATCGTCAATCAGCTCGTCATCATGCCGGACATCGAAAAGCGCCTCGAGGCGTTCGTGCGCTGCGCGCATGCGATCGTCGTATTTCCGGGCGGAGCGGGCACGGCTGAGGAAATTCTCTATCTGCTGGGCATCCTGCTCGATCCGGCGAACGAAGATCAGCCCTTGCCGATCGTGTTCACCGGGCCGCCATCCGCCGCGGCGTACTTCGGGCAGATCGACCGTTTCATCGGCGCTACGCTCGGACCCAAAGCGCAGCAGCGCTACAAGATCGTGATCGGCGATCCTGCGCAGGCCGCCCGCGAGGCCGCGCGCGGCATCGATCTGGTCCGCGAGTATCGACGCACCCGGAGCGACGCCTACAACTACAACTGGCTGCTGAAGATTCCGCCCGGCTTCCAGCAGCCGTTCGAGCCGACGCACGAGGCAATGGCGAAGCTCGAATTGCATCGCGATCTTGATGCGCACGTGATGGCCACGAATCTGCGGCGTGCATTTTCAGGCATCGTCGCGGGCAACGTGAAGGAACAGGGCATTCAAGCCATCGAAGCACGCGGTCCGTTCGAGTTGCATGGCGACAAACAGGTGATGGCGCTGCTCGATGAGTTGCTGTCAGGCTTCGTGGCGCAGCGGCGCATGAAGCTGGCGGGCGAATACCGGCCCTGCTACCGGCTGGTCGCATGAGCGACCTGGCGCTCAAGTATCGATTTACCTTTCCCGACTCGCGCGAACGTGTCTTCGATCTGACGCTCGATCGCGACACGGCGCTGCTCACCTCGCCGCCGCCTGCGGACCCGCCGCAGTGGACGCGGCTCGAATTCAATCAGTGCACCGGTTGCCCGTTCGAAGCGTCGAAGGTCCCTCATTGCCCGGCTGCGCTGCATCTGGCCGGCGTGATCGACGGCTTCACCGACCTCGTGTCTTACGACACGGTGCGCGTCAGCGTCGAAACCGAAGAGCGATCGGTCCTCGCAACGCTCTCCGCTCAACAGGCGCTGTCATCGCTGATGGGCTTGATCATGGCCTCGAGCGGCTGTCCGCGCACCGCGGTATTCCGTCCGATGGCGCGCTTTCATCTGCCGTTCTCCAGCGAGTCCGAGACCGCGTACCGCGTTGCTGCAATGTATCTGCTGGCGCAGCACTTTTCGGCGCGCGACGGCGGCAAGACGGACCTCGCACTCGATGATCTGGAACGTGTTTATCGGGGTATGCACGCGGTCAACCGCGGCATGGCGCAGCGTCTGCGCGCGGCGAGCCGGCAGGATGCGATCGTGAACGCAATCGTGCTGCTCGATGTGTACAGCAGCCTGGTGCCCGCGGCGATTCACGACATCCTCGATGAAATCAAACCCGCGTTCGCCGCGTTGCTGTCAGATTCTTCGACACTGACGCAATCCTGATTGTGTTGTTCGCGCGACGCGTCGCACTCAGCAGCGCACGCAACGTCGGTGACGCGTAAATAATCAATAATTACCTGTTAAATAGCTGTTCGAAACGCCTCACTGTGTGACGCGCGCAAGCGCCGACGCGCACTTCATTGCGATGCTTGTCGCACTCTCACGACGTGAGCGATTCGCTGTGATGCAGTTCCTCACTTGCAAAGACAGCGAGTCGATACCGTGCTCATCAACAGGAGAGCACATTCATGTCAGAGCACAAAGGCGATGAACTGACCGCGACTGGAACGCATCGCGCATGGAGCGGCGAAACCGCGTCAGTGGTGCGAGCCGGCCGCGATACGCCCAACTGGCTGGATCGCGCACAACCGCCCAATCCGCGTCACGCGGCGATCACGCGTTCCTTGTACAGCTGGTCAAACTACAAGAGCTGGACCGACAAGGTTCGCAATAACTGGGATAAGGACAAGAAGTAAGTTGACAGTTGACGGTTGACCGTTGACAGCC
>JBOHZJ010000466.1:0-4936 GCA_050738395.1 Steroidobacter sp.
TCGCTGATCTCAGCGTAGTGCGGCGACGCAGTGTAGGCCCGCTGGGCCAGCTCGAGCGCTCGCGGATCGCCCCGCTCGTGCAGCGCCCACGCGAGATTATTCAGCATCGTCGGATCGATGCGATCCGCGGACAACAGCCGCTCGTACTGTTCGATTGCTTTGCCCGTTTGACCGGCAGACTCATAGTGGGCGGCTAGCACGCGACGGACGTCCGAATCTCCCGGCGCCCGTTCCAGCCATTGCGTCAGGCTACGCTCGGCGCCCGCCGCGTCTGACGACCTTTTGGCATTAAAGATCTTGATGGCCAGCACCGGCCCTGGTTGCAGCTTCTGCGCGGCCTCATACGCGGCGATGGCCGCGTCGCGCTGCCCGGACAGCGCGTAGAGATCCCCTTCGAGAACTCGCAGCGCGCCCGGCGATGTGTCGCCTGCAAGTCTTTTCGCGCGCTCGATCGCACGCTGAACCTGGCCATCGCGTGCGTCCACCATCACCAGCATCTGTTCGGCCTCGCGCCAGTTCGCACGCGACTTCAAGGCAGACTCGAGCAGCGCGCGCGCCTTCCCGGGCTGATCCAGGTCCACGTGAATGCGCGCCGCTTCCAGAACTGCGTCGGCGTGACCGGCAGCACTCGCTTCACGGAACCGCGCCAGAGCCTCGTCGTTCAAACCCGCGCGCGCAAGGACCTGGCCGGTCGCTGTCAACACGGTTTTCCGGTCGGTTGCAACGCTCAGAGCCTGGTCCAGCAAGCTGCGAGCGCGAGGGGCGTCTCCCTCAATGAAGGCGATCTGCGCCAGGCGCAATCGCGCTTCGACCGCCCCCGGGTTGACTGAGATGGCTTCCTCGAGCCACTTGCGCGACTGCTGCCGATCGTCAACGCCCCAGGCAAGTTCAGCGAGGGCGACCCTCGCCACCTGGTGCTCCGAATCAAGCTTGATGACGTCGAGGAGCCACCGTTCCGCCGCGCTGACATTGCGCGTACCGGCTTCCATTCGGGCGAGCGAGAGTCGAGCGTCGACGTTCTTCGGGTCCAGCGCGATCGCTCGTTCCAGGAGCTCACGGCCCTTCGCCGGTTCGCCGGTTCCGACCAGGTACGCGCCCGCCACTGACGTCAACGCCGCATCGTCCGGGTGTCTGGCGACCAGCGCCTCCACTTCCCGGCGCGCCTCTGCGCGCGGCTTGCCCGCGGCCGTCGCGAGCACCTGCAAAACTTTAGCCCGCGGCGCCGCCGAAGAGTCGGGCGGGACCGAAGTGAGGAGCTCCGCCGCCTTTTCCGGCATGCGCGCCGCGATGTACGCGCCTGCGAGGTCGATGCGCCGGGACATATCCTTTGGTGCAGCGGCTACGCTGCGTTCCAGGTGCTGCAGCCCGGTCGTCATGCTGCCGGCCTTCATCAACGCTGCGCCCATCAGCCAATCGAGCTCGGAGTCGCCCTCGACGCCAACGGCGGCGGAGTTGAGCACTCGCTGCGCCTGGCTGGGCTGATTGCGACCCAGATAGACCTGGGCAAGGAGTTTGCGTGCGGCCAGATTCTCGGGGTTGGCGGCCAGTAGCCGGGTCAGGACGTCTTGCGCCTGCTCCATCGAGCCCTGTGAGAGGTGGGCGGCGGCGAGCAGAATCTGTGACTGGGCATGCTCGGGAGCGATTCTCAATGCTCGCTGGCATTCAGCGACCGCCGCGACGTAGTCGTTCTTCAGCATCGCAACGCGCGCGCGCAGATAGTGAACGACGAGTGATTGCTGCCCCCAGGCTGCCACCGCTGCAAGGCTCTGGTCGGCAGCTTCGACATCATTGAGCGCCAGACTGGCTTCGGTGCGTGCGGCTGCAATCGCCAATTGCTCCGGCGCCGGCAGCATCTTCCCTGCCTCGTGCGCACGTGAAAATGCTTCATGCGCCTGACTGTGTTCACCCTGAGTCATCAGCACAGCGCCCTTCAAGAATAGCGCGCGCGCATGAACCTCGCCGGCGTCCGACACTCGTTCCGGCAGCTCCAGCGCGGGTTGCAGCTGTCCGCGTGCGGCAGCGAGCCGGGCGGACTCGAGCAGCGCCTCCGCATCGTCAGGTGCGGCTTCAAGTGCGAGTTTCAATTTTTCCTCGACCTGCGCCTCATCGCCCCGAGCGCCTGCAGCCCTCGCCTCAATCAGCAGCCGCCGAACAGCGGGCGTTGCGCGGTCAATCGCGAGAAGTTTGCCGAGCTCGTCGAAATTCTTCCTGGCGAGCAGCAGCTCGTATTGCAGAGGCCTGGCCTGAGCATCACCCGCTCCCAGGGCGAGCGCTCGACTGATCTCTTTCTCCGCCCCATCCAGGTCGCCCAGCCAGAGCGAGAGTTCGGCGAGCACGAGACGCGCCTGCAGGTGGTCCGGTTCGCTCTCGAGCGCTGTCTTTAGCTCCGTCATCGCCGGGCGATATTGGCCGTTCGCCAGGTGCGTCTGGGCGCGCTGCACGCGCTTGTCCGCGCTGACCCATACGTCGCATGCGCTCAGCGAAAGCGCCGCGCAGGCGACGAGCACACTGATGCACACACGTCTGCGGAAGGACAATGCGGGCGAAACGCACGCTGTGTTGAAGCCTTGCATCGAAGTTCCCGCGCGCAAATCAGAGGGTTCGAGGGATCATGTCGGCGAACAACACCCCGTTGTCCGTCCAGAAGTTGTTCAGACGATCAGCAGCAGCATCGCAATCCGGTATGCACGGCGTCGCGACGGCGATCACGCCGCCTGGCGCCGGCCTGAAGACGGCGTTGATTCCGTAGTAGAGCTGCGCAAGCGCGGCTTCGGATGTGACCCGGCCCGCCACCACGTATTGGTGTGCGATTACCCAGCGCGCGCCGATCTGGTTGACGGCGATCACGGCCGGCGGCGCCGATCCGGTCCGCGGCATCCATCGAATCATTGTCCACCAATTCGCTGGGGCGACGGAATTCCGGTGGTAAATGAGTTCGCGGCCCGGCGCCTGTGCGCCGTAACTGTTCAGGTAGACCTCGATCCGGTGCGGGCCGCCGAGATAGCTGGCGCGACTTTCGTCCGCAGGCGCTACGAACTCGGGACGCCATTCTGCCCCAGGAGGCAATGGCCCCTGCCATGCTCCAGTCATGATCGGAAGTGGGCGCAGAACGGGTTTGATCTCATCGGCGCTCATGGGGAGCGCCCACACGAGCACCGGTGCGACCAGCAAAATCGCGGGCGTTATCCATCCGGCGCCCACGCGGGCGCCTCGGGACGCACTCACTGCGCGAGTCGCGTCGATCGCCGAATCATCGCCCAGGCGTCGGGCGACCAGGCTGATGACCAGTAGCATCGGTGCGAACAGCAAATAGCCCAGGCTCTTGTGCTCGGTAGCCACGAGATAGTGCTGCATGTTCGAAACGTGGCCTGCATAGATGACGATGACCACGCGCAACCAGTTCGTCACCAGCGCCGTCGCAGCAGCGGCCGCCAGCAACATGAACATGCGCCGGCCGCGCACCCTTTGTGCTACTCCCGCGAGCACAGCAAACGCAAGGCCAATAACAAAGTACCGTTTGCCGCTGCATCCCTCGATGATGCTGAACTGGCCTGCCGGGATCGTGACGTTGTTTCCTTCGACCTGCGTGGGCACGCTCATGAATCCGAGCACCGCTTCAGCAACATGTGTGGTGAGCCACTGCAGCAATGGAACGAAGTGCTCCCAGAGGGGAATGGCGAAATACAGATACGCGAGCGGCGCGGCGACACGTCGCGCGACTTGCAGTCCGAACGCCGCAAACATCGCCAGCAACAGGATGATTGGTGCGATCAGCTGCTGCATCAGCTCACTGTTGGCGCGGTAAGCGATCATCCAGACGAATATGGCCAGCCCCAGCGCCGGCAAGGCGAGCGGCGTCGCCCGGACGTCAGCGGCGTCGATCCTGCCGTGCACTCTGAAAAGCCATACCGCCGAGATCGCTGCGATCGCGAACCCGTGTTGATAGTCCGCGACTGTCAGCCAGATGCGTCCCAGAGCCGACAAAGTCGGCCACAGAGCGGCGACTCCGAGTACGAGCAACGCCCAGACCATCGAATGCGTACCGAAGGAGCTGCGCAGCGACGTGCAGCCGACTGTGTCTTCGATCAGCGCTGCCATGATCGAATGCGGTTCCGGCCTGGATGATAATCAGAGAGGCGCATGCGGCTGAACGACGTGCGAACTATCTGCTGGCGCCGGCGCTGCGCAGACCGTATCGCTCCATCAGATCGTAGAGCGTCGGCCGCGTCATCCCGAGCAACTCGGCGGCGCGCGAAATATTGTTGTCGACCATCGCCAGCACCTGCGTGATCACCTGTCGCTCGGCCCGCGCCCGCACTTCGCGCAGATTGAATATCGAGCCGCCGTCCACTCCTTCCGCGAGGCCCATATCTGCGGCGGTAATCAGCGGCCCGTCGCCCATGATGAGAGCGGTCTTCACCTTGTTTTCCAGTTCGCGCACGTTTCCCGGCCACGGGTACGCTTCCAGCGCAGCGATCGCGCCCTCCGTAAAGCCCCGACGTGGGCGACCGTGCACCGCACCGAATTTTCGCAGCAACGCATGAGCGAGCACCGTCGCTCCGCCGCGGCGATCACGCAGCGGCGGAATCTCGATAGTGACCTCGCCGATCCGGAAATACAGGTCCTGCCGAAACTGCTGCTCGCGGATCATCGCCTGCAGGTCGCGATTCGTTGCGCAGACGATGCGTACATTGACGCTGATCTCCTGACGTCCACCGACGCGCTCGATCTTGCGATCCTGGAGAAATCGCAGCAGCTTGGCCTGCAGCGCCAGCGGCATGTCGCCGATCTCATCCAGGAACAGGGTGCCGCCGTCCGCCGTCTCGATCTTGCCGATCGTTTGTTTCGCAGCGCCGGTGAAAGCGCCTTTCTCGTGACCGAAGAGTTCGCTTTCCAGCAGCTGCTCGGGAATCGCCGCGCAATTGATCGCGACGAA
>JBOHZJ010000467.1:0-9267 GCA_050738395.1 Steroidobacter sp.
CAGGTGAACAGCGTGCGCAAGGATCTCATCGCGCCAAATTTCGGCTATGTGCGCATCACTCATTTCAGCGAGACCACCACGCGCGATCTGGAGCGTGCGCTCGCCGCGCTGGTGAAAAAGAACGGCGCCCGGCTGCAGGGTCTGGTGCTCGATCTGCGCAACAACCCGGGCGGCGTGCTCGAAGCCGCCATCGGCGTGTCGGACGTATTCCTGGAGAAAGGCGTCATCGTCAGCGCGGATGGTCGGGCCAAGGATGCGAAATTCACCACGGACGCGCTTCCGGGCGATGCGCTCGAAGGCGCGCCCATTGTCGTGCTCGTGAACGGCGGCTCCGCTTCGGCGTCGGAAATTGTCGCCGGCGCGCTGAAGGATCACCAACGCGCGACGCTGATTGGACGGCAGACCTACGGCAAAGGCTCGGTACAGACCGTCGTGCCGCTGTCGGATGGACATGCCATCAAGCTCACGACTTCGCGCTACTTCACACCCTCAGGCGCATCCATTCATGAGCGCGGCATTACGCCGGATGTCGTGATCGAGGAGAAGGATATCAAAGCGAATGGCGATATCGATTTGCCGGCGACGCGCGGCGACCTCAAAGACGACCACGAGCTGCGCCTCGCGCTCGAACTGCTGCAGGACGCAGGACTGAACGATAAGGGCGTTATCCGACAAAGCCGCGCTCCCTGATCGGTATTGCATGAGCGCGCAGCAGCCGGCGGGCGATATTCAGGAACTGGCTGCCCGCGCTCTTCTGTGGCTGCAGTTGCTGGCGCTCTGCGTCGGGGCATTGCACTTCGCCTTCGCACCCAACGCGGTCGAACGACCGCTGCTCGCCGCGAGCGCACTCGCTCTCCTCGCGATCACAACACTGCTGGTGCGGACGATTCCTTCGATCCAGCGCTCACGCGTGCGCCAGTACAGTCTCGACATTATCGCGCAACTCCTGTGCATCACCCTGCTTGCCGCAGCGACCGGGGCGGCGCGCAGCGCACTGCTGCCGCTGTACCTGATTCCGCTCACCTGCATCGCCATCGCCTTCGCCCGCTGGTGGCTCGTATTCCTCCTCGCGGCGCTGATCGCTGCGCTGGCGTTCGGACTTGGGCTGTTGACGCCGGATACCAATATCGGCAGCCCCGAATTCGGCGTGCAATTGTTGAGTGCGCTGGCGCCGGGCGCGGCCGTGGCGATTATTCTCGCCGGGCTGATCGAGCAGATCCGCACGGCTGCGCAGCGCATCAGCGACCTTGCGTCGATCGATTCATTGACCGGGCTGATGAACCTGCGCGCGTTTGAAGATGTACTGCAGCAGGAACATCGTAAATCCGAACGCTTCGGCAGGCCCTATACGTTGTTGATGATCGATGTCGACAACCTGGCGCAGGTCAACGAATTGCTCGGTCACGAGGCGGGCAGTCAGATCATCGGCGGCGTAGCTTCAGCAATCGCTCGCTCGATTCGCAACTCGGATGTCGCCGCGCGCCTCGGCGGCGATGATTTCATCGTGTTGCTCGTCGAGGCCGACAATGCGACGGGCGCCGCCATCGCGCAGCGCATCCGCAATAACGTCTATGCCGGCACCGTATCGGTCGCGAATCGCCTCGTGCGAGCCAATGTCAGCGTGGGCGCCGCGAATTTTCCCGAGGATCATCTGTATCCGAAGGAACTCATGATCCTCGCGGATCAACGCATGCAACAGGACCGCGAGCTGCGCCGTCCGCCGGCGGCGTGAGGCGTCCCCAAGGGGCCGTCATCTTGTCGTTGTGGGTTGTGAGAACGCGCAACGGTATTAGTTCGCAGTGCTGACCAGCGCTCCGACCGCCCACCAGAGAATCCCTGCCATCATCCCGAACGACGGTAATGCGGTGAGCGCGAAGCCGAGCGAACGACTCTTCGGATCGCGGACGTAGGTGCTCGCATAGATGAAGCGCCCGATGATGAACACGACGCCCAGCCCCGCCGCCCAGATCGGGCTCACATAGTTCGCGAAGATCCACAGCGAGGGCAAAAACAGCACGAGCTGTTCGAGCGTGTTCATGTGCACGCGGAAGTGGCGCTCGAACACTTCATTGCCGCTGGTGGCGGGAGCGTGAATGCCGTACTTCGCGCGGGCGCGTCCGACCGACAGGCCGAGCCAGACGAACTGGAGCAATGCGAGCACAGTGACGATAGCGACGTAGGCCATGAATCTTCCTCGTTGAAATGCCGACCGTTGGTGTGGGTATGATGGGGCGCGGCGAGGGTCAACAGGTTACAGGGTACAGGTCACAGCCAGAAGAGCGCACCAGGTGGTCTGTCCCTGGTCTGGAAGTCCCGGACCAGCGATCTGCCGGACTGCATTGCCTGTTGCCCGTCGCCCGTAGCCTGTTTAGGAGCAAACGATGACCGGGTTCATTCTTCGCGTGGCGATCGTGGCGCTCGGCCTGTGGCTGGCGGCGCAGATTCTGTCCGGACTGACATTTGACGGCGCCGGCGTACTGCTCGCTGCGGCGCTGCTGCTCGGGGTCGTCAACGCGATCGTGCGGCCGATCGCCGTCATTCTCACGCTGCCCCTGACCTTGCTGACTCTGGGTTTGTTTCTACTGGTCATCAATGCCGGGATGATGGGCCTGGTCGCGCTATTGCTCGGCGGCTTTCACATCAGCAGCTTCTGGACCGCGCTCGGCGCATCGCTGATCGTCAGCATCATTTCCTGGGCCGCCTCCGGTCTGATCGGCGACAACGGCAAATTCGAAGTGATGGCGAGCAGGAAGTGAGACCCGAAGCAGTCCATGGTCCCGCAGTCAGAACGTCCCTGCGGGCCCGCACGCCTCTCCTCTGACTACAACCCTACGGACTCGCACTCCGCGCGCCCGCTCGCGCGGCTCTATAGAGCAGCCAGGCGATCACCGCGAGCAGGACGAGGCCGACGCCTTCGCCAAACTGGAAGGCCTCGGGTAAGGCGAGCACATCGGCTTTGCCGGCCGCCACGATCGGAATCGCGATGAGAATTCCCATCAGCGCTTCGCCGGTGATCAGGCCAGCGGAGAACAGCACGCCCTTCTGGTGAATCTTTTCCGCCGCCGCTGGATTGTTGTGTACGCCTGAAGCGCGTTCGACGAGATGCGCGAGCAATCCACCGAGAAAAATCGGCACGGTGAGATCGAGCGGCAGGTAGATGCCGACGGCCGCGGCAAGCACCGGTATGCGGAAGTTCGAACCGCGCTTCTTCTGCACTTCATCGATCGCGATAATCACAGCGCCGATCGCAGCGCCGATCCAGATCAGGTTCCAGGGCAACTCGCCGCCGAACAGCCCCTTCGCTACTGACGCCATCAGGGTCGCCTGTGGCGCGAGCAATGGATTGGGAAGCTCAGCGGTTGGCACACCGATGCCATACGCTTTCGCGAGCAGATTCAGCACGGGCGCCATGACGAGCGCACACGAGATTGCGCCGATCGCGAGCATCACCTGTTGACGCCATGGCGTCGCTCCGACCATGTAGCCGCATTTCAGGTCCTGCAGGTTATCGCCGGCAATCGCCGCTGCGCAGCACACTACTGCGCCAATCATGATGGCCGCGACCGGCCCAAGCGATGCGTCCGCGCCCATCAGCACCGTAAGCACCAGCGATGCGAACAGGATTGTCCCGATCGTGATGCCCGAGACCGGATTGTTCGACGAGCCGACGAGACCCGCCATGTACGCGGATACAGAGCTGAACAGGAATCCGGCGATGATCATGATGATGGTCATCGGCAGCGATACGCCGAAATCGTTCACGATCGCCTGATACAACGCAGCCAGCGGCAGCGTGAACACGACGAGGCCGATCAGCACGGCCTTCATCGGCATGTCCTGCTCGGTGTGCTCCACAATTTTCGCCGCGCCCGCGCGCGTGGCTGCGAGCCCGCTGCGAATGCCCGACATCAGCGACTTGCGCAGCGCGATCAGCGTCCAGACGCCGCCAATCAACATCGCGCCGACGCCCAGATAACGAACCTGCGCACTCCAGATCGCGCCAGCTGCATCCTCGGCGCTCGCGCCCGCGAGTCTCGCAGCGAGCGCCGGATCCGTGTCGAGGAAGAATGCGCTGTAAACCGGTATGGCGATGTTCCACGACAGGATGCCGCCTCCGACCACGACGATGCCGATGTTCAAGCCCACGATGTAGCCGACCCCAAGCAGCGCTGGCGACAGATTCGTGCCCATGTACGCGATGCCCTTGCCGATGTAGCTCGCGTGGGCGGCGGCGTCGGGCACGATGCGCAATCCACTGGCCGCGATCAGCTTCAAGAGTCCGCCCAGTCCGGCCGCGCTCGCGAGCACCTTGATGCCGGGACCCGGGTTCTCGCCTGCTTTCAGCACCTCAGCCGCAGCCTTGCCTTCCGGAAAAGCGAGTTGCTGATCGACGATCAGCGAGCGGCGCAGCGGCACCGAGAAGAACACGCCGAGTACACCGCCGAGGCCCGCGATTGCGAGCACCCACGAATATTTGAAGTCATCCCAGTAACCGAGAATCACCAGCGCCGGCACGGTGAAGATCACGCCGGCAGCAATCGATGAGCCGGCGGAGGCCCCGGTTTGCACGATATTGTTTTCAAGAATGCCGCCGCCGCCGAGCATGCGCAGCACCGCCATCGACACCACCGCTGCTGGAATCGCCGTCGCGATCGTCAGACCCGCGAACAATCCGAGATACGTGTTTGCGGCCGCAAGAATCATCGCCAGGATGATCGAGAGAAAGATCGCGCGCGGCGTGAGCTGCGGAGCGGGAGCTGTTGTCATTTCAGGTAAGGTCCGTGCCGATTTTGATTAGCGATTCTTCTTGCGAGCTCTCATCGAGTTGTGCGTTCTGCGTTGTGAGTTGTCCGCAGAGCGGCCGCTCTCGCCGCACAACGGACAACAGAGAACCGACAACGGCGTCGCCTTTCACCACCCGCACTGCTTTCCCTTGTTCTGCTCTTCCAGCCAGCTCAGGAGCGGCGCGAAGTATGCAGTGATCGCCGAGGCGTCCATCTGACGCGTGCCCGTCAGCTTCTCGAGCGTGTCCTGCCACGGCTGACTCTGCCCCAGAGCGAGCATTTCACGGAAGCGCTTGCCGGCTTCCTCATTGCCGTAGACCGAGCATTCGTGCAGCGGACCCGTATGCCCGGATGCTTCGCACAGCGCCTTGTGAAACTGGAACTGCAGAATGAACGACAGGAAGTAGCGCGTGTAGGGCGTGTTCGCCGGAATGTGGTACTTCGCACCCGGATCGAAGTCTTCCTCGGTGCGAGCAACTGGCGCGGAGACTCCCTGATACTGCTCGCGCAACTCCCACCAGGCGGCGTTGTAGTTGTCGGGCTTTACTTCGCCTGAAAAAACCTTCCAGCGCCATTCATCGATGAGCTTGCCGAACGGCAGAAACGCGATCTTGTCGAGCGCGAGCTTCATCTGCTGGTTGATGGTCGCCTGATCGCCCTGCTTCACCGGTCCGACCAGACCGATCTGATGCAGGTACGCAGGCGTCATCGACAGATTCACGGTGTCGCCGATCGCTTCGTGAAAGCCATCATGAGCGCCGCTCTGGAACAGGAACGGTTGATCCTTGTACGACAGGAAATAAAAGACGTGCCCCAGCTCGTGATAGACCGTCATGAGGTGTTCCTGGGTGGACTCGATGCACTGCTTGATGCGTACATCATCGTTCGAATCCATGTGCCAGGCGCTCGCGTGACACTGCACGTCGCGACCTTCAGGCTTCCTGAGCAATGAACGCTCCCAGAACGTCTGAGGCAGCTTCGGAAAGCCGAGAGACACGTAGAAATTTTCCGCCGATTGTGTGATCCGAACCGGATCGTACTTCTGCTTCTCAAGCGCGCTGGTCACGTTCAGATCGGATACGCCCGGATACGGTTCGACCAGCGGGTAAACCTCGGCCCACTGCTGCGCCCACATATTTCCGAGCAGATGCGCCGGGATCGGCTCGCCGTCAGGTACGCGCTGCGCGCCGTAGGTCTTCTGCAATTTCCCTCGGACGTAGCAATGCAGCGACCCATACAGCGGCTTCACCTGCTCCCACAACCGCGCCGCTTCCTGCGTAAATTCTTCGGGCGGCATGTCGTAATTCGAACGCCACATCGCGCCGAGATCCGCAAAGCCCAGTTCGCGTGCGCCCTCATTGGCCAACTCGACGAACTTCGCGTAGTCGGGACGGATCGGCCGAGCGGTGGAATGCCAGCCCGCCCAGGCGTCGGTCAGCTCATCGTAGTTGCGGCTGTTCGCCATGATGTCAGTGAGTTCGGTCTGGTCCTTGCAGGAGTCCGGACCTTTCGGGCAGTACTTTGCAGCGCCGTACATGCCCTCCATCTTCGAGGTGAGCGCGGTCATCTGCGCGAGCTTCACCGGATCTTTCGGAGCAGGCGCGGCGACGCCGAGTTTGAGGACCTTGATCGCGCGCGCCGTCGACGGTTCCAGTTGCGTGTTCTCGTACGCCTTCGCTTGTTCCACCGCGGCCCCGAAATACTCGAGGTAGCGCTCGTTCGCCTTGGCGTTCAGGAACTCAGTGTCCTGGTTGATGTAGGTGGCGTACGCGAATCCGGCCGCGCTCAGCTCGCGCCCGAGATCGCTCATCTCACGATTGACCCGTTCGACGAATTCATCGGCGGACTCCTTCGATGCAGTCGATGGGTCCTGGACGTCGGCCCTGTCGCAACCAGCGGCCAGGATCAGTACGCCGGCAATCGCCGTGGACAGCCGCACCGAATTGCGAATCGTCGTGCAAATAGTCATCTCGGAGAACGCTCCTCTACATGGTCGATTTCGAAGCCGATGTGCTCGCGAACGGTCGTGGCCAGACAGTTACTTCACACCGCCCATCAGCTTTTTAACCGGTTTGCTGAGCAGCAGCAGAACCACGCCCGCGCCCACGATGAACCAGACGAATTTCATGTACTGACCCGGCATGGCGGCGATGTTGTCGGTTTCGAACATGCCCGCCAGCAGGCCGGCGGATAGATTCCCGACCGAGGTCGCGAGAAACCATACGCCCATCATTTGCGAAACATAGCGAGCGGGCGCGAGCTTCGTGACGTAGCTCAGGCCGACCGGGCTCAGGCACAGTTCGCCAAAGGTGTGCAGCAGGTACGTGAGCGCCAGCAGGTATGGCATCGCCTTGCCGCCCTGCGAGACGATGTTCGCGGCCATCACCATGAACAGGAAGCCGAGTCCCAGCAGAATGAGACCGAAACCGAACTTGGCGGGCGCAGATG
The DNA here is from genome assembly GCA_050738395.1 of Steroidobacter sp. GTDB lineage: Bacteria > Pseudomonadota > Gammaproteobacteria > Steroidobacterales > Steroidobacteraceae > Steroidobacter. The sequence continues at coordinate 7,233 of JBOHZJ010000467.1, forward strand.
GATCGAGATTGCGCTTCGCGAGCGCGACCCACAGAACCGAGAACGGCGCCGCAAACATCAGAATGAAAACCGCGTTCAGCGATTGAAACCACGCGGTCGGAATTTCGAAACTGAACGCCTCGACGAAACGATCGACATAACGTTCGGCGAACAGGTTGAGCGATGCGCCCGTCTGCTCGAATCCCGCCCAGAACAACGCGCAGCCAATGAACAGAAACAGAATGACGACTACGCGCTTCTTCTCGACCACGTCCAAACCCGCGAGGAAAAACATGTATGCGAAATAGGCGACTGCAACTCCGGCGAGCACCGCGCCGGTGAGTTGTGCGAGCGTGAGCGGGTTCACCGGAATTACACCGCTGAGCACCAGCAGATAAACAACGACGATGCCCGCCACCAGCGCGCCGACGCTCAGCCAGCCGCGCTTGACTGCATCCGTGCTGGTCTCGCCGTGCGCGCTCGATGTGTGCAGGCCCGCATCGCCGAGGTGATGTTGAAACAGTTTGTACTGCACCAGACCGAGCGCCATCATCACGCCGCCCGCGGCGAACGCCGGCCGCCAGCCATAGTTCACCGCCAGCCAGCCGGTGACGATCGGACCCAGGAAGGCGCCCAGGTTGATGCCCATATAGAAGATCGTGAAACCGGCGTCGCGCCGTCCGCCGCCTTCCGGATAGAGATCGGCCACCATGGCGCTGACGTTCGGCTTCAGAAGGCCCACGCCGCACACGATGACGATGAGGCCGCCGTAGAACGTTGCAGCGCCCGAGCCGACTGCAAGCAGCAGATTGCCGATCGCGATCAGAATGCCGCCGTGCCAGACCGCGCGCCGCGCGCCGATCAGCCGGTCGGCGATCCAGCCGCCGGGCAGACACAGAATGTAGGAGGCGGAGATATAGAGTCCGTAAATGGCGGTCGCCGTACGGTCGTCGAGACCGAAGCCGCCCGAGACCGCATCCGCGAGAAATAGCACGAGAATCGCGCGCATCCCGTAGTAGGTGAAGCGTTCCCACATCTCGGTGAAGAACAACGTCATCAGGCCGCGGGGATGGCCGAAGACCTGCCGGCCGTGAGTGGAATCGCGCTCGATGCTCTGGTTCATTTCAGGAGTCGCTCCATCTTCTAATCGTTATGCCGCTGCGTGGCGCCTCGGGAAGCTCAGCCAGCTAGCCGGATCGATCACCACCGATCGGGGCTGACGCCAGGTGATCTTCCTGGACAGCACGCACGCGAGAGCGGTTACCGACCAGGAAACTGCATGGCGCCCGGAGTCTCACCGAAAGGCGCGCGCAGGGGCAAGGAGGGAAGAGCGTGTATACAGCGGAAGCGACGGGCGACCAGTGACTGGTGAATATGGCTGGACAGCCGACAGAGACTTCGGCCGCGGGCCGCCCTGGAGCGGAGCGAACTGACTATTCGCCATTCACTAGTCGCTAGTAGCTTCTTTTTCTTCCAGCCGCTGTTTCGCGAGCCTGTCTCTCAGCATCAGGCGCGACATGATGATGCCGATCTCATACAGCAGGTACATCGGCACGGCCATGAATGACTGCGATACAGCGTCGGGCGGGGTGAGGAAGGCCGCGACGACGAAGATGCCGAGCACCACGTAACCGCGATTCCTCGTCATGGTTTCGATGCGCACCATGCCGGTGGCCGCGAGCAGCACCGTCGCGACGGGTATCTCGAACGCGACCCCGAAGGCGAAGAACAGCAGCACGACGAAATCGAGATAGTTCGTCATGTCGGTCATGACCTGCACGCCCACCGGCGCAGTATTGGTCAGAAAGCCGAACATCAGCGGAAATACGACGAAATAGGCGAATGCGGCGCCGGCATAGAACAGCACGATGCTCGAGACTACGAGCGGAATCGCGAAGCGCTTCTCACGCTTGTACAGACCCGGCGCGACGAAGGCCCATGCCTGGTAAAGCACGTAGGGCATGGCTGCAAAGAGCGCCACGAACAACGCGAGCTTGAGCGGCGCCATGACCGGCGCAACGACGCTGGTCGCGATCATCGACGTACCCTGCGGCAT
>JBOHZJ010000468.1:0-4912 GCA_050738395.1 Steroidobacter sp.
CTCACCGGACTGATCAACAACGCGGCCGGCAACTTCATCTGTCCCAGCGAGCAACTCTCCTCGCGCGGCTTCGACGCGATCGCGAACATCGTCATGCACGGGACGTTCTATGTGACGCAGGCCGTCGGTAAGCGGTGGATTGCGCAAGGCTGGAAACCCGGCGATCCGATGCGCTCCGTCATGTCCATCATCGTGACGTGGGTCGAGACCGGTGGACCGTACGTCGTCCCCTCGACGATGGCGAAGAGCGCCGTAAACGGCATGACGAAATCGCTGGCGATCGAATGGGCGCGCTTCGGCATTCGACTGAACGCCGTCGGCCCCGGCGAAATTCCCACCGAAGGCATGAGCAAGCGCTTGTCGCCCGGACAGGAACCCGGCTCACGTGCGAAGCAGCTGAATCCGATGGGACGTACGGGCACCAAGGATGAGCTCGCCAATCTCGCGGCGTTTCTGCTCTCCGACGGCTGCGACTGGCTTACCGGCCAATCCATCATGATGGACGGGGCGGGCTACATGGCGACGGGCGGCAACTTCTACGAACTGCGCAACTGGTCCCCGGAGCAATGGGCGCAGGCGCGTGCGCTGATCGAGCAACAGAACCAGAGGGACAAAGCGCAGCGCTAGCGCTGCGCTTCTTTCCACCTCATCTGAAACTCGAGCTCGCTGGCGCCGCCCGCCCGCTCGTGCTCGATGTTGAACTGGGCGCTTGCAGGGATATGCAGGCGCTCTCCGGCCACCTGAATAGAGAACGGTTTGCCGCTCTCCAGCGCCTCGGCAAGACGCCTGAGCTTCCCGACAAACTGCGCGCGTGTGTACGTGCGCTCGAGATCCCGCGCTGATTTCTTCGCCATTCAATGAACCTCTCTGGAGAAAGACGCCACACACAGCAGCAGCGGTTGTTCGGGCGACTGCTGTTCGCTTGATTTGGAGCTGCTGGAACGCGCGGGAACCTTACGCTCCACTCGTTGCATTGACTGCAGTATAGGACGCTCACGATGTGCGTCCGGAGAGTTCCGCGTCGGACGTACATACTGCCGCTGCATCGTCGCAACCGGATCTCCCTCCGTCGCCTTCATTGCAAGTCAAATCAGCGCTGCAGACGCAGTCGGACGCCGCGCTGGTCGAAGCAGCGCAACACCTCGATTCGCGCGCGTTCGAAGCGCCATGCGGCGGCACAACCGTCCCAATCAGGGCCTCAGCACCACCTTGACGCATTCTTCTTCCTTGTTCTTGAAGATTTCATACGCATCGGGGGCGTCATCGAGGCTCATTCTGTGCGTAATGATGAACGACGGGTCGATCGCGCCGCTTTCGATTTTTTCGAGCAGCGGTTTCATGTAACGGTGCACGTGCGTCTGGCCGCTCTTGATGGTCAGCGCCTTGTTCACTATGGAGCCGAACGGGAGTTTGTCGACGAAGCCGCCGTACACGCCGGGCACCGAGACCGTTCCGCCCTTGCGACACGCCATGATCGCCTGACGCAATGCACCGGGGCGTTCAGTCGAAAGCCGCATGGCCTGCTTCGCGCGGTCGTACATGCCGACTGGCCCGTGCATGTGCGCTTCCATGCCCACAGCGTCGATGCACGCATCTGGTCCGCGCCCGCCAGTCAGCTCCTTCAGCGTCGACAACACGTCCGTCGATTCATAGTTCAGCGTCTCGGCGCCGATCGCGCGCGCCTTGCGTAACCTTTCGGGGAAGCGATCGATCGCAATCACCCGTCCAGCGCCCAGCAACAGTGCACTCTGAATGGCGAAGAGTCCGACCGGTCCGCAGCCCCAGACCGCGATGGTGTCGCCCTGCTGGATGTCGCAGTTTTCAGCGGCCATGTAGCCAGTCGGCAGAATGTCCGACAGAAACAGCACTTGTTCGTCGTCGAGCGTGTCGGGCACTTTCAGCGGACCGATATCTGCGAACGGCACGCGAACATACTCCGCCTGCCCGCCCGCATAGCCGCCCAGCATGTGCGAGTAGCCGAAGATGCCTGCAGGGGAATGGCCCCAGAGCTTTTCGGCGACCGTTGCGTTCGGGTTCGAGTTCTCGCAAAGCGAAAACATTTCACGCTCGCAGAAATGGCAGTTGCCGCAGGAGATGGGAAATGGCACGACCACTCGATCACCGACCGCCAGATTACTCACGCCTGGACCCACTTCGACGACCTCGCCCATGAATTCGTGACCGAGAATATCGCCGCGGTACATGGTCGGAATGTAGCCGTCGTAGAGATGCAGATCCGAGCCGCAGATCGCCGTGGACGTAACTTTCAATATTGCGTCGCGCGGGTTGAGGATTGATGGATCAGGCACTTCCTCGATGCCCACATCGCAAACGCCGTGCCAGCACAATGCTCTCATTGCATGCTCCTTCCGAGCGTTGCACGTCCTATCAACGAGCGCCTGCCGGATGACTGACCGAGCGTCGTCGATACTTCGCCCGTCTCGAGCAACTGCTTCAACCGACGCAGATCGTCGTTGATCTGCTTGCGCGGTTCCTCGCCGAGCAGATGTGTGAGCGCTGCGCCGATCTTTCCCGCTGGCGGCCAATACAGTAGTTCCACGTGGGCGATCGTGCCGCGGTCGTCGGTCGCCGCTTCAAATCTGACGATCCCTTCATGCGTGATTTCGGAGTCGGGCAACGTTCGCCAGCCGATGCGCGCATTCGGCTCGTCGTCGACGATCTCGGAATCCCATTCGATCGTCGCGCCTGCCGGCGCCTTCGCAACCCAGTGCGACGTGCGCTCACCGGTCTTCGATACGGACTGCAGATGGCTCATGAAGAGCGGCAGGTTCTCGACATTGCTCCAGAACGCATAGAGAACCTGGGGCGTAGAGTTGATGGCCACGACCTCCCTGACCCGGATCTCCGGTGCATCCAGCTCCGCATGCATCAGCCGCTGGCTTGCATACACATCGAGCGCCGCTGCGCCGAGCACCGTCGTCGCAGCAATTGCGATTCGCTGCGGCTGAGCATCCGGCGATCGCATTGCGGCGCCGAGCAACGCGAGATCCATCGCATCGCCCGCGACTCGCGACCATGCCCAACTTCCAGGGGCGCGCTCCGACAGAAGTCCGATGCCGCTGATGATTTCGCGAACTCCCAGCATGCGCAGAATCGCAGGGTGTTCGCCTACACCGATGGCCCGTCCCAGTGCGCGCGGCGCGAGAACTTCCGCGAGGCCGAGACCGATGCTGAACCAGCCGAGCGCCTGTGCAAGCTGGCGATCGTCCAGATTCCAGCGTGATGGCGAGACGCGCTCCTCGTAGGCGTATTCCTCATCCCAATGAGATTCAATGAGCGGGTCGGGCGCCTGAGTCCACGGGTCGGGTCGCCCCGATCGAGAGATGGACTGTCCAGAAAAATCCGTTGACATGACTGCGACCTCGGACGCGAGGGACGATGGTTTTTAACCGCACACGCTCTGCGAGAGTTCCCGCGCTGCGCGAGAAAACGGGACCAGCTTCCTGAGGCGATGGCTTTACCTCTTTCGCATACATCGGCTATACATCCGGCACAACGATCACAACGACAGCGGGTTTTCTGTGACTACTATTTTCGACCCCGGTGAACGCCGGCGCGCGCGCCCACCGCGTATTTTCGCCGTGGTGCTGGCGATCATCGGCGTCGTAATGACGCTCGGCGGCGTACGCCTCATCACGCTCGGCGGTTCGTTCTACTACGCAATTGCGGGCGTCACTCTCATCGCTTCTGCCGTGCTCTTGTGGCGCGCGAATCGGTGGGGCGCACGGCTCTACGGCGTGCTCACGCTCGGCACGATCGTCTGGGCGCTCGCTGAATCCGGATTCGACGGCTGGGCGCTGGCGCCGCGCGTTCTGCCGTTCCTCGTGCTGGGTTTACTGCTGTTACGACCCGGCGTTCGTCGGGCGCTGTCGGACCGTTCGCCTCGTTCGTTGCTGCGCATGCCGTCCACGTGGGTATTCGCTATCGTGCTGACTGGCGTTTGCATCGGCGTTGCACTGCGCAAGCCCTATCCGGTCCTGCCGTTTCCCACGAGCGCAGCGCACATGTCGACTTTCGGTTCGGGCGACTGGCTGCATTACGGCCGTACGGCGGCAGGTTCCCGTTATGCGCCCTTCGATGAGATCAATACCAGCAATGTCTCGGATCTCGAAGTCGCCTGGCGCTATCGCACAGGCGTCGGCGGCGCATTCAAGGCGACTCCATTGCAGCTCGGCGACACGCTGTATGTCTGTCTGGCCGGCAACATCATCACCGCGCTCGATGCGGACACCGGCGCGCGCCGCTGGCAATTCGATCCGAAGCTCAAGGACTCGAAGGTCGGATTCACCACGACATGCCGTGGAGTCACGTACTACAAGGCGCCCGATGCAGGCGTCGATTGTCCTGAGAGAATCATTACCGCAACCACGGATGCGAGACTCATCGCGGTCGATGCGAAAACCGGCCAGCGCTGTCCAACGTTCGGCGAGAACGGCGAAGTGAGTCTGTTGACGGGCATGGGCGATGTGAAACCCGGCTTCTACTATGTGACCTCGCCGCCGACGATCGCGCGCGGCGTCGCCGTGCTCGGCGGCTGGGTTGCGGACAACGTGGAGGTCGCAGAACCTTCCGGCGTAATCCGCGGCTTCGATGCAATCACAGGTCGACTCGTATGGGCCTGGGATCTGGGGCGCACCGATGTGCTGACTGCGCTCCCGCAGGCGCACGTGTACACGCGCGGCACGCCGAATGCCTGGAGCGTATTCAGCGCCGATGAAGAACTGGGGCTGGTCTACACTCCGACCGGCAATGCGACGCCGGATTATTACGGCGGCCATCGCTCGCCGGAATCCGAAAAGTTCGGCAGTTCCATCGTCGCACTCGACGCGACGACGGGCGCTCTGCGCTGGTCCTTCCAGACGACGCATCACGACATCTGGGACTACGACGT
>JBOHZJ010000469.1:0-2870 GCA_050738395.1 Steroidobacter sp.
CGATGGAGTACTTTCCCTCGCATACGCTCGGCGCCGAGATCGTCAATGAGAAGCCGTTGCTGCTGCCGCGCGCGATCCAGTACGGCATCGACCTCGCCACCGGCATGACGATCGCGCATCAGGCCGGAATCGTGCATCGCGACCTCAAGCCCGCGAACATTCTGATCAACAACGAAGGGCTGCTGAAAATCGTGGACTTCGGCGTCGCGGCCGCCCACAAGGAAGGCGACACGCAGCTCACCAAGACGGGCTATGTCATCGGCTCGCCGAAGTACATGGCGCCCGAGCAGATTCTCGGCAAGAAAGTCGATGAGCGCGCCGACATCTACAGCGTGGGCGTCATCATGTACGAGATGGTGACCGGCCAGCCGCCCTACAGCCGCGGCGATCACATGTCCGTCATGTACCAGCACGTTCAGGGCAAAGCCAAATCGCCTCTTGAGGTAAACCCCCAATTGCCCAGGCCGCTCTCCGATCTCGTCAGCAAGGCGATGTCGGTCGACAAAATGAAGCGCTTCCAGAACATGGAAGAGCTCAGGCTTGCACTGGAGAAGATGCTCTGAGGGGGACAGGGCTCGGGGCTAGGGGCGGGGGCTCGGGCTAAACCGGACCAGAAGCAGCAGAGCGTTGCCTCGTCGAGCGTCCTTTTCTGACCCGAGCCCCACGCCGCGGGCCCTCCTAGAGGGTCGCCGTCAAAGCCTGTAGCCTTACGCCATGGCCCGCATCGACGCATTTCTCAAGCTTGGCACCGATCAGGGCTGCTCCGACATCCATTTCGCCGTCGGTCTGCCGCCCATGCTGCGCATGCATGGCGATCTGATGCCGATCAAGTTTCGCGACCTCAGTCAGGCCGAACTCGAAGGCTATATCGCCGAAATCATGAGCCGGCCGAACCAGGAGCAGCTGCGCAAAGGTCACGACATCGATTTCTCGTACGTCTCCGCAACCGGCGGCCGTTTCCGCGTCAACGTGTTTCGCAAGGACACCGGCGTGGGCGCGACCTTCCGCGCGATTCCTTCGGACGTGCCGACCCTCGATCGACTTGGTTTGCCGCCAATCGTGAGGAAGCTGTGCGATCAACATCAGGGCATGATCCTGGTCACCGGTTCGACCGGCACGGGCAAGTCGACGACGCTTGCAGCGATGATCGATCACCTGAACGCCACGCGCAGGGTGAACATCGTCAGTCTCGAGGATCCGATCGAGTTCGTGCACAAGAGCAAGCAAAGCCAGATCATTCAACGCGAACTGAACACCCACCTGCCCTCCTTCTCGGAAGGCGTGCGCGCCGCGATGCGCGAAGATCCGGACGTCATTCTCGTCGGCGAATTGCGCGACGCGGACACGATCCGCTGGGCGATGACCGCCGCGGAAACCGGCCACCTGGTGCTCGGCACGCTGCACACGACCGGCGCGGTAAAAACGATCGACCGCATCATCGACGCCCTGCCGGCCGATGAACGTGAACAGACCAAGAGCTTCCTCTCGCAGAGCCTGATCGCGGTGATTACGCAGGTGCTCGTCAAGACGGCGGATCAACGTGGACGCAAGGCGATCTGCGAGATCATGATCGTCACGCGAGCCATCGCCAAATTGATCATGACCGACCAGACGCACCAGATTCCGTCGCAGTTGCAGACCGGTAAGGATCTCGGCATGCAGATGCTCGATCAGTCGCTGCTCGCGAACGTGCAGGCGAAGGAGATCGATCCTGACGACGCGTACGTCTACGCGGCCGACAAGCGGGCGTTCGCACGCTTTGTGACGGATGCGAGCGTCCTGCCGAAGTTCGATCTTGCGCCAGGATGATAAGCGGGATGTCGGGCTGCTGGGCGCTGGACTGCTGGCAAGGGGGCGAGGGATCCCGCATCTGGCCAGCAGCCCAGCGCCCAGTACCCAGCAGCCCCTAGCGTTGGAGAAGATGTGAGCGCCGAACAATCCCCTGCTGCTGTCACCGGCAACCAGTACGTCCCGCGGCGTATCGATGAGTTTCTCAAGGAAGTTCTGAGCCGGAGTGGCTCTGATTTGCACTTCATCGCCGGCGATCCGCCGCGCGTCCGTCTGTATGGCGAGTTGCACAATCTGCGGCCGGATGTGCTGACGCCGCAATTCGTCGAAGAGACGCTGAAGGAGATCATGCCGCGCGCCGCGGTGGCGCGCCTGGAAGAAAAGCACGGCGCGGACTTCGCCTACATCATTCCCGGCGTGTCGCGTTTTCGCGTGAACGTCATGCGGCACCTCTATGGCCTCGGCTGCGTATGCCGCGCCATTCCATCGAAGGCGCTGACGCTCGACCAACTCAACATGCCCGACGCGGTGCGCAGTCTATGCAAGGTGAACAACGGCCTGATCCTGGTGACGGGCAAGACGGGTTCCGGCAAGTCGACCACGCTGGCCGCGATGATCGACGACCTGAATATGCGGCTCAAAGGCCACATCCTCACCATCGAAGACCCGATCGAATTCGTGCATCCGCGCAAGAATTGCCTTGTCAGCCAGCGCGAGATCGGTACGCACAGCCCTTCGTTCTCGGAAGCGCTGCATTCGGCCCTGCGTGAAGATCCCGACGTCATCCTCGTTGGCGAGTTGCGCGATTATGAAACGATGAGCATCGCGGTCACGGCTGCGGAGATGGGTATTCTGGTGATGGGTACGCTGCACACGAACGGCGCCGCACCCACGGTCGATCGCATGGTCAATGCGTTCCCGGCCGACAAGCAGCCGCACGTACGCACGATGCTCTCAACGTCGCTGCGCGGCGTCATCTCTCAGCAACTCATTCCGCGTGCGGGCAAACCCGGCCGCGTCGCCGCGCTTGAAATCCTGGTGAGCACGCCCGCGGTCGCGAACCTGATCCGCCAGGGCAAGCT
>JBOHZJ010000470.1:0-18818 GCA_050738395.1 Steroidobacter sp.
AGCAGAAGAGCGATGGAGACTTCGTTTACGGGGGCTATAGCGCGGGATCGTGCGTATTGGCGCCGTCTCTGAAGGGGATAGAGGTCGTTGATCCGCCAGAGCTGGTTCCAACCGGCTATGAGCCGGAAGTCATCTGGGACGGTTTAGGTGTGCTCAGCTACTGCATTGCTCCGCATTTTGACTCAGAACACCCGGAGTCCTTACTCATCGATGACGTGGTTGATTACTTTGAGCGGCATGGTATCTCGTACAGAACGCTTCGAGATGGCGAAGCGATCATTCTCGACGAGTAAGAAGGGAAGAATGCAGTTTTGTCCCAGCGGCTAACAACCGGTTGCAGCGGACGGTGATGGATAAAGCGCCAAGGCGCGAGCGTTAGTGCGACGCCGCTCAACCGGGACGTTGGGCCGGTAGGGAGGGAAACGTGAGATTTATCGCAGCGTCTCTCATCTTCATTGCCGTGCTGGGCTGCGCGATGGCCAGTGCTGCGGAGAGAGTTCAGAATAGTGAGCGCATCGCGGAGCTCCTTGCGCAGGATCAGATGGATCGCAAGGGCTTTCCGAACACGGCGCTTAGCTGGAAAGAGATTAATGTGCGTGACGAGGCGCGGCGAGAGGAGATCCTCTCGATGCTGAAGGAAGGAAAGGTGCGCACGGGTCAGGATTACTACTATTCGGCCGTCATCTTCCATCACGGCCAAACTGACGATCACTATCGCCTCGCCGCGTCTCTGGCCTGGATCGCGGCCACGATCGAGCCTGAGAACAAAGACTACTTGTGGCAGACAGCCTCTACTTGGGACCGCTTCATGGTCAAGCGAGGCAGGCCTCAATGGTATGGAATACAGCCGAAGATCAATGATGAAGGAGAAGTGGAAGGTCGCTATCAAATCGACGAAGGTGCAGTTACGGATGAGGAACGCGCGCGATATCAAGTGAGGCCCTTGGCTGAAATCCGAGAACTAAAGAATGGATCGGCGCGTGTTGACCCGTAGCGGCGCAAGGCCCCGGTGAGATTGATGTGTCGGTTGTACGAAGTGAGTGCGAGCGGCTATTACGCGATGCGGCGTTAGTGCAGAACATCCGCCACGAGATTGAGATTTGGAAAAGTGATGGGAAAAGGATGGACGAAGTGGTCCTTACTGAATCGAGCAATTGCTCTATTGGGATGGCGAGTGTCCGTCCGACAGACGTGAGTGCCGCATCGCCGATGAGAACGCCGCGGCCTTGCTGTCGTTCCTAACGGCCAAATCGAGCAAATGAAACCTGAACAATCGGCTCGAGGTTGCGCGCACTGCGACTCGCACGCCCACGTCGTGCGTTGATGCGAGCTTGATAACCGCGATCGAACCATGACCAGCAGCAACACCGCTCGCGCCATTCTCATAACGATCCCACTCAGCCACTACTGCGAGAAAGCGCGCTGGGCGCTTGACCGGGTCGCGCTGCCGTATCGGGAAGAGCCGCATGCGCCGCTGTTGCACCGACTCGCAACGAAGCGCAATGACGGCGGCGCCGTGCCGGTGCTGGTGCACGGAAACAGTCGCTTCATTGATTCCACCGATATCCTCATCCATGCGGACGCGGTATGCGGCGGCGACTTGCTGTATCCGCGCGATGCCGCGCTGCGACGCGAGGTCGACGCTCTCGAGGAGCAGTTCGATACGGGGCTTGGCCCGCATACACGGCGCTGGGCTTACGCGCAGTTGCTGCCGCAAGCGAAGCTGCTTCGCTCGGTGTGGTCGCGCGGTGTGCCGCGACTTGAAGCGAGCTTGCTTCCGGTGATCACGCCGCTGGCGCGCCGTCTGGTTCGCGCGGCGTACAAGATCACGCCGGAGAGCGCACAGCGCTCACTCGAGCGCGTGCGGGACATTTTTCGGCAAGTGGACGAACGCCTGAGCAGCGGGCGTCGATTTCTCGCTGGCGAGCGCTTCACTGCAGCGGACCTGACTTTTGCGGCGCTCGCGGCCCCGGTGCTGTTTCCTGTCGAATGCCGCGCCGTGTACCCGGCGCTCGACACCGTACCCGCCGCGATGCGCGAAGAGGCCTTGCGCCTGCGGGAAACCGACGCCGGGCGGTTCGCGCTGCGGATGTTCTCGCAGGAGCGTGCCCGGTCATCCGGCGCACCCTAGTCTCAGGTTCAATGAAAGTGAGCCCAACAATGCGCTCCACGCGACGGCCGCTTCGGGGCGTGTCCGCGCGTGAGATTGGGCGTTTGGGCGTTTAGCGTGGATCGTGTGGCGGCTCTGAAGATGCAATCGCCAGTCGCACTGCATCCTTGCGGTTTGCCGCTGCCCCGTCTGCTCCTCCTGCTTCCGTCTGGAGATCCGCATGTCTGAATCACTCAGCCCGCAACAAGTCCTCGAGCGCCTACTTGATGGTATTTCGAACCAACGTTGGCGAGAGCTTCATCACCTATTCGCCGAAGATGCAGTCGTGGAATATCCCTTCGCTCTGCCGGCGCCAACGCAGCTCAAGGGGCGCGAAGCGATTCGAGCATACTTTGCCGGCGTGGCGAGGTATCCGTTGGAACTACGGGCCCGCGATGTCGTGATGCACGAAACCGTCAATCCGGAGATCCTCATTGTGGAGTGGACCTACGACGGACTGGTGACCACGACTCGCCGCCCGTTTCAGGTCGCGAACATCCAGGTGTCCACCGTTCGCGACGGGCGAATCGTGGCTTCGCGCGACTATCACAACCACGTGGCGCTGGCAGAGGCGGTCGGTCGACTGCCGGCGCTGCTGTCGGCGTTGATAAACGAGGAATAAACCGCGAACGGCGTTTAGCCCTCGATGAAAGCCTTCAAGAGTCCAACGAAGCGCTGCAAGCGACGCGCGAAAACGTACGCGCTGGAGCGCGACCGTGTCAGGCGACCATGACAGCGCCAGAGATCGTGTTCAGTCAGGCAGACACCCGTGAGCTTGTCGCTGCTGCTCGCGAACTGTTCCGCGAGTACGCCAAAGCCATCGACACGGATCTTGAGTATCAGGGATTCACCGCGGAGCTCGCGGCATTGCCTGCTCCGTATGTACCGCCCGGTGGTGCGCTAGTCATCGCGCACGGCGGCTCTGACGCCGCCGGCTGTGTCGGCCTGAGACCCCTCGATAGCCGCACAGGTGAAATGAAGCGCCTGTACGTCCGTCCGGCGTACCGCAGCTGCGGTCTTGGCAAGCGCCTCATCGAGGCCGTGATTCACGCGGCAGGCCAGGCTGGTTACAGTGAACTGCGTCTGGATACATTGCCGAGCATGGCGCCCGCCCAAGGTCTCTATCGTCGGCTGGGATTCGTCGAGATCCCGCCCTACAGTAACAAGTACCTTCCGGGTACCCGCTTCCATGCTCTCAAGCTGTCCGCCTGAACCTCTTGGAGCAAGCGCGCGTGGTGCGCCCGACTCGCAAGTGCTCGCGGCTCACGCGGCAGCGTCATGGCGGCTCAGGATATGACAGTGAATGGTTCATCACGCTTCAGCATTCACCAGATCGCGCCCGGCGAAGTAGCGTTGATGGAGGCCCTTCTGGCGACCTTCGGCGAGGCCTTTGATGAGGTGGAGGCCTATGGCGGGAATCGGCCCAGTGCGGGCTATCTTCGAGGATTGCTCGGAAGCGACTACTTCATCGCGCTCGCCGCGTTGAAAGGAAGCGAGGTCGTGGGCGGCATCGCGGCCTACGAGCTTAAAAAGTTCGAGCAGGAGCGCAGCGAGATCTACATCTACGATCTGGCTGTGGCGGCAGCGCACCGACGCGAAGGCATCGCGTCGGCGTTGATTCAGGAACTCAGGACGATAGCCGAACGCCGCGGAGCCTATGTCATTTTCGTGCAGGCAGATATCGGCGATGAACCAGCCATCGCGCTATACACGAAGCTGGGAGTTCGCGAAGACGTGCTGCACTTCGATATAGCGGCCAAAGGCGGCAATGGAGCTGCATAACGATCGGTTGCGGGTGAGATCGCGCGAAATGCGCGCGCCTGAGCTTCAGGCTCAAGCTGACCCAATGACGCGTGGTCTTTCCATCGAGCGGACTACAGCAGGAGTGAGGGCTGGGCATGACGCTAACTGGCGCCGGCGCAGTCCCATCGGAGGGTTGAACGATGAAATGGGGCTTCATCTACACGCTTGATGACCCTTCCGCCGACTCACGAGTGGATACGATCGGTACACTCGTGTGCGTCGGAATACCCAACATCAGCGCGGCCCCGGATGTGGCGCGGCGGCTTGTCGCCGATGGGGTAGAACTCATCGAATTGTGTGGCGGCTTTGGAGGCGCCGGCCTTGCGTCCGTCGTCTCTGCGGTGAATGGCCGTGTTCCGGTTGGCGCAGTGTTCTATGGCGTTGAAGCCAGCGCCGGTCTGCAGCGTCTCTTCAGTCCACGATGAGCGAAGCAAAATCAGCTCTCGTGATCATCGACATGCAGCGGGGAATGAGCAGCTCTGCGGCTGGGCAGCGCAATAACCCGGATGCGGAGCGCAATATCGGCGCCTTGCTCGCCGCCTGGAGGCGCAACGATGCAGCGGTGGTGCATGTGCGTCACATCTCGCGAACGCCTGGATCTCCATTCTGGCCTGGTCAGTCCGGCGTCGAGTTTCAGCCGGAGTTCGCGCCTCTTCCCGCTGAGCATATCGTCGAGAAAAACGTACCGGACGCGTTTATCAACACCGGTCTCGAGCGCTGGCTCCACGTGCGCGCCATCCGCCAGCTGGTAATCGTGGGCGTGAGCACGAACAACTCGGTAGAGTCGACGGCGCGCACGGCCGGAAATCTCGGCTTCACGACATTCGTTGCGTCCGACGCCGCTTTCGCCTTCGCCAAAAAGGACTATGCCGGCGTGCAGCGATCGGCCGAGGAAGTCCACGCGATGTCTCTCGCGAATCTCGACGGCGAGTATGCGACCGTGATGACGACAGCCGAGCTTGTCAAACTGCTCTGACAGAGCGATGAAATGTACGAGCGTCAGCTCCTGGCCGCTTGATCCGAGGTCGAACATGCGCATACATCTTCTTCTGCTCGCATGTATCGGCTGGGTTGGTGCGTGCGCATCCGCGCCCCCGCTGGATCCACCGCGGGTAGTTGTCGGATCAGACCGCGATGCTCACGGATGTAAGGCGTCGGCGGGGTACGCATGGTGTGTACGCGAACGCGCGTGCGTCCGTCCGTGGGAGCTTGCCCGGGAGAAGGGCTTCGAGCGGGCGGAGATGCGTTCGAGCGCTATTGCAGCGCCGACAACGAGTAGCCATTCAAGCTCCATGCCGGCCACACTCCACGCCATCCGCGCCGACATTACGACGCTCGAAGTCGACGCCGTCGTCAACGCTGCGAATTCTTCGTTGCTGGGTGGAGGGGGCGTCGATGGCGCCATTCACCGCGTCGCAGGGCCGGAGTTGCTGAAGGAGTGTCGCTCGCTTGGCGGTTGCGAGACGGGCGATGCGAAGCTGACGAAGGGTTATCGGCTCCCTGCTAGGTTCGTCATTCACACGGTCGGTCCTGTGTGGCGCGGCGGGACGAACCGTGAATCAGAATTGCTGGCGTCCTGTTATCGGCGCTCACTGGAGATTGCGGCTGGGGCGGGGGTGCGTTCTATTGCGTTTCCGGGCATCAGCACCGGCGTGTACGGCTATCCGGTCGGGGCAGCGGCGCGGATCGCCGTCGCCACGGTTCGCGCCACTGTGCAGAAGCTGTCGGCGATCGGGGAAGTAATTTTCTGTTGCTTCTCGGCGGACGATCTTGCGATTTATGCGGCGTTGCTGGAGCGATCGGAAGCGACGAAGTAGAACGAGTTCACCGGCCCACGGGCTTACCCTGTGGGCATCGCCGCCACTTGTATTCCTCGGCGTCTGAATCATCGCTGCCGCCGTCGACCCGCGCAGTCAGCGAGTCGCCGTTCCGGACATAGCGAACGCGTTTCGGAAAATCGTGTTGCGGATTGGCGAACGTCGCTTCGTTCGGCGCACTGTGGACCAGCTCGAAGCGGGTCGGCGGCTTGCCGCCCGGCTGAGCCACGTAGCGCGCACCGGCGCTCGTGAACTCGATGCGCAGGAACTCGAAATCGGTTCTCCTGGTTGACACCGTGCGACTGACGCCGAGCATGAGTCCGCCGCGTTCGGGCAACCAGTGTTCTTCGATGCTCACGCCATGCTCGCCGCCGCACCAGGCGCCTGCCAGCCAGTCGAGGTCCGGCTTGTCGTCGCCCATCGCGGTCACACTGAAGAGGACGACTCCGAGTAGACCCAGACGTAAAGTTCTCATGGTTAGCTCCCTGGATTGATGCGACAAGTCGCGTCTATGGAACCCTGAGCGCGCGCACCGACAACACTGCCGCGATCAGCGGCAGAGCGAACGCTGCGTACAGATGCGCCGTCGTCCATCCCGCGTCGACGAGGAATCCCGCGATGATCGGCGCGAGTATCGCACCCTGTGCGCCGGTCAGATTCCATTCGGCGGAGATGCTCGAGGCCGTGAACGCCACGACCAGCACATCGAAGCCATCGAGCATGTTGAGCGTCACGCAGATCGCCACGGCCTTGATCTGGAAGCCGCTCATCCTGCCCTGGTTGATTGCTCGCCGCAGGTCGTCCGAATTCATTTTTGTACGCCTGCGCCCTTGGTTCCGGAGGCCGGATGAATGATCGCCCGTAAATGGGCGATTTCCGTGTAACGCCCGGTCGCAAGACGAGTCGTCAACCGAAGCCGATCTTGCGCCTGCGCATCATCGGGCGCCATCTTGCGTCCGATCTCATCCGGGCTGAGTATCCGATCTCTTGTCGGGTTGAAACCCGACCCACGTGCGATGCGAATCATGATCGAAGTGTTGCCGCCCTGGCCGTTGTTATCAGCCTTTCTGATCGCGAGCGTCGTGCTCGCCGTCACGCCAGGCCCCGGCGTGTTCTACATCGTGACTCGCAGCTTGCAGCAGGGGCGCCGCTCTGGCCTGGCGTCCGTCGCAGGCGTGGCGCTGGGTAATCTTGGCAACGCGCTCGGCGCCTCCATCGGGCTCGCAGCGCTTTTTGCGATGTCGGCGATCGCGTTTACCGTCGTGAAGTATGCAGGTGCGTTGTACCTGATCTATCTCGGCGTAAAAGCGCTTCGCGCGCCGCCCGGCGACGCAAGCTCGACGCCCACTCCGCAGGCGCGTCACTCGCGAGTCTTTCGCGACGGCTTCGTCGTCGCACTGCTCAATCCCAAGACGGCCATTTTCTTCGCCGCGTTCCTGCCGCAGTTCATGAGCACGCAGGGTGAACCGATCCTGCAGAGCATTACGCTCGGCTCATTGTTTGTCGCGATCGCAGTCGTTACCGATAGTGCGTACGCGCTGACGGCGGGAGCGGCGGCGTCCGTGCTCGCACGCGCAAAAGGCGTACGACCGCTCGGCCGGTATCTGACGGGCGCGGCCTTCATCGGGCTCGGCCTGTTCACGGCTGCAACAGGATCGCGCGGCTCGAAGTAGTCGGATTTACGCGGTGTGCACCGCAACCAACCCGCGTTGCGTGGTCTATAGCCGTTGATTGCACAAGCCTGCGGAACACGCCGCTTGCGCCGCTCCTTATTCGAGATCATCTGATCTGGATATCCGCAGTGAATTCTGGAGCTCGCCGACTGCACAACGCACACGACTACGACGCGCGGCTGCAGCATGCTCTGAGGACAGTGAAAGTCGGCGCCTGGTACATGGATCTCGTTTACGGCAACCGCGTGTGGTCCAGAGACGTTGCGACTCTGATGGGGCTGCCGCGTGATGCGGCCCTCGATCACGAGCGGATGGTCGAGGCCATTCACCCGGACGATCGCGAGCGCGTGCGGAAAGTTGCGCAGCGTGCGCTCGCCGAGGGTTCGTCGTTTCAGTCCGACTGCCGCGTTGTGTGGCCTGACGGTTCCGCGCACTGGGTGTCGGTGAAGGGCTGCGTTCAGTTGAACAAGACGGGCGCGCCCTACTGCATCGAGGGGGTCATCGAGGACATCGAAGAACGCAAGCGCCTCGAGGCTCGCCTGGAGGAGAGTCAGCGCACTATGCACAGTCTGATCAGCCATCTGCCCGGACTGGTGTATCGCTGTCGCAACGACACGCAGTACACAGTCGACTTCGTCAGCGAGGGCGTTCAATCGCTGACTGGATATTCCCGGTCCGAATTCACAGAACACAAAATTGCGTACGGCGACCTCATTCATCCCGATGATGCAGAGGAAGTCTGGAGTGCGATCCAGGCGGCGCTCGCGGCCAGAAGGCAGTATCAACTGACTTATCGAATCAGAACCGCGCCCGGCGATGAGAAATGGGTCTGGGAGCAGGGCATCGGAGTTTATTCGCCCGAGGGCGAACTGCAATTCCTCGAAGGCTTTGTGACGGACATAACTGAAAGAAAGCGCTCTGAAGAGGATCGCGAGCGTCTTGAAGGACGCCTGCGTCAGGCGCAGAAGATGGAAGCGCTCGGCACACTCGCCGGCGGCATCGCGCACGACTTCAACAATGTGCTTGCCGCTATCAGGGGCAATACGAGCCTGGCGCTCGAGGACCTGCCGCCCGACAGTCCGGCGCTCACGTCGCTCCACGAAATCAAACGCAGCGCAACGCGCGCCGCCGATCTGGTCCGCCAGATTCTCGCGTTCAGTCGTCAGGAAGCCGCCCAGCGCCGGCCGATTGCGCTTGAGCCGGTAGTAGAAGAAGCGCTCAAGCTCCTGCGCGCAACCCTGCCGTCGTCGATCGAAATGCGCAGCGAGTTCGCTCCCGATCTGCCAAACGTCCTTGCGGACGCGACTCAAATTCATCAGGTGATCATGAATCTCGGCGTGAACGCCGCACAGGCGATCGACGCACGGCCGGGGATCATCCATGTGCAGGTCGATTCAGTGATCGTCTCGAGCGATGCAGCGGGCCGAAAGGTGGCGCTGGATCCGGGATTCTACGTGCGGGTGCGAGTGTCGGATGATGGCTGCGGTATCGACGAGAGCATGCTCGAGCGAGTCTACGATCCTTTTTTCACCACCAAACCGGCCGGGCAGGGGACTGGACTCGGCCTCTCGGTCGTGCATGGA
Source organism: Steroidobacter sp. (assembly GCA_050738395.1). Classification (GTDB taxonomy): domain Bacteria; phylum Pseudomonadota; class Gammaproteobacteria; order Steroidobacterales; family Steroidobacteraceae; genus Steroidobacter. The sequence continues at coordinate 9,026 of JBOHZJ010000470.1, forward strand.
ATCATGCTGACGCATGAAGGCTCGATCAGCATCGAGAGCAGGCCGGGCGAAGGGACGACGGTTACGCTGTGCTTTCCGGCGGCGCAGGAAATCGCCGCCGCCGATCCGGGGACGGCAATGGCCGCTCCGCATGGCGAGGGTGAGCACATTCTGTACATCGACGACGAAGAAGCGCTCGTCTTCCTCGCGGAGCGGGCGCTGCGCCGACTCGGCTATCAGGTGACGGGCTGCGTTGATCCGTCGCAAGCGCTGAACTTATTCCGCGCGCATCCTTTGACGTTCGATTTCGTCGTGACGGATCTGTCCATGCCTGGCATGTCCGGCCGCGACGTGGCGCGTGAGCTGTTGCAAATCCGGCCGGACGTCCCGATCGTTCTGACCTCCGGGTACGTGCGGCCGGAAGACGTGCAGTCCGCGCGACGCCTCGGCATCCATGACGTCATTCTCAAGCCGCACTCCATCGACGATCTCGCTCGCGTGGTTGCATCTGCGCTCGGCGGCAAAAGCGCGACGGGGTCGACGTCACGTAGTCGCCGCTAGTGCGACTACGTTGCGTATCGCGATGATGATCAGGACGATCGTCGATGCGGCGAACACCAGGAACCGAACCGGCACAAAGTTGAAAGTGCACTGAATCAGGGAGTGAGCGACCCGCAGCCCGACATACGCCCACGCGAGCCCGACGTTGAGCGGATCGGCGACGCCGACGAGATGGCAGTAGATCGCCAGTGCGAAGAACACGGTCGGCTGCTCATGCAGGTGGTTGTAGTTGTCCGCGATCTGCTTGACTGACACGGGCAGCACGTCGAGCTCGTCCTTGCGCTTGATACGCGACGCATCAATGCCCGCGGTGCGCATGGCGGGAATGCGTGTGACATACATCCATGTCCAGATCGCGAAGGTCCAGAGGATCAGCGCGAGCACGGGCGTCATGATATTGGGTTGCATCGTTGTTCTCCCCGGAGCGGTTTGATGTTGTTCGGACGAGTGGATTATGCGCTGGCGCTCGAGTTTCGACGCTCGCTTGATGAGACTGCGCCGACCCGCTCACTCCTGGTTCTGTCCCGATCGTGCGCCTTACTTATATGTCGTCGGGCCCTGCCAGCGTAGAGTGCGGCGTCGAAGAGAGGTCGGCGAAACAGGAGGGTTCAACCGAAGCTTCCGCGGGGGCAGTTTTTCAAGGTGGGCCCGTCTTGATGAGGTACACGCGATTCATCCGGCGAATCGCCGCTTACATTCCAATAATGTCAGGGGGATACATGCGCGCATTGAGCGCGACGCTCGCTCTATCTGCAGCAATCGCCGGCGGATTGGCCTTCGCGGATGCTCCGTCGGTGAAGGCGCCGCCTTCCGACCCGGCGCGCGAGTTCAACATTGCCGCGCAGCCTCTGTCACAGGCGTTGCGCGCCTACGCTGAGCAAAGCGGTGATCAGATCGTCTTCTACTCCGACGTCGGCAGGGGCCGTGAATCCACGCCGGTGGAAGGCAGGTACACGGCGCAGCAAGCCCTGCAGAAGCTGCTGGAGAACACTGGTCTCAAGCACGAACGCGTCAATTCGAAGACAGTCGCGATCAGTGTGGCGAAGGAAAAGGTAGGGCGTCCCGACGCGGTGCTGCAGCGAAGCTCAACCGCTGCGCCATTGCGTTTAGCTCAGGCCACTCCGCCGCCCGCATCCCCCGCCCCGCGGCGTTCCAGTCGATACGATGCACAGAGGGCGGAGGACTCGCTGTTCGGCGTCGAAGAAGTGATCGTCACCGGCGCCGCGGTCGCCGAACGCACCAAGTTCGGATCGAGTGTTGCGATCTCGACCTTCAACGCCGCGGACATCGCGCAACAGGCGCCCTCGAGCTCCGCCGATCTGATCTCCGCAGTGCCTGGCTTCTGGGTCGAGTCGACTGCCGGCACGACGCAGGGCAATGTGTTCGCGCGGGGCATCATTCAGGACGGCGGTTACAAGTACGTCGGTTTGATGGAAGACGGCATTCCCATCTATCCCGTCTCCGAGCTTTCGTTTTACAACCCCGATCAATTCGTCCGCGTCGATGCGACGATCGAGCGCGTCGAAGCGCTGCGCGGCGGCACGGCGCCGATTTTCACCTCCGGCGCCATCGGCGGCGTGGTGAACTTCGTGACGCGTTCGGCGACGCCGAACCCCGGCGGTGCATTCAAGCTGGGCCTCAGCGATTACGGTATGTATCGCAGCGATTTTGCGTGGAGCGGACCCTTGGGAGATGAGTGGGGCGATGACTGGGGCGTGGCGTTCGGCGGCTACTACCGTCAATCCGACGGCGTGCGTGAACCGGGCTATACCGCCGATGACGGCGGGCAATTCCGCGTGAAGCTGTCGCGCAGCTTCGAGCGGGGCGATCTCGATGTGTTCGCAAAGTACATCGATGATCGTTCGCTGTTCGTCGTGCCCATACCGCTGACCGGCGATCCGTCCGATCCGAACGGCTTGAACGGCGCGGATCCGGGTACGTATTCGCTGCATAGCGAGGACCTCGCACGGGCGCGACTCCCGGCGTCTGCTGCGCAATTGGGTCTGCAGGGGTCCAGTCTCGAAAACGGCATTCATCCGCAGCTCGCGACAATCGGCGCCCGTTTCAGCTGGAAGTTCAGCGACATCGTTTCACTCAGCAATCTCGTTCGCTGGACCGGCGGCGACGTCCGCTTCGATGGCATTTTCCCGGGCGAAGCGCCGACGACGGGCGTTGCGTTCGCTGCGGCGAACGGGGGCTTCGCGCCGAACTTCACCGTGCTGTCGACCGGCGCATCGTACGCAGCGACGAGCCTGGTGCAGAACCATGGGCACTGGGTCGTCGACAAGGAGTACGACGCGCTGCAGGACGATCTGCGGCTGAATTTTTATTTCGAGCCGCATGCGTTCACGTTGGGTCTGTACCTTGCGGACTATTCGATGGCGGATCGCTGGAGCCTCGGCAATCTGCTGCTCATGGACGTGAGCAATCAGCCGCGCCGCCTCTTTCTGCCGGGCGTGACCGATCCGGACGGCTACACGCAGTACTCGTTCTTCAATCTGATCGCGGACTACGACGCGACGGCTTTCGCGCTGTATGCGGCGGATGAATGGCAAGCGACGGATGCACTGCGGTTTGATTTCGGCGTGCGCTACGACGATCAGCAAACAGAGGGCTCGCTCGGCGAGGGCGTCGGCGTGGATCTGGATGGCAATCCGCTGACGCGCTTCGACAACGCCGCTTCGCAAGTCGGCAGCGCACGCCGCAGGATCGATGAGAGCTTCGATACATCCGGCTATTCGATCGGGTTCAACTACGAGCTGACGCCGAGCCACGCCGTGTTCGGCCACTACACGGATTCCGCACGGCTGCCGAATTTCGATGATTTTCGCAACGCGCCGGTGGTCAACGGCCGCCCGGACGTCGAAAAGGACAACGTGACAAATCTGGAGCTGGGCTACAAGACTTCACTCGACACGCTGGTGCTGTTCGCGGCGCTTTTCCAGACGGAATTCGACAACATCAGCTTCCGCGACATCCTCGCCAGCGGCGCGGAGGTGAGGCGTCGCGCCGGTACGCGAACGCGCGGCATCGAGCTCGAGGGCGAGTACGCACCTCTGGAGGTGCTCAACGTGCGGTTCAGCGCGACCTTCCAGGAACCGGAATACACGAGCTTCAGAGGCGCGACAGTCGACTTTACCGGCAACACCATCCGTCGCATTCCCGAGGTGATGACGCGAGTCACGCCGACCTTGTTGTTCATGGAAGATCGCGGGCGGGTCTATCTGACGTACAGTTACTTCGGTGAGCGTTTCGCGAACGACGAGAACTCGATCGAGCTGCCGTCGTACACCAAGCTCGATGCGGGCGTAATGTTCGATGTCGGCGAGAACTGGAGTTTCCAGATCAGCGGCGACAACCTGACCGACGAAGTCGGCCTGACCGAAGGCAATCCACGCACTGATCTGGGCGCGGGCGGCATCGGCGCCATCTATATGGTGCGTCCGCTCTTCGGCCGCTCCTTCATGGGTTCGATGACGTTCAGGTATTGAAAAAGAGTGTTTGGCGAGCGCCATGCGCCGAGATCGAAGCTCCTCTCCGCTTGTGTAAGAGGCGAGGGGGCCGGTCGCGACGCTCGCGCACGAGAAGAGAAGGAGAATGCGATTGGCAATTCGCGTAGTAATTGAGATGAGCTACTGGCGCACGCTTGCTCTGTGCGCCTTCCTGGCGGCCTGCCAACCCACGCCGCCGGTAGAGCAGCCGTCTGCTCCTGCGCACCCCGCATCCCGCACCCCGCACGCCGTCGTTGCTACACCAGCTCCCGCAGAAATCTACGGCGAACTCTTCGAGCGCGTGCAGCTCGGGTCCGTCTATCCCGACAGCAAGACGTTCGTCGACGCGCTGCCGGTTCGGGCTCCTGAACAGATCCTCGCTGAGTACCGCGAAGCGAAGACGCGTGCGGACTTCGATCTGCGTGAGTTCGTTCTGGCGAGATTCAATTCACCGCAAAGCGATCGGGCCGTGTATCGCACGACTCCCGGGCAAGACGTACGCGAACACATCGATCGGCTGTGGAACGTGCTGGAGCGCAAGCCAGACGATCAGCGGCCGTTCTCGTCGCGGTTGCCGCTGCCGGAGCGCTACATCGTGCCGGGCGGCCGCTTCAATGAGATTTACTACTGGGACTCGTACTTCACCATGCTGGGCCTCGAGGAGAGCGGCCGTCACGATCTGACGATGGCGATGCTCACGAATTTCGCGCGCCTCATCGATGCATACGGCCACATCCCAAACGGCAATCGCAGCTACTACCTCAGTCGTTCGCAACCGCCATTCTTTGCGGCGATGGTGGAGCTGGCCGCAACGCGCGAAGGCGATCGCGTTTACGCGGACTATCTGCCCCAGCTCAAGCGCGAGTATGCGTTCTGGATGGAAGGCGCCGAAGCGCTCGCGCCGAACAGCGCGCATCGGCGCGTGGTGCGGCTGAAGGATGGCGCGCTGCTGAATCGCTATTGGGATGATCGCGACACGCCGCGCGAAGAGTCGTATCGTGAGGATGTCGCGACCGCAATCGCATCGAAGCGACCCGCGGCCGAGGTGTATCGAAACGTGCGCGCCGCGGCGGAAAGCGGCTGGGACTTCAGTTCACGCTGGTTCGCGGATGGCAAAACGCTGGCGACGATCCGCACGACCGATCTCCTGCCGCCAGACCTCAACAGCCTCGTCTATCAACTCGAAATTACGATCGCGAAAGCATGCGGTGTGGCGCGCGATGCAATCTGCGAGCAGGACATGCGATCACGCGCGGCGGGGCGCAGGAGTTCGATTGCGCGGCTTCTATGGAATCCGGCGGTGAACGCATACACCGACTACGACTGGCGCGCGCAGCAGCCGACGACTCATGTCACCGCCGCGACGCTGTATCCGTTGTACTTCAACCTGAGCGAGCAGGCGCAGGCGCGCGCCGTCGCGGCGACAGTGCGTGCGAAGCTGTTGCGACCGCACGGGATTGCAACGACGACGATGCAGACCGGCCAGCAGTGGGATGCGCCCAACGGCTGGGCGCCGCTCCAGTGGATCGCTATTCAGGGGCTGAAGAATTATGGCGAGGAGCAACTCGCGGGCGTGATCGCGCAGCGCTGGGTCGCTAGAAATCTCGAGGTGTTCCGCAGTACCGGGAAGCTGGTGGAAAAATACGACGTGAGCGGCTCGGCCGAAGGCGGCGGCGGCGAGTATCCCTTGCAGGACGGCTTCGGCTGGACCAACGGCGTCCTGCGCAAGCTGCTCGCGATGTATCCGGCGCTGGCGGAGTAGCTCTTCAGATCAGAAATTGAGTAACCACAAAGATCACAAAGTAACGGAGTTCCCGGAACGGCGAGGCGATCTGATCTTTCTACCATCAGATTCCGATCCATGCGTTCTATGTGATCTTGTGATTACTCTAATTCTGGTTCTTTGTCTTCACCACCCAACCGCCGCCATCAGCTTGCACCTCGACCGTTGCGTCGGTCTCCAGGAACTGGACCAGTGAAGCGGGATCGGTTGCATCGAACACGCCTGTGATCTGACGTGCGGCGAGTTGCGGATCGTCGATGCGGATCTGGCGGGAGCTGTAGCGAGCGAACTCGGCGGCAGCGGCGGCGATCTCAGTGTTCTCGAAAATCAGCCGACGCTCGGTCCATGACGTGACTTTTTCGGTGTCGCGCAACGCGACGCGGATCGCCGGAAGTCTGGGTGCGACGATGAGTTGTTCACCCATCGCGAGCTCGATGTGTTCAATCGATTGCGGCGCCTGGCCCGAGCGGCCCGAAGCGGCGTCGCCCCGGCTGACTCGTACGCGGCCCTCGAGCACAGTCACAATTGTTTTGGCGCTGCTTGCATTGACGTTGAACGCCGTGCCGATGGCGACTATGTCGGTCAAGCCAGTGCGCACGCGGAACGGGCGATCAGGATCTTTGGCGACGCGAAAGATAGCTTCGCCCTGCGATAACTCGACGGCGCGCAGCTCTTCCAAAAAGCGCGCACGCAGGCGCGATTGACTGTTCAGTTGGACGACCGAGCCGTCCTCCAGCGTGATCGAACGCTGCTCGCCGACGGCGGTGATGTAAACAGGATCGAGATCGATGAAGCGCGTCGTCATCAGCGCACCGACCGCGATCACCGATGCGAGCGAAGCCGCGATCGCCCAGCGAACTGGTGTGCGATGTACGGGCGTCGGCTGCGCTTCTGCGTCCAGCGTCAGCACATTCGAATCCGCCCGAGCTGCGGCGATCAACGAATCCACGCTGTCGTCAGCCCACAGCTCGCGTCGGCTGGCGCACCTGGCCAGCGAACTCACTCGCAGGAATTCATCGACATGTTGCGTTGAACTGCGCAGCCACTGAAAAAACTGGTCACGTTCCGCTTCGCCGCAGTGCTCGTCGGACAACGTCGCAAGCCAGCGGGCGGCGTCCTGCGCAGCGCGCTGCGCCAGCGGGTCTGTTGAAAGCTTGTGGTGAGTGGGCTGCATGGACGATTCAATCAAGCACGATGTTGCGACGCATTTGCGCATAGCCGGTCGTGAGCAGCCGTCGCACCATGCGCGGTGTGATGCTCAGGTGGCGCGCTATTTCTTCGTGCGATTGTCCGTCGCGCAGCTTCAGAAATATTACGGCGCGAACCATGGGATTCATGGTGTGCAGGGCCGCGTTCAGTTGCTCGCCGAACTGCGCTTCGTCGAGCAGCGACTCGGGGGTGGCGCTCGCTACCAGTGCATCGAGTTCCTCCGCACTGTGCGGTTTGCTATGGCGCGCGCGCATGCGCCATTCGGCGGCGACGTTGCTCGCGACGCGATAGAGATAGGCCTGCGGCTCTTCGATGTGGTCGAGCTTCTCGATGCGCAGCAACCGGACGTAGACCTCCTGAGCGAGATCCTCCGCATCGATCGTTTCAGGCAGCCGGCGCCGCAGGAAGCGTGTCAGTCCCGCGTTCCAGTTACGCGCCCACTCGGCGATGCGATCGCTGCGCCCGGATGTGGACATCGATGGAAGCCTGCGTTAGTACCCGCCTATGCTGATAGGAGGGGGTGAGCGGGGAAAACTGCCCCTGGGAATGAGCCGGAGAGGAGCCGGAAAGAAGCCGGAAAGGAGCCGCCAAAGACCGCATAAAGGAAGTCAGTGATTCAGAAGGACTACAACGGCTGTCGCGATCTCGTTCTGACCAATCTCAAATCTTTTATGCGGTCTTTCGCGGCTCCTCTCCGTCCTCCGGTTCCTGAGCTAAGTCTGCGTCGCTTCCGGCTTCGTGAACTTCAGCGTCATGCGATCCGACTCGCCAATTGCATCGTATTTCGTGCGATCGAACTTCGGATCGTGCGCATCGGGACCTTCGCTGTAGGGCCGGGTGCGTTTGACGGGCGGCAAGGTCCAGACGCCGAATGGATGATCCTTCGTGTCCTGTGCATTCGCATTGACCTCGGAACGACTGACCAGCTCGAACCCGGCTTTCGTCGCCTGTTCGACCACGTACTCCTCGGTTACATAGCCGCTTGCCGCTTTCGGGTCCTGCTCGCCCGCACTGGCGCGATGCTGCTCGATGGCGAGTATGCCGCCCGGCTTCAATGCACCGTAGAGATCTTTGAAGACCTTATCGGTGATGCCGGCGCCCATCCACCCATGCACCGAGCGCGCCGAGAGAATGAAATCGAAGGTATTCTCCGGCAGCGGCGCCGACTTGGCGCCGAAGTTCACCAGCTTCACACCTCCATACACATCGGGCTTCGCCGCGAAGCGCGCCTCAAACTCCGCGCGCGCCTTCTTTGCGCCTTCGGACAGTTCCGGATTATCGAGATCGGCGGCGGTCGCGTAGTACTGACCGCCTGTCGCACGTGCATAGGGCGCCAGGATCTCTGACCACCAGCCGCCGCCCGGCTGCACTTCCAGGATCGTCATGCCAGGTGCAAGACCCCAGAACGCAAGCGCTTCCTTCGGATGACGGTATTGATCACGCGATCTGTCTTCGGCGCTGCGCCATTCGCCATTCACGCTGGCGGCGAGCGGATCGCTTTCGGTGATCGGCGCCGCCTCGGCGGCGGCCGGCGGCTGCGCGACGGGTTCTTCCTTCTTCGAACAGCCAGCCACAACGAGGAGCAATGCGAGGGCGGACAAGCGCAACATCGGAAAATCTCCTGTGAGATGAATGAACCGCAGATCTCGATCGAGTCGGCAGCATGAATGTCAGTGGGATTCTGCGCTTTTTCTGCTGATTCCCAAAGCGTAGAGTGTTGGGAGGTCGTGAGCCCGTGAGCCGTGAGCCGTGAGCCGTGAGCCGAAAGAGTGCCGCTTTCTGACTACTCACGACTCACTACTCATTACTCACCTACACACCAGGAACTTGAACGCATGATCGAACTCGTGATCAATCAGCGCCGTCGCGATCTCGGCGGCTTCGAGGTCGGTCGCGTGCTGCCGTGGACGAAACGGCGCATGGTCGGACCGTTCATCTTCTTTGACCACATGGGTCCGACGACCTTTGCGCCGAACGTGCCGCGTCGCACGGATGTACGTCCGCACCCGCACATCGGGCTATCGACGGTCACTTACCTGTTTGCCGGAGAGATCGTTCATCGCGACAGTGTGGGTTGTCATCAGGTGATTCGTCCCGGTGAAGTGAACTGGATGACGGCGGGCCGCGGCATCAGTCACTCGGAACGTTTCGAGACGATGCGCGAGCGGGGCGGCTTCATCGAAGGCATCCAGGCGTGGGTAGCGTTGCCCGAATTGGATGAGGAGACAGCGCCCGAGTTCGTTCACTTCGATGCGGATGATCTGCCGTCAACGAAGCTCGACGGCGTGAGCGTACGGTTGATCGCGGGGTCGGCGTTCGGCCTATCGAGTCCCGTGCGCACGCATTCGCCGCTGTTGTATGTACATATCGGGATTCAGGCAGGCGCGCGCATCATCGTGGAGAGCGACTACACGGAACGGGCTGCTTACGTGGCGCGAGGTCGCGTACAAATCGAGGGTGTGGTGTATGAGCCAGGCCAGATGATCCTTTTCACGAAGGACTCCCGGCCGGCGCTCACCGCCATTGAGCCCTCGACTGTGATGGTGCTCGGCGGTGAACCGCTCGGTCCGCGCCATATCTGGTGGAACTTCGTTTCCTCGCGCGGCGAACGCATCGAGCAGGCGAAGGCCGATTGGAAAGCAGGGCGCTTCACCTTGCCGACCGGCGACGACGCCGAATTTATTCCACTCCCCGAAGATCCCCCGCCGCCTCCGGAGCCGATGTCCTGAGGAGCGTGAGCCGTGCTGAGTCGTGAGTCGTGGGCCGAAAG
>JBOHZJ010000471.1:0-32409 GCA_050738395.1 Steroidobacter sp.
GGACCGGTGTTTCACACCGCGATCATTGCCGGAACGATGGCGGTCAAACGCACGCACGAGTTGATCCCATTCTGTCATCCACTCAGTATCGAGAAATGCAACCTCACTATCGACATGGACGGCGACGACGCCGTCATCCGTTGCACGGTGGCGGTGCATCACAAGACCGGCGTCGAAATGGAGGCGCTCACCGGAGCCAGCGTCGCGGCGCTCACGATTTACGACATGTGCAAGGCGTTGTCGCACGACATCGTGATTGCTGAAACGAAGCTCGTCGAGAAGCGCGGCGGGAAGAGTGATATCGGGTAAGGATTTGGCTCTGGCCAGCTCGCACGTTTGAGCCGGCCGCTGTGGTGATTTACTCTGGCCGCAGACCGCAACCCTCCTCCCAGCCTTTCACGTGAGTAATCTGGCTCAAGACCTGCGAGCCGTGCAGTAGCCCTCCATGCCCACCCCTCCCCTCTTCGGCCTCATCCTCGCCGGCGGCGCCAGTACTCGTATGCAGCGCGATAAGGCGGCGCTGTCCTATCACGGCAAGTCGCAGCTCGAGTGGGCGTTCGAGCTGCTGTCGGACGTGTGCGCCGCAACGTTCGTGTCGGTGCGCCCGGACCAGCGCAATGATGCGACACGCGCGCCGTTCCCCCAGATCGTCGATCGCGAACCTGGCGGCGGCCCCCTGGCGGGCATTTCCGCTGCGCTCCTCGAGCATCCGAAGGCCGCATGGCTCGTCGTTGCATGCGATCTGCCGTTTGTGACTGAAGCGACGCTGCGCGAACTCATCGAACATCGTGATCCTCAGTGCGTTGCGACGGCCTATCGCAGCGCACACGATGGCCTGCCCGAACCCTTGTGCGCCATCTGGGAACCGTCCGCGCGCGCGCCCGTGCTCGCGTATCTGGCGAGCGGTAAACAATGTCCGCGGAAATTCCTGACGAACTCGGATGCATTGCTGCTCGATCTGCCGGATGCGCGGGCTCTGGACAATGTGAATACGGTGGAGGAGTTCAGCGCCGCGAACGAAGCGTTGCGCCCAGGTGCTGGGCTGAGGGCTCTGGGCGCTGGCCAGAACGAAGGGTCTGGAGATTCGCCGCGTCCGATTGCGGCCGAGCAAACTTCTGCGTCTGCTCCTGCCAGAGCCCAGCGCCCGGACCCCGCAGCCCGCGAAGATCGCAAAACGATTCGTGTGCAGTACTACGCCATCCTGCGCGAGCAAGCCGGACGCAGCGAGGAGACGCTGGATACTTCTGCGATGACGGCCGCGGATCTTTACGACGAATTGCGCCGGCGCCATCCATTCCAACTTGCATCGACGCAGCTCAAGGTCGCACTGAACTCCGAGTTCAGCGACTGGCGTACGCCGCTCAAACACGGCGACACCGTAGTGTTTATTCCGCCGGTGGCCGGCGGATGAACGCGTTTTCCTTTTCTCAATCGGCGCTGACGCCCGAGTCGTATCGGTCGGTGCTCGAGGATCCCACAGCGGGCGGCTATGCATCGTTCGAGGGCTGGGTCCGCAATCACAATGAAGGCCATGCGGTAACGCGCCTTGAATATGAGGCGTTCGAGGTTCTGGCGAACAAGGAAGGCGAACGTATCGTCAATGAAGCGGTGCAACGCTTCGGCGTCGTCAAAGCGGCGTGTGTGCACCGCGTCGGCTCGCTCGCAATTGGCGATCTCGCGGTATGGGTCGGCGTGAGCTCACGTCATCGGGCCGAGGCCTTCGCCGCGTGCCGCTACATCATCGACGAGGTGAAACATCGCCTTCCGGTCTGGAAGAAAGAACACTACGTCAACGGCGACTCAGGCTGGGTCAACTGCGAACGCTGCGCGGAGCATGCGCATGAGCACGGATGAGGGGAGAGCCCGAAGAGGAGAGCCGCGAAAGACCGCAAAAGGAGTAAAAAAGTACCTGAAAGAGAGCGCGGGATCGAGAGAGCTACTGCATCTGGATTCAGTCGACTATGGCTCTCCTTTTGCGGTCCTTCGCGGCTCTCCTCCTCTCCTCTTAACGTCCCACGGCTGGGCGGATCACCAGGTCGATGCGGCGGTTGCGGGTGCGGCCGGCGGGGGTTTCGTTCGTCGCGACGGGTCGCGCTTCGCCATAGCCGATTGAGCTGATCTTTTCCGGGTCGATCCCGAAGCTCGACACCAGATACTGCTTCACCGCATCCGCGCGATCCTGCGACAGGATCAGGTTGGCGGAGTCGCCGCCGTTGGCGTCCGTGTGGCCTTCGACCGTGATCGATGCATCGGCGAACAGCTCGAGCGCCTTTTGCACCTTCTGCATCAGCGCGGCGCTATCTGAATTGATCGTGCTTCGGCCGCTCGGAAAGCGGATGCCCAGCAGGGACAGGACCACATCATCGCCCTGCCGCTCCACGCGCGCCTCGTCGGAGGCGAACGAACTCGCGATCGTCGCCACATTGCTGCGCAGGCGCTCCTGCGAATCGACGCGGCGCTGGAGTGCGATGCGCTCTTCGGAAACTCCGCCTAGTCGCGCGTCGAGACGCTGCAGCTGCGCATTCAACGAGGCGATGCGCTGATCGCGATCTTCGATCTCGAGTCCAAGGCGACGAATTTCCTGCGCCTGTTGCTGAGCATGCTCGCCGAGTTCTTTGAGGGGACCCTCGAAGCCGCGATCGAACTGCGCCGATAGTTCCATGCTCGCCGCCATGCGTTTCAGCGGCTCTTCCCACGACAGAATCAATGCCTCCAGCCCCGCCTGATCGTCCTTCTCCTGTTCAAGCGTGCGTTCGATGAGCTGCGCGAGATACAGCGCATGACTGGCTTCATAACGCGACTCCGCGGCGAGCCTTCGCGGCAAACCGGTATCGTAGCGATTGCGCTGTATTTCCTGCTCCGCATCGGCCAGCAGTCGTTTCGCCGCCTGCAGGGTTCTTGGCGCGAACCGCTCCACCCTGGCTTCTTCGGCCTGCGCAATGAGCGCCCGTGCTTCGTTGAGAATGCCGCCCTTGATCGCAACGAGTTCGACATCCCGCAGCAGTACTTCAGCTTCGGCGGCGCGTCGCTGCGCATTGCGGAGGTCGCCGGCCTCGTTCTCGGTCATTGCCTGAGTGAATCGTTCGTTTGCCTTCGTCCAGGTTTCGGACGCGTACTTCGGCGCTTGCGCCGCAATCGCATCCTGTCGGGTCTTGATGACGCCGCTCAACGATTGCCGCGCTGTCGCAGCCGACATGGATGCGCGTTGCAATGCGGCCGCGCCTTCGGCGAGGCGCGAGCGGATGCGCTCCGGATTGCGCCCGCGCTCGCGGTCTTTCAGCGCGGCTTCGTGCGCACGTACGGCTGCTGCGAACCCTGACGGCGCCAGCACGTCGACCTGCTCCTGGCGCGCTTTGTCGATGGCGGCCGCGAGCGCGGCCGAGTCGAGATCCTGCGCATGCGTCGCCAGCGCAACAGTGAATAGCGATCCAGCAATCAACGTATGGAAGAATCTCAAGGCCGCACCTGTCCTGTTCCGCGCACGACGTACTTGTAGCTCGTCAGTTGTTCCACGCCTACGGGTCCGCGCGCATGAAACTTGTCAGTTGAAATACCGATCTCGGCGCCCATGCCGAACTCTCCGCCGTCGGCAAACTGCGTGGACGCGTTGTGCAGCACGATGGCGCTATCCACGACGGCGAGAAAGCGGTCGGCGGTGTGCTGATTCTTCGTCACGATCGACTCCGTGTGCGCCGAGCCATAGCGGGCGATGTGCTCGGTCGCCTCATCCACGCCATCGACAACGCGTGCGGCGATGATCGAATCAAGATATTCGGTATACCAGTCCTGCTCCGTTGCAGGCGTGACGCGAGCATCGATTCGCTGCACGGCTGCGTCGCCGCGCACCTCACATCCCGCATCGAGCAGCGCGCCGACGACGGCGGCGGCCCCTGCGAATTGGCGATCCAGCAATACCGTTTCCGCCGAGCCGCACACGCCCGTCCGTCGCAGCTTGGCGTTGAGTACGATCTCACACGCCATGTTCTCCGCGGCGTCGCGATCGACGTACACGTGGCAGTTGCCTTCGAGATGACCAATCACCGGCACGCGCGCTTCACTTTGCACACGTTCGACGAGACTGCGCCCGCCGCGCGGCACTACGACATCGACGGACTGCGTCATGGACGAGAGCAGATAACCGACCGCAGCGCGATCGGTGGTCGGCACGAGCTGAATCGCCGCGTCCGGCAGGCCTGCTGCATGCAGTCCCGCGACCAGACAAGCGTGAATCGCGCGGCTGGAGTGCGTGCTCTCCGAGCCGCCGCGCAGGATGACGGCGTTGCCGGACTTCAGACACAGCACGCCTGCATCCGCCGTGACGTTGGGGCGACTCTCATAAATGATCCCGATGACGCCGAGGGGTACGCGCACGCGCTGGATCTTCAGACCATTCGGGCGCGTCCATTCAGCAAGGACGGCGCCGATCGGATCGGGCAGCGCGACAACATCTTCAACTCCCTTCGCGATCGCCTCGATGCGCTTTTCATCGAGCAGCAACCGATCGAGCATGGCGTGCGACAAGCTGCGCTCCCTGCCTTGCTGAACATCGATCTGGTTCGCTGCAAGAATTGCGGCGCCCTGATCTCGAATCGCCGCCGCCACAGCGATCAACGCAGCGTTCTTTACCGCGGTCGGCGTCTGCGCGAGCACACGAGCAGCGGATACCGCAGCGCGCCCCATCGCGTCCATCAACGGAGCGATTTCATCCACTGTGTTCGTTGCGGCGTTCATGCAGGCATTCTAGCGAGGCGCATCAGACAGTAAAGAATTGTCAAACGAGCGCGCGAGTTTTCCCTCTGAGCAGCGCGATCCGGCGGAGAATCGTTTGATTGAGATGGCCTTGCTGGCATCGCGTTCCGAAGGTCCAGAGCGTGGCTTGTCCGCTGAAGCGTCCCCTATCGCCGGTCTCACGATGCCACAATGCCCCGCCGCCGTCGCGATGGCGGCGACACATTCAAGAGCACAGCTCTTGCAGAGCGCAGCAGCGATACGCCGCATGCGCCCGTCAATTTTTCCGGGGGGGGTTCATGATGGCGACTGACGCACGCGCGACTACGCAGACCACGATGCACACGGCGCAGCAGACCGAAGAATTCCAGGTGAGCAACTCATATCGACAGTATGTGGTCTGGCTCCTGTTCATCGTCTACGTGTTCAACTTCATCGATCGTCAGATCCTCGGCATCGTCAATGAAGAAATCAAATATGAATTCGGCCTGCACGACTGGCAGCTCGGCGCGCTCGGCGGCCTGGCGTTCGCAGTGTTCTATTCTCTGCTCGGCATTCCGATCGCACGGCTCGCCGACCATCGCAATCGCGTCACGATCATCACATGGTCGATCGTCGTATGGAGCGCCTTTACGGCGCTGACGGGATTCGCACGCAGCTTCTGGCACCTGCTCATCGCGCGCATCGGAGTCGGGATCGGCGAGGCGGGTTGCAGTCCGCCGGCCTACTCCATCATCAGCGACTACTTCGACCCGAAGAAGCGTGCGACCGCGCTCGCGATTTATTCGATGGGCGTTTATGCGGGCAGCGCCGTGGGCCTCTACATCGGCGGCAATCTGGTCGCGGACTACGGCTGGCGCACTGTGTTCTTCATCGTCGGCGTTCCCGGCCTGGTCATCGCACTGATCCTGAAGCTCACGCTGCGCGAGCCGCCTCGCGGCTTTTCTGAAGGCACGACCGCTACAGCGCCCGCCGCACCTCCGTTCTGGGAGGTGCTGCGCCGGCTCTGGACGAAGCCTTCCTTCCGACACCTTGCCGTGGCGGCCGGTCTGCATGCGTTCGTGAGCTACGGGGTGAGCACCTTCTATCGGCCATTCTTCTCGCGCGTGCATGAAATGTCCGCTGCGGAGGTCGGCACCTGGCTTGCGTTCATTGTCGCAATCGGCGGCGCGGCAGGCACGATCGGCGGCGGCGCATTGAGCGATTGGTTGTACAGCCGCAAACCGGATCCGCGCTACTACCTATGGGTGACAGCAACGACACTCTTCATCGTCGCGCCGTTCGGACTCGTCGTGTACTCCATCGATAGCAAGTACTCGGCATTGTGGATGCTGATTCCGTACGTCGCGTTGACGGCCGCGTACCTGGCGCCGAGCATCGCGGTGACTCACCGGCTCGTCGGACTGCGCGAACGTGCACTTGCCTCCGCGCTGCTGCTGCTCGTGCTCAATCTCATCGGGCTCGGGCTTGGCCCGATGTTCACCGGCAAGCTGAGCGACATCTTCAAGAATATGCTCGTGGACCAGGGCGTGGCCGAGAAAGTCGCCCTCGGCGAGGGATTGCAGTGGGCGATTCTCGTCACAGTCCTGATCAATCTGTGGGCGGCGACGCACTATATGCTGGCCGCGCGCACGCTCAGCAAGGACATCTCGGATGGTGAGGCGAGCCGCTGATCGGCGGGGCAGCTGGCCAACTGACTTACTGGCCGACTGGCAGGGAGGTGTTCCAGAGTCTTTTCTGGCCAGCGGTCCAGTTGCCCCGTTTGCCAGTCAGCCCGCGCAGTAGCGCGCTCGCAGTTCGCGCTTGAGCACCTTGCCGATCGCACTGCGCGGCAGACTTGTCATGATCTCGACTGCGGTGAGACGCTGCGTTTTGCCAAGACGTTCATTGGCCCACGAGCGAATCTGCTCGGCCGAATCGCCGCGGGTGGGCTTGAGCACCACGAACGCGACCGGCGTCTCGCCCCATTGACGCGACGCGACGCCTACGACCGCCGTGTCCTGCACGGCCTCGTGCTGCAACAGTACGCCTTCGATGTCGCTCGGATACACATTGAAGCCGCCTGAGATGATCATGTCCTTGCGCCGGTCCAGCAGCGTGAGGAAGCCGTCTGCATCGAAGCGGCCGACATCGCCGGTGCGGATGAAGCGATTGCCGTCCGTGTCGCACCACTCAGCTTCCGCGGTCCTGGCAGGCTGGTTGAAGTAGCCATTCATCATCGCGGGTGAACGGCCGACGACCTCGCCGATTTCACCGCGCGCGACTTCCCGGCCCGACTCGTCTATCAGGCGAATATCGTGCCCCGCCGACGGCTGGCCCACCGTATGCAGTTTGTCGGGGTGTTGATGCGCGATGAGTACGCACGTGCCGCCGCCCTCCGTCATCCCGTAGTACTCGATCAGACCGCCCGGCCAGCGCCGGAGGATTTCCGCCTTGAGGGTCGCGGAGAATGGCGCGCTCGTACAGAACTTCATCCGAAAACTTTTGAGGTCGTAACGATCGAAGTCCGGCAGATCGAGGATGCGCTGATATTGCACGGGCACGAGCATGGCGTGCGTGGCGCGATGTTGCTCGGCGAGCGCACAGAATTTCGCGGCATCGAACTTCGTCATCAGCACAACTGCGCCGCCGCCGGCGAGCGTCGGAAAGAAACTCACCAGCGTCGTGTTCGAATACAGCGGCGTGGAGCAGATCGCGACCGCGGTCCTGTCATAGCCCGAGACGCCGGCGCGGCGCACATGCGCCCAGCGCATCCGGTGCGACTGCACGATTCCTTTCGGCGCACCGGTCGTGCCCGAGGAGTAAATGATATTGAACGGCGCAGCCGGATCGATCTCTACTGCGGCAGGTTGCGAACCGAGCGGCGCGAGCCAGGCATCGAGCGTCTGGCCGGCATCCGAATTGTCGAGACTGATCCGATTCAGCCCTGTCGGGAGCTGTGCTTCCGCAAGCAGATTCGCGACACCTTCATCGAGGAACAGGATCTTCGCGCGACTGTCCGCGAGCATCGTCGCGAGACTCTCGGGGCTGGAAGACGGCGCGAGAGGCGCGACGGCGACGCCTGCGCGCAATGCACCCAGGAAGACCGCGCCATATTCGATGCTGGACAGCGCGCAGATCGCGATTACGTCCCCGCTCGCGACTCCTTCGCGCTGTAATGAAGCCGCGATGCGGTCCAACAGCACGTCGAGCTCGCCATAGCTGAACGACCGATCGTCCTTGATGAGCGCCGCCGCCTCGGGGCGTTCCTGCGCATGCGCGCGCACCAGCTGTGCGATCAGGCCGAAATCCTGCTGCAGCAACTCTTCAGGCGACATCGATTTCTCACGAGCTCCAGAACCGGGCCGCACAATGCCACAGCCAGCGCTGCCGCGGAATGTGGGGCGAGACGAGCCGCGTGTTGCCTGCGAACTGACGTTAATTCACACTCGGCCTTTACCTGTGACCAGTCACGGAAGCTCAGAAATGAAACGACTCGACGGCAAGACGGCCCTGGTCAGCGGTGCGGCAAGCGGAATCGGCCGCGCGAGCGCCATTCTGTTCGCGAAGCACGGTGCAAACCTGGTGGTGCTGGATCGGGCGCCTGCGGTCGAAGACACCGCGGCTGCGATTCGCAGCGCAGGCGGCAAGGTGATCGCATTCGTGAAGGACTCCTGCGAGGAGTCGAATATCGAATACGTCATCGACTGCGCGCTGCATGAGTTCGGCGCGCTCGATGTGTGCTATGCGAACGCCGGCGTAAGCGGCGGGATCGTGCCGCTGCAGGAGCAGACGCCGGAGCACTGGAGCGAGGTTCTCAAGATCAATCTTATCGGCACGTTCCTCGCTGTTAAACACTCTGCGCGGGTCATGGCGCCTCGCAAGCGCGGTTCGATTATCTGCACGGCCTCGGTTGCGGGCTTGCGTTCGGGCGCAGGCGGCTCGCCGTACAGTGCGAGCAAGGCAGGCGTCATCAGTCTGGTGCAAACCACGGCGTATCAATTGAGCGGCAGCGGCGTGCGCATCAATGCGATCTGTCCGGGACTGATCGAAACCGGCATGACGCGTCCGATTTTCGAAACCGCACGCGCGAAGGGGACTGATCACAAGATCGGACAGCTGAATCCATTGCGCCGCGCCGGCGCGCCGGAAGAAATTGCGCAAATGGCTCTGTTCCTCGCGTCCGACGACGCCTCCTACGTCAACGGACAGGCGTTCGCGGTCGACGGCGGGTTGTCGAGTTCACATCCGATCGTGCCGCCGCGTCTCTGACACGCAAGGAACCGCATCAGCGCGCGACGCGTCTTCCTATCAGACCGGCAGGAGAGCGTTGATGCACAGCACGCAGTTCATCGAAGATCGATCACATCGCAGGGCCATCGCCGTCGAACGGGCGGTGCTCATTGGTGCGGCGGTGCTGATATCGCTGCCGGCCGTCCGGGGGATTGCACGGCGCTGGCGCGTGCATCATCCGAAGGCGGAATGCGAACCCGCGATCGATGAAGCGTTGAAAGACACCTATCCAGCCAGCGACCCGCCGGCGCAGCGTTACGTCGACATTCCGGTCAATCGGCGTTGAGCGACCTGCGTCTTCGTCCCCGCGAGGACGCTCTTGTAAGTCCTGCGCGAGTTCACGACCTGCCTACGAGCACCAGGTCATCCCGATGGATGATTTCATCGCGCCCGTGAAACCCCAGCAACGCGGCGATTTCGTTCGACTTGCGTCCGCGCAATCGCTCGGCGTCAGCGCTGGAATACGCGGATAGCCCGCGCGCGATCTCCGCCCCCCCGGCGTCGCGCACAATCACAGCGTCTCCGCGGTCGAACTTCCCGCTGACACGCGTCACGCCTGCAGGCAGCAGGCTCTTGCCGCGCATCAGAGCAGTGGCTGCGCCGTCGTCGACATGGATCTCCCCGGCCGGTTTCAAGGCGCCCGCAATCCATTGCTTCCGCACCGTCGTCGGACTGGCGGACGGATAGAACCAACTGCAGCGGCCGCCGTTCTCAATTCCCCGGATGGGGTGCATCTCGCGCCCCAGAGTGATGCACATGTGACAACCCGCCGCGACGGCGACCTTCGCGGCAGCGATCTTGGTGGCCATGCCGCCGGACCCGACGCCCGATGAAGCGCCGCCGGCCATACCTTCAATCTCCGGTGTGACGCTCTGAATCTCCGGGATAAACCGCGCCGTGGGATCGCGTGTGGGGTCCGCCGTGTATAGCCCATCTATATCGGATAGCAGGACCAGGCAGTCGGCGCTGATCATCTGTGCGACCCGCGCGGCGAGTCGATCGTTGTCGCCATAACGGATCTCTGCGGTGGCCACCGTATCGTTCTCATTGATGACCGGCACCGCGCCGAGCCTGAGCAGTGTTCCAAGAGTGCTCCGCGCATTGAGATAGCGGCGACGCTCTTCGGTATCGCCGAAGGTCAGCAAAATCTGCGCAACGCTCAACCGATGTGCGTCCAGCACTTCCTTCCATGCATGCGCGAGTCGGATCTGCCCAACCGCCGCCGCCGCCTGCTTTTCTTCCAGTTTGAGTTTTCCGGCGGCAAGGCCCAGTTGCAGACGTCCCAGCGCGATCGCGCCGGACGACACCAGCAGCACTTCCTGACCGCGCCGACGCAGTTCCGCGACATCGGTCGCGAGGGTCTCCAGCCAGACGCGGTTCAGATGACCGGTCGCCGCATCGACCAGCAGCGCCGAGCCGACCTTGATGACCACGCGCCGTGCACGCAGCAGCGGACTCGCGGAAGATTTCTGCTCACTGAGCGGCATGATTCGGCAAGGTTGCGGTGATCGGCCGCGAGTTGATGTGTGTAGTTCATGCTACAGGCGCGCAAGCGCCCCATGCAATGAACCAGCGTTGTCTCGCAAAGGGGTCGATCGGCCGGAGATTCCCGGAAAACACCCTGAAAACACCATGGATGCCTTTTTGGACATTTTGATAGTATTCCGCCGCCGGCGGATGGCGCGTCGGTTTTCGGTCGTCTGAGGTGTTGCGTGGCTAGAGACTACGATCCGGTTCAGGGACAGTGGTTCGAGGATCTCGAAGAAAACGAGATCTTCAAGGTGCTTAAAGTCAATCCGGATGAAGAGCTCATCGAAGTTCAGTACGAGAACGGCGATATCGAGGAGATCGATCTCGACACCTGGCACGAACTCGATCTGGAGCGCGCCACGGAGCCCGAGGGCTGGGCCAGCGATGACGATGATGACGACGAGGAAGAGGAAGACCTCGACGATGATGACGATGACTGGGACGAAGACGATGACGACGACGATCTCGACGAGGACGATGACGATGATCTGGACGAGGACTAGGCGAGGAGTCCGTAGTCTGTAGTCCCTGGCCAGAGCGCCGGACGCTCAGGCAAACCTTCTTCCTGCTTGCTGCGGACTACCGACTATTTTTCGACCGAACGGCCGCTGGCTCCTCGCCGCTTGAATCCGCCGCGCCGCATCCTCATATGCTCGTGTGACTGAACCACCTCCAGGCGGGGCCTTCGAATGAAACGCGTCTTTCTCCTGGTCGCCACCAACGTGGCGATCCTCGTCATCCTGAGCATCACTCTGCGACTGCTCGGCGTCGATCGCATTCTCGATGAGCAGGGCGTCGGCCTCGACCTCAACGCCCTGCTGATTTTCTCCGCAGTCCTGGGTTTTGCGGGTTCGCTGATCTCGCTCGCGATGTCGAAGTTCATCGCGAAACGCATGATGGGCGTTCGGGTGATCGAACAGCCGCGCGATGCGGCCGAGACCTGGGTCGTCGAGACCGTACGGCGCCAGGCGCAGGCAGCCGGCATCGGCATGCCGGAAGTCGGCGTGTTCGACACGCCCGAAATGAATGCGTTTGCAACCGGTGCGCGTCGCGACAGCGCGCTGGTCGCCGTCAGCACCGGTCTCTTGAACGGCATGTCGCAGCGCGAAGCGGAAGCCGTACTTGCACATGAGATCAGCCACGTCGCGAACGGCGACATGGTGACGCTGGCGCTCATCCAGGGGGTGGTGAACACCTTCGTGATCTTCCTGTCGCGCGTGATCGGTCACACCGTCGATCGCGTGATCTTCAAAACCGAGCGCGGGCACGGCCCCGCCTTCCTGATCACCGTGATCGTTGCGCAGGTCGTTCTCGGCATTCTCGCCAGCATGATCGTCATGTGGTTCTCGCGTCAGCGTGAATTTCGTGCGGACGCGGGGGGAGCGAATCTCGCCGGCCGCGACGCGATGATCGGTGCGCTCGAGCGGTTGCGCCAACGCCATCCCGGCCCACTGCCCGATCAACTGGCGGCGTTCGGCATCAGCGGCACGCTCGGGTCCGGTCTCAAGCGTCTATTCATGACGCACCCGCCGCTGGAAGAACGCATCGCGGCGCTGCGAGCTGGACACTAGGTCTTCGGACGGAGAGCCGCGAAGGACCGCAAAAAAGAGCTGATCGTGATTCGACAAAGAAGAGCTCAGGACCGGTGCGCCCATCCTTCCGGTCTTACCGCGTTTTTATTTCTTTTTTGCGGTCTTTCGCGGCTCTTCTCTCCCTCGAATTCATCACCCCGCTGCCTGCATCGACGAGTGATACAGTAAAGCGTGCTTTCGCTACGCTTCTTTATCGTGATGTCGCTGTCCGGTGTGGCGCTCTGGGGCCTTTTCTCGCTGCTCGAGAACCTGCGCAAGCCTGAGTTGCTGCGCTCGGCGAAAGCGATTGTGATCAAGGGTTGTGATCCCATTGAAACGGACGAAGCCGCTCGGCTATGTCCGCAGTTGTTCTGCCAGAAGTCGCTGCTCGATACACGGGCGTTCCCGCTGAAGTCACACTTCGAGGTGACGGTGGATCTGGCCGCCGCGAGCCAGCGGCTCATCGGCGGCGTCGTTCGCGACAACGCGGCTACGCAGGTCGGTCGATTCGCATGCCTGCTGGAAAGCGACAAGGGGCCGATCGCGCGCGCGGTGGACCAGGCGGAACTCGACGCGCTGGCGCATCAGCCCGACAAGTGGTCGCTGGAGCCGATCGCACGATGAACGCACCTGCGAAGCTCCTGGAGCGACTGCGCGCCATCGTCGGCGCAAACGGCTATCTGGATCAGCCGGTCGACATCGAACCGTTCACCACGGATCACCGCAAACTCTATCGCGGCATGACGCCGCTGGTGTTGCGACCTGACGCCACAGCACAGGTTGCCGAGATTCTGCGTGTGTGCAACGAGGCTCGGGTTGGAGTCGTTCCAGTCGGTGGAAACACCAGCTATTGCGGCGGGACTGCACCGAGTGAAGACGGTTCGCAAATCGTTCTGTCCATGGCGCGCATGCGGCGCATTCGTTCGCTCGATCCGCTGAACTACACGATGATTGCGGAGGCGGGTTGCCTGCTTGCTGAAGTGCAGGCTGCCGCGGCTTCCGTCGATCGCCTGTTCCCGATGAGTCTGGGCTCGGAAGGCTCGTGTCAGTTGGGCGGCAATCTGTCGACGAACGCTGGCGGCACCGCCGTGTTGCGCTATGGAATGATGCGCGACCTCGTGCTCGGTCTCGAAGTGGCGTTGCCCGACGGCCGGGTGCTCAATGCACTGAATCCACTTCGCAAGGACAACACCGGCTACGATCTGCGCGATCTGTTCATTGGCGCCGAAGGTACGCTGGGCGTGATTACGGCGGCCGCGTGCAAGCTGTTCTCGCGCCCGGCATCGCTTGTTACTGCATTCATCGCAACCCCGGAACCGCAAGCGGCTGTTGCGCTGCTCTCTCGTCTACGCTCGCTCACCAGCGACGCCGTATCCACGTTCGAACTCATTCCGCGCATCGCGCTTGATCTTGTACTGCGCCACATCGGCAATGCGCACGATCCGCTGGATCGCACGCATGCATGGTACGTGCTGCTCGAGGTCGCTATGGGCCGCGCCGACGCCGGCGTGCGCGACGCCATCGAATCCGAACTGGCGGCGGCCATGGATGCGGGCGAAATCAGTGACGCCGCTATCGCGGCCAGTGAATCGCAACGCGAAATGTTCTGGCGCTTGCGTGAACTCATTCCCGAAGCGCAGCGTCGGGAAGGCGCTGGCGTGAAGCATGATGTTTCGGTTGCCACGAGCGAATTGCCGCGCTTCATTGCTGAGGCGTCCGGCCTCGTATCGCAGATCGCACCGGACGGCAGGATCGTCGCGTATGGCCATCTCGGCGACGGCAATCTGCACTTCAACGTAAGCGCGCCCGCGAATGGCGACAGTGCGTCGTTGATCGAGAAGGCGCCGCAGATCACTCGCGCGGTGCACGACCTGATCGCACGCTACGGCGGCAGTTTCAGCGCCGAGCACGGGATCGGTCGACTCAAACGCGAGGAACTGCTGCGCTACAAGCAACCGGTCGCAATCGATCTGATGCGCTCAATCAAGCGCGCAATCGACCCGAAGGGAATCATGAATCCGGGCAAGGTGCTCTGACCCGCGCTGTCTCAAGACAACTCTCTTGACTTCAGTTCGCATTGACCCTGAGCCTGCCGAAGGTCGAAACGATCTCGATCCGCTGGTTTCGGCTGGGAGATCCCTTCGATGAACTCAGGGCGAACGGAAGATTTGTTCACTCATTGTGAAACACCATACTCGAGCCCAGCTCACGCGCGGGCATCCGCCCGGAACTTGCCGTGGTTGTAAACGTTTCACCGCACTTATGCCGATACGACATGCATCGCGTTTCAGCGCGTTCACGAGTGTAACCGGAGCCGCTCTGTGCGCCGCCGCCTGCTTCGCCGGCATCGCCAATGCGCAGGACGTCACTGAGCGCGTGATCGGCGAAGACGGCGATCCAGAAGTCATCGAGCAGCAGTGGAGTCATGTCGGATTGCTGCGCGCGCGCGATCTGACGCCCTTTGGTCTGCTGCGGCTCGACATGCTGCCCGCGCACACCGCCGATGCAGAAGTAGATACGTGGACATTCGAGATTCAGTACGCATATCAGAACACGTTCATCCTCAGCGCCAATGTGCGCGACTATCTCGAGAGTCGCGGCGCCGGTCGACGACCACTGCGACCCGAAGACGCTGCTGCGATTCTCGCGCTTCCGGACGATGCTTACCTCGTCGATGGCGAGGTCGGCCTCGCCGACCTGATCGTGCAACGGCGCATGAGCGAGTACTGGAGCACGTATCTCGCGATCCCATACATCCACTATGGCGAAGGTGCGCTCGATCGGACGATCGAATGGTTTCACGACGGAATCGGTTTCAGTCAACAAGGCCGCGATCTCGTGCCGCGCGATCGCTTCAATATCGTCTTCGGCATCGGCGACATCGAACTGGCGCAGCTCAATCGCAGCGTGCGCGGCGGCTTCGGCGATCCCATCTTTGGCATACGGTACTCGCTGCCGCAGCCGCGCTTCGGCTGGGACGTCGTGGCGGAATTCGCTGCGAAGCTCGCCGTGGACGGCGAGCGGTTTCTGCTGTCCACTGGAGAGCACGACTTCGGTGCGCAGGTCACTTTGCAGCGGCGCCTGGGCAAGACCGGCCGGCATGCACTGTATCTCGCCGGCAGCGCGGTGTATTACGCCGGCGGACCCGAAGTTCCCGGCGATGAGGCGCAACTGATCCCGACGCTGATCGGCGGATATAGCTTCGGGCTTACGCAGTTCACCAGCCTCATCCTGCAGGGCTATGCAAGCCGCAGCGTCATCCAGAACTCAACGGTCGAAGAACTGACCGACGACAAATTCCAGTTGAGCCTTGGCGTTCAGGCGCGCGGCCAAAGCGTTCTGTGGAGTCTGGCGGTCACGGAAAACATTTCAAATTTCGGCAACACGCCGGATGTCGGAGTGCAGGTGGGGATCGCGTATATGCCGAAGGCGAAATAGAGCTGTCAGCCAGAGCGCGCCTCGCGCGTCACCTTACTCCAGCGCCTCTGCGTTGGGAGAGGGTCCTCTTTCCTCACCTCTCCTGGAGGAGAGGTCGCGCGCAGCGCGGGTGAGGTGTTCGCGCAGCGCGTTCCGACCAACGCCTCAGCTTCCTATCGTCCCTCCGCCCTCTTTTCTCACCGCGATGACGCTGGAACGCGGTTGCGTTCCGGGGCCGTCCGGCCAGTGACTCACAGGCGACAAGACGCTGCCGCCTTCGCCTGGGTGCTGAATGCTGAGGAAAAATGTTTCGCCGTCGGGTGTGAAACTGCAGCCGCAGATTTCTGCTCCAACGGGCCCGCTCATGAATTGCTGCAATCGGCCGCGCGCCGGTCCGGAAGTCGGACAGACCCAGCAACCGTCGTTTGCGCCGCGCGGTTGCCTGCCGTCCGTGACCACCCATAGATTGCCGGCATTATCGAAGCCGAGGTTGTCGGGCGAGCCGATCGGGCTCAGATCCTCAGCTTCGTTGTAACCTGCGTAGTACGCGCTGTGCGGCTGAACGTCCTTCAAGTCCGTGATCAATTTGCCGCCGGCCGGGTCGCCTGCGAGTAGAAATACTTCCCAGGAGAACTCGCGCGCAGTGTGATCATCGCCCGCTTCACGAATCTCGATGATATGGCCATAGGAGTTGGCGCCGCGAGGATTGACGGCATTCGGTCCGGAGTCGATTTCTCGCCCCGCGTACAACGCCTTGCCCGCGCTCATTGTGCGCTGTTCATTGCGCGTGCATGGGACATAGATGCGTCCGGTCGTGGGGCTGACTTCGACATCCTCGGGACGATCCATTGGCGTTGCGCCGAGCACCGATGCGGCGGCTCGAGCCTTGATAAGCACATCGGCCTGGTCGCGAAAGCCGGCCGCTGCATTCAATGGGCCTTTCGGATCGTAGACGAGCGGCAGCCACTGGCCCGATCCGCTCGCATCAAAGCGCGCTGCGAACAAGACTCCGTGATCGAGCAGATCGCGGTTCGACGCCGTGTTCTTCGCATCGAAGCGGCCCTGTGATACGAACTTGTAGACATATTCGAATTTGTCATCGTCGCCCATGTACACGGCGACTTGTCCATTCGCCGCGACGACGGGGCTGGCGGCCTCATGCGCAAAACGCCCAAGCGCGGTGCGTTTGACGGGTGTACGCGTCGGATCGAGCGGATCGATCTCGACAATCCAGCCGAAGCGAAATGGCTCGCACGGATTCTGCGGCAGATCGAAGCGCGGATCGGCGACTTCCCAACTGTAGAGCGAATGAGTGTTCCACATGCGCCAGCGCCGATGCGACTCGGTGATGAACGGATCGACATCGCGTCGCCCCTTCAGGTCGGCCAGATTGCCGAAATAGTCCTGAATGTTCTCCTCCGCGGTGAGATAGGTTCCCCACGGCGTACGTCCGCCGGCGCAGTTGCCCATCGTGCCGAGCGCCTGCACACCCTGCGGGTCGTCTTTCGTGCGCATCAGCGCGGCGCCGCGGGCCGGTCCGCCAATGTCGATCGGCGTGTTCGCGGTGATGCGGCGGTTGAAGCGCGAATTCTTCACGAACCTCCAGCGGCCGCGTTCGCGCACGATTTCAATCAGCGCAACGCCCTGCGCCGCCTGCGCCACCGCAACCAGTCCGGGATGTTCGCGTACATAGCCGCGTCCCTCGCCGCGCACCGCACCCATGAATCCAGGATGCCCCGGGAACATGAGCGCATCGTCGGTGTATTCGTTGTTGACGCATAGAACGCCCCGATCGCCGCGGGCGTCGAGCGCAAAGAACTGGATCGCGTCGCAGTTCTGACCGAACTGGCTCTGCTGCTGCTCAGCCGCGCGCGCATCGAACAACACGCCGTCCGCGAGCTTCGATGCGTCGAGATCAGGCGTCGATGAGAAGAGACTCTCGCCCCAACGCACCAGCAGGTCGTACGTGTATCCCGGTGGGAGAATGACTTGATCTGCCGAACTGCCCGCGATGGGTTTGAACGCGAGCGAAGGAGCCGCATCCGCGAGCGCTGGGCGCGGCTCGAGTAATCCGCAGCCCGGGAATGCGAGCGGCGCGAGCGCAGCGCTGTTCTGCAAAAGCCGACGACGAGTCAGTCGCTGCGCGAGAAGTTCCTGGAAAGAATTTGTGTCAGGGGTTGTAGTCATGGCTCTGCGAAGATCGGACGTCCGATCCCAGCGTAGCCGAATTGCGTGTGACTTTCGTTAATGCATGCCCCGAATCACCACCGCGATTGCTGCTCTGGCGTTGCAGCCATTCGATCTGCTTTGGAAAATAATCGGGTTCGTAACCAAGATAACTGCGCTCGCCGTCGGCGCCTTGCGTGAATCGCAGGATGCCGTGTTCCGCTTGCGGATAGACGACGTACTCGACCGGTTTGCCCGCCGCCTGCAGCTTGTCCAGCTCTTCCACTGTCCACTCGGCCGGCGCGCTCGAGTCCTCGCCCGCCAGCAACCACAGACTGGGCGCATCCAGTTGACCCATCGTGGGCGCCGGGTCGTACTGACGATCGATGAACGGCGGATCGCGATGCGCGCCCAGTCGCCACCACACATACAGCCGCATCGCCGACAAGGGCAGCTTCAGATCCGCTATCTCGCCAAGCATCGAATCGCTGCCCTTGACGGCCTCGAACCAGGGTTCGTCGCGCGCCGCATCCACCATTTCGCCCAACTCGCTCCAGCGATTCTGATGGCGATCGATGACATCTTCGATGACGGTATTGATGCGATCGGCCCTGGCGATCTCGGGCTCGCCGAATCCCTTCTGACGCAGTGCGTAGACGTAGCCCCAGCGATCTTCGCTCGTGACCGGCTTCATCACGCCATAGCCCACCAGCACGCTGCGTATCTGACGGTCCTTCAGTGCGGCGAGCGGCGCGATCCAGCCGCCTTGACTGAAACCCGCGAGATGAATGTTGTCGCCGTCGATCTCCTGCTGTGATCGTAACCAGTGCACGGCGGCGACCACGTCATCCGACAGCACGTGGAAGTTCTGGAGATACTCGCCTTCCGATTCACCCGTGCCGCGCTTGTCGAACACCAGCGAAGCGAAGCCGTTCGCGGCATATAGATAAGGTTCGAAGTAGTAGTCGACCGCGCTTTCATCACCCGAGCCGTGTACGAGGACGACGACTGGAAACGGACCGGCCCCTCGAGGAGTGACCAGCTTGCCGCGCAGGTTGAGAGCGCCGCTCCGGAAGGTGGTGAATCGCTCAGGAAGATTCGCAGCCCGCGCCTTGCGCGTGGGTTCGCCGGGCCGCTCCCAGGTAAAGCCCACTGCAGCTTCGTTGGAATCCATATCGAAGCGAATCCTGTCAACGACTGGCTCGCGCTCCGCCCAACCGCTGCCGCCCTCATATTCGCCCTCGGCGCCTACCGGCCAGATCGCGGCGCTCTCGCCATTCATCAGCCGATAGCGCAGTACGTTGCCTTCGCGCGGCGTGATGAATACGAGCGAGCCGTCGTCGAGAACGTAGGCGCCGCTATACCGAGTGTCGGCTGGTTCAGGGCGTGTAAGCGCGTAAGTAGCGGCGCCGGCAAGCGCTGCGATCGCGACAACGATGAGAACGATTTTTCTGCGCACGACTCTGCACTCCCCGATGAAGGCTTGCGCAGTTTGGATGCGCGTCATGCGCGGAAGGTTGCGCACGTGCTGCGGCGTGAACGGAGCGAAGCGCCCGAGGAGGCGCCGCACACGCGACTACCCTGAACTTGCAGCGATGCAACTGGTTGAAAGACCAGGGCTGCAACGTGGAGAGGTTCTGAGATGACACCACCTATGCAGCGGCGTCCGCAACGGTGAGCCTGCGATCACGAACCTCTGTGCGCCGTCACCAGCAGCCATTCGATGCTGCCCGGGACTTCCGCGCCTGGCGGCGCATAACGGAAGGTCGCCACCCAGGCTGTCAGCGCTTTCTGCACGCACGGCGGTCCTGCCGAAGGCTTGATCTTCGCCGTGCGGCCGGAGGGTTCGACGGTAAAGTCCACGACGAAACTCCCGTGAGCGTCGCACGACGCCGCGAGATCCAGAGGCGCTGCGTCAATCAAGCGCAACGCCGGCGCCGGGCCGACCCGTTCCGGCGGGCGCACCTGGCAGGCGCTCAGGAACCCGAGCGCGACAAGGCTCGCAACCGCAAACAGGAATTGGCGTCGCCGCTGCATGCGCTGATACTACGCCGAACAGCGACTGCACCAAAAACCTTCTCGCGTGTGTATGACGTCCGGCGCATATTCCATACGGCGGAGTCCCCGGGATTAGTGGAGCGCGCCAATGAGCATATTAAAACAGCTCCCTCCCATCCTGTTTCTCGTCGTGGGAACACTGTCGTCTGCGGTTCATGCGAATGATCCAGCACGCATCGTCAATCTCTACGATGCCTTTGGCGCTTCCTCTGCATTGAAGAAGGATTGGGGATTCGCAGCCCTCATCGAGTACGGCGGCAAACGAGTCCTGTTCGACACCGGGAATGACGCGGCAGTTTTCGCCCACAACGTCAAACATCTGCGCGTCGACCTTCGCAAACTGGACGCCGTGGTCATTTCGCATCGCCACGGCGACCATACGAGCGGGCTCACCTATCTGCTCGAGATCAATCCGGACGTCAAAATCTATGTTCCGGTTGAGGGCGCCTTTTTCAAAACCCCCCTGCCGCAGGCCCTGCTGAAGCGGCAGCCGGGACTGCCGGTCGAGCTGCAGTATTACGGCGGCCAACCGCCGGAGCGCTGGGTCACCGGCACGCCTTGGGAAGCGGGCAAGTTTGAACGCGTGTCGAAAACGACAGAGATATTACCGGGCTTTTATGTGCTGACAACGCAGTCTCAGAAGCCCGGCACGTTGGAGATGAACGAGGTGTCGCTCGCAATGAAAACACCGAAGGGTCTCGCCGTGGTCGTCGGGTGTTCTCACCCGGGGGTCGAAAAGATTTTGTCGCAGGCGGCGACCATCGACGCGCACCTCTACACCGTCGTCGGAGGATTTCATCTGGCCATGACGCCGGAACCGGAAGTTCGTCGCGTTGCCTCGGAAATGCACGACAAGCTGCATCTGCAGCGCGTCGCGCCGGCTCACTGCACGAGCGAACTTGGTTTCGCCGTCTTCAGGGACCGCTTCAGGGAACGCTTCGACCATGGCGGCCTTGGCGCGGTCATTCCCTTGCCCTAAGACATTTCTTACCGGCTCTGCGCCACTTTCCGCTCGTCGCCTCCCGCGTGAGCTTCCGGAGCGACGCCCAGGCGCTTGTGCATGACCGGGCTGGTCGTCGTGTACTGCAGGTGCACCTTCTTGCCGGGCTCCAGATATTCCTTGATCGCGAACGCCGCGAGGGCGGCTTCGTGGAAGCCGGACAGGATCAGCTTCTTCTTGCCGGGATAGGTGTTGATGTCGCCGACGGCGTAGACGCCGGGTGTGTTCGTCTGGAATTTTTCGGTATCGACGTTGAGCTGCTTCTTGTTGATCTCGAGACCCCACTGCGCGATGGGGCCGAGTTTGGGACTCAAACCGAAGAATACGAGCAACTGATCGGCGTCGACGCGACGCACCACGCTGTCGCCGCCGAGGACGCTCACCGTTTTCATCACACCGTCGGCCGCAGTCACTTCCTTCACCTGGCCTACCAGCACGTCCGCTCGATGTTCGTCGCGTAACGCGTAGAGCTTTGCCACTGACGCAGGCGCGCCGCGGAACTCGGGACGGCGATGCGCAACCACAACGCTGCGCGCGTGGTCGACCAGCGTCAGCGCCCAATCGAGCGCGGAATCGCCGCCGCCCAGAATCACCACGTCCTGATCGGCGAACGCGCGCGGATCCTTCACGCGATAGTGAATGTACTTGCCTTCGAGCTCCGCTGCGCCCGGGACATCGAGCTTGCGCGGCTGGAAAGAACCCACGCCGCCCGCAATGACGACCGCGCCGGCGTCGAATACGGCGGCAGCGCTCGTGACTACGCGAAAGCGACCATTCTCCTGTCGCTCCACTTGCGTGACCTCCTGTCCGAGATGCATTCCGGCGCCGAACGGCTTGATCTGTTCGAGCAGACGATCAGTCAGTTCCTGACCGGTGCACACCGGGACAGCGGGGATGTCATAGATCGGCTTGTCCGGATACAGCTCGACGCACTGGCCGCCGGGAGCCTTCAGCGAATCGATCAGGTGCGCCTTGAGGCCCAGCAGCCCGAGTTCGAACACCTGAAACAATCCGCAGGGACCCGCACCGACGATGACGACGTCGGTATGAATGGCCGGACGTTCGAACTTAAGCGCTGAGTCGTTGTGGGTAGCCGTCGACGACACGAGGAGCCTCCGTAATGGAAACAGGTTGCAGGACTTGCGTCTGGGACTGCGCGAGGCCAGCGGCCTCCAGAAAGCCCTTCTCGGCAAGCCATTTGCGGCTGAACAGCCGCGATTGATATTTCGCGCCGCTGTCGCACAGGATCGTCGCGATCGTGTGACCGGGTCCGAGCCGCTTTGCGATCTGTACGGCCGCCGCGACGTTGACGCCGCTGGTGCTGCCGAGGAACAAGCCTTCATCGCGCAGCAGACGATATACCGTGCGTACGCACTCGATGTCCGTCACGTGCAACGCATCGTCGATCGGCGCGCCTTCAAGATTCGCAGTCACACGTCCGATGCCGATGCCTTCTGTGATGGATCCGGGACCGGTCGCTTTCAGTTCACCGTGACGCAACCAGTGGTACAGCGAACTGCCCTGGGGGTCGGCAAGGGTGATGTGCACCGCCCGGCCGCGGTCGTTGGTCTGGCGCCTCAGATAACGCGAGACGCCGCCGAGTGTGCCGCCGGTGCCGGTCGAGGTGACGAAGGCGTCCAGCCGACCGTTCGTCTGAGTCCAGATCTCCGGCCCGGTCGTGCGTTCGTGCGCGTCGCGATTGGCCGTGTTATCGAATTGATTCGCCCAGATCGCCCCCGGCAATTCCTGTGCAAGGCGACCAGCGACCTTCTGATAGTGATTCGGATCGCTGTAAGGGACCGTCTTGACGCGCAGCACTTCGGCGCCGAGCGCTTCGATCATTTGATACTTTTCAGCCGACTGGTTGTCGGGCATCACGATGACGCAGCGGTAGCCGCCAGCGTTGCACACGTGCGCAAGCCCGATTCCGGTGTTGCCGGCAGTGCCTTCGACCACCGTGCCGCCGGGCTTCAATCGGCCGCTGCGCTCGGCTTCCTCGATGATCGCACGCGCGGCGCGGTCTTTCACCGAACCGCCCGGATTCATGAACTCGGCTTTGCCGAGAATCTCGCAGCCGGTTTCCTCGCTGAAGCGGTTGAGACGGATCAGCGGCGTATTGCCGATTGCATCCGCAAAGCCGCGTCGCACAGTTTCATTCTGGACGCTCATGCGCTGAGCCTCGCTTCATGGTTGCCGATCAGCGCGAACAACTCATTCGCGCCCGGCCGGGTTGAATTGAACCAGCCAAGGGTTTCATGCAGTCGGGTGACTTCACCGACAATCAATAACGCCGGGGATTCGATCTGTTCAGCGCGCACCTTGTCGGCAAGATCCGCGAGAGAGCCGGTGACGACGCGCTGCGTCGCGCGTGTGCCATGCTCGATCACGGCCGCTGCGCGCTCCGCCGGAGCCCCATGCCCGCGCAGTTGCGCGAGGATGTGCTTGAGATGGCTCAGCCCCATATAGAACACGACGGTCTGCGCCGGTCGCGCCAGCATTTCCCAGTCGATCCTGTCAGTCATCTCGTCGCTTTGGCCCTGAAAGCGGCCTGTGACGAATGTCAGCGCCTGCGCATGGTTGCGATGGGTCAGTGGGATGCCCGCGTACGCTGCGCACCCGGCCGCGGCGGTAATGCCCGGGACCACCTCAAACCGTATGCCTTCAGCCGCCAGTGCTTCGAGTTCTTCGCCGCCGCGACCGAAGATGAACGGATCGCCGCCCTTCAGACGGCAGACGCGTCGGCCGGCCTTCGCGAGCTTCACGAGCAGCGCGTTGATCTCCTCCTGTGAGACGTGCGCCGCGCCGGCAGCCTTGCCGACGTAAATGCGCTCGGCGTCGCGACGCGCAAGATCCAGCACCTCATCCGACACAAGGCGGTCGTAGAGGATCACATCGGCGTTTTGCAGCGCACGCAGCGCTCGCAAAGTCAGCAGGCCTGGGTCGCCCGGTCCCGCACCGACCAGCGCGACTTCTCCGGGAGCGGCTTGCCGGATTGAGCTGCTCGATAACGAGTCGTTGACGCGCTGCTCGATGGATTCGCTCGCAGCATCATCACGACCGGCCAGAATGTCAGTGGCGATATCACCATCGAAGAAGGTTTCCCAGAAGCGTCGGCGGCGACCCGCGTTCTCGATGCGGCTCTTGATGATCGGCCGAAATCTTCCGGCGAGCTTTGCGAGCGCGCCGAGTCGCTGCGGAAGAAAGGCTTCGAGCTTCTCGCGCAAACGACGCGTCAGCACCGGCGCATCGCCGCTGCTGCCGACCGCAACGATGACAGGTGAACGATCGACTATCGCGGGAACGATGAAGCGCGACAGATCGCGATCGTCGACGACATTCACCGGAATGTTGCGGCGATCGGCCTGATGCGCGACCCACGCATTGACAGAATGTTTGTCAGTCGCCGCGATGGCGAGCCGCACGTCCTTCAAATGATCGGGATGAAATTCTCCAGCGATATGCGCGATAGCGCCGTCTGCGACCCTTGTTGCAAGCGACCCGATCAACTCGGGCGCGACCACCGTGACTCTCGCACCGGTGCGCAACAGCAATTCGATCTTGCGCGCCGCGACCTCACCGCCGCCCACGACGAGCACCGGCTCGCCGACGAGTCGCAGAAAGATAGGAAGGTAGTCCATGGGCGCCGGCGCTCTTGAGTATGGGATCAGGTGATACGCCGCATGCTACTGCCCGGCCGCGCGACGGGGCTCAACCTTCAACGGAATCACGCGACGGCGGGGCTGCAAACCGCACTCGCGCGAGTCCGGGTTCTCCCACCACCACCGACCCGAGCGGGGGTCGGCTCCGGTGTCGACGGGGCGCGTGCAAGGCGCGCAACCAATGCTCGGGAAGCCTTTATCGTGCAACGCGTTATACGGGAGATTGCGTGCGTGGATGTACGCCCACACATCTTCCTCGCTCCATTCAAGCAGCGGGCTGACCTTCCAGAGTCCATATCGCTCGTCCCACGAAACTGCTTCGCCGAGTGCGCGTTCGGCGGATTGTTCACGGCGCACACCAGTCACCCATGCCTTGTGGCCCGCAATGCCGCGCTTGAACGGCTCGATCTTGCGGATGTGACAGCAGGACTGTCGCTCCTCGACCCCGAGGTAAAAGCCGTTGATGCCGTTATCGCTCACGTATTGCTCGATCTGCCTCGCATCCGGATAAAAGACCTGGATACGGCGCTGATAGCGGCGTTCAATGCGATCGAGCAGCGCAAGCGTCTCGTCGTGCAGGCGTCCGGTGTCGAGCGTAAACATCCCGATCTCGGGAACGTAGGTGCAAATGATGTCCGTGAGCACCATCGCCTCGGCGCCCAGACTATTCGAGTACACGACGTCCTTGTGTTCGCGCAGCGACAATTCCAGCAGGGCCCGGGTGTCCTGAATCAGGGTTTGCAGCCGCGGCGAGAGTTGCTCAACACTCATGGATATCTTCTTGCGACTTCTTCTTGACGGTCTGGGCGGATAGCTGGTCGACGGAAAGGGGGTTGTGGATGACTGGGAGCGACTGTAGCGAACCGACTCGTGACGAGGGAAAGACCCCTTTGTTCTGTCATGATGCAGGCCTGTTATGACTTTTCGATCGGCCCGCCGACTACAGTAACGGCATGAAACTACAGCAACTGCGCTACCTCGCCGCGATCGTCGAAAACGATCTGAACATCACCGCCGCCGCCGAGCGGCTGCACACCTCGCAGCCCGGCGTGAGCAAGCAGCTCAAGCAGCTCGAAGACGAACTCGGGTTCCCGATCTTTTTGCGTCAGGGCCGGACGCTCACGCGCATTACGCCGGCCGGTAAACGCGTCATCGAGCGCGCGCTCAAGATCCTCAAGGAGGTACAGAGCATCAAGCGGCTCGCCGAGGAGCAGAAAGGCGATGGACGCGGCTCACTCGCGATCGGCACCACGCACACACAGGCGCGTTATGTGCTGCCGCCCGTGATTCGAATCTTTCAGCAGCGTTACCCGGAGGTCGAACTGCATCTGCATCAGGGCACGTCGGAGCAGATCGCCGACATGGCGGTGCGCGATCGTATCGATTTTGCGATCAACACGGGATCGCAGGAACTGTTCACGAATCTGGTGCTCTTGCCCTGCTATCGCTGGCATCGCCGTATCGTCGTGCCACAGGGCCACCCGCTTGCCAACGAGTCGAAAATCACCATCGAAACGATTGGCAAGTACCCGATCGTGACGTACGTGTTCGGATTCTCCGGCCCGTCGTCGCTACAGCAGATCTTCGCTCGCGCGGGCGTCACGCCCCGCGTTGCGCTGACGGCGCGCGACGCCGACGTCATCAAGACCTACGTGCGCCTCGGCCTGGGAATCGGCATCGTCGCGAGCATGGCGATGGATCCGCGCGAAGACGCGGACCTGGTGTCGATCGACGCTTCTCACCTGTTCCCGGCGCATTCCACCTGGGCGGGCTTTCATCAGGGCGCGCTGCTGCGCGGCTACATGTACGACTTCCTGCAACTGCTCGCGCCGCACCTCACCAAGCGCCTGATCGACCGCGCCGGCAACGCCTCGTCTCCCGCCGACGTCGACGCGCTGTTCGCTGATGCGGAGCTGCCTGTTTACAGATAACTAAACACAAGCAGAGATTAGAGCCGCGAAAGACCGCATAAAGGAAAACTGGTGCAAGAGACGACGGAATCTCGTTCGAGGTACTTTCGCGTTTTTTTTGCGGTCTTTCGCGGCTCTCGTCCCGATCTCACGCTCGAACGTCAATGACTGACCTACTGACCGATCGTCCCAGGAGCCGCTCGCTGAAGCCGCTGCGCGCGTTGTGGCCATACTTGCGCGTCTACAAGAAGACGCTTGCGCTGGCGCTTGGAGCGTTGCTGGTTGCGGCTGCTGCGATGCTTGTGTTGCCCATCGCGTTCAAGGATGTGATCGATCAGGGCATGGCGGTGCAGGATCGATCGACGATCGACAAGTATTTCGTTGCGTTTCTGGCCGCGGCCGCGATCTTCGGGCTCTTCGCAGCTTTGCGGTTCTATCTTGTGACGTGGCTCGGCGAGCGCGTGGTCGCGGATTTGCGCTCCGACATCTATCGTCGCGTTATCCGCATGGATCCGACGTTCTTCGAAGTGACCCGCACGGGCGAGGTGCTGTCCCGACTCACGACTGACACCACGCTGGTGCAATCGATTGCGGGGGTCAATCTATCGGTCACGCTTCGTTCGACCATTCAGCTCGTCGGCGCGCTGGCGCTCCTGATCGCGACGAGCCCGTCGCTCGCAGGGATGATCCTGCTACTCATCCCATTTGTGATCGCGCCATTGATCATTGTCGGCCGTAAGCTACGCACCCTCTCGCGGCAATCGCAGGACCGCATCGCCGACACGAGCGGTCTGGCGGGCGAGACGCTCAATGCAATCCAGACAGTGCAGGCGTTCACCCTCGAGGATCTGCACAGTGCTCGCTACGGCAGGGCGGTCGAAGACTCTTTCGACGTCGCTGTTCGGCGCACGCGCGTGCGTGCACTGATGACGGCGCTCGGCACGATGATGATCTTCGGAGCTATCACGTTCGTGCTCTGGCAGGGCGCCCATCGCGTGCTCGCCGATGAAATGACCGGCGGCGAGCTGAGTCAGTTTCTGATTTACGCTGTGTATGTCGCAATCTCCGCCGCGTCCTTGAGCGAAATGTGGGGCGAAGTGCAGCGCGCCGCGGGTGCGATGGAGCGACTGGTTGAGCTACGTAATGCAACGCCGGTGATTGTCGCGCCTGAGCGCCCGGAAACGTTTCCGATGCAGTCTCAGGGACACATCCGTTTCAGCGATGTTTCCTTTCGCTATCCCTCGCGACCTGATGCGCTCGCGCTCGATCATTTTGCGCTCGACATCCGTCCAGGCGAGAACATCGCATTCGTCGGGCCCTCGGGCGCCGGCAAGAGCACGACCTTTCAGCTGCTCCTGCGGTTTTATGATCCGCTTTCCGGACGGATTCTCATCGACGGCGTCGATATAGCGAACGCGAGACCGGAGGACGTGCGCGCCCGCATCGGGCTTGTACCGCAGGAAACCGTGTTGTTTGGCGCTAGCGCGCGCGAGAACATCCGCTACGGCCGACCGGGCGCTACGGACGCCGAAATCGAAGCAGCTGCACGTGCAGCCGGCGCAGATACCTTTGTCCGTCAACTGCCGGAAGGCTACGAAACGTTCCTCGGCGAACGCGGAACGCGACTCTCTGGCGGGCAACGGCAACGCATCGCGATAGCACGCGCGCTACTGAAGGATCCGCCGATTCTGCTGCTGGATGAAGCGACCAGCTCGCTCGACGCGGAAAGTGAACGCCTTGTGCAGGAGGCCCTCGAACAACTCATGGAGCATCGCACGACGATCATCATCGCGCACCGCCTCGCGACCATCCTCAAAGCCGATCGCATCGTCGTACTCGATCACGGCCGGATCTCTGCGATCGGCACGCACGCAGAGCTACTGGAATCCAACGCGCTCTACGCACGCCTCGCAGCGCTGCAGTTCGCTGATTTTTCTGTAGCAACCGGATGAGAGAAGAGCCGCGAAAGACCGCACAAAAGAGATAACCGCGGCTCGGAAAATCAGCCATCAGACTCTGAAGGGATGGGATCGCATTATTCATTTTTTTGCGGTCTTTCGCGGCTCCGCATCTCCCCTCATCTTGCCTTCGCAGGAGAGCCGCCCAGGTGGCTGCCGCCGTCGACGATGATGAACTCGCCAGTGACGAGGTCCGCGCCTTCCAGCAACCAGATCACCGTGCGCGCCACGTCTTCCGGGGTGCACACCTTCTGTAGCGGCGCATTCCCCACTGAACGGGACTTCACAGCGTCATAGCGGTCGCCCAGAGCCTCGGCGAGCCAGCGCGTTTCCACGAACCCCGGACAGACTGCGTTCACGCGTATCTGCGGACCGAGCACGCGCGCGAGCGACAAAGTCATCGTATTCAGGGCGCCCTTGGAGGCGGCGTAGGCGACTGAGGTGCCGATGCCCATCACGGCGGCGATGGAGGAGACATTTACGACCGCGCCCTTGCCCTGCTGGCGCATCGTCGGCTCGACTGCGCGAATCATCTGGAAGGCGCCGACCACGTTCACTGCGTAGACGTTCTGAAAGTCGCTCGCACTGAGCGCGTTGAGGTCCGCATGATTGAATGCAACCTTGGTGGTCCCGGCGTTATTGACCAGACCATCTATCCGGCCCCACTTTTCCAGCGCGGCGTCCGCCATACGACGGCAATCCGCGTCCTCTGCGACGTTCGCACGTACGAGCAGCGTCTCGGTTCCGTGCTTCTCGCATTCGCGGGCGGTTTCTTTCGCTTCCGCTTCGCTCTTCGTGTAGTTGATCACGCTGCGACATCCGCGCCGCGCAAGTTCGATCACGCACGCCGCTCCGATACCCGTTGCCGACCCGGTGACGATGCAGACCCCGTCTTTGAGTTCCATGTGATTCCTTGTGTCTGTGAAGTGGCCGACTGGCTGTCTGGCCAATGGGCGCGAGTCCTTTCTGGCCAGTTGACCGGTGAGCCGGTTCGCCAGTCCGCCGGCTAGTCAGTTTTCATTCTTGCGCCGTGCGCGCTCGAGCGTCCAGTGCGCCAGCAGATCGATGAATGCGGCCCGCGCTGCGGGTCGTTCGTTGTGAACCTCATGACGCAGTCCAGGGTAGATCACCAGCTTCTTGTCGGCTGATCCAAGCAAATCGAATAGAACCTGCGAGCCGTGGGATGGCGCAATCTCGTCCGCCTCGCCGTGCACGACCAACCACGGAGTCGTGAGTCGTGGCGCAGCCTCACGGCACCGCTCACAAGCCTTCGCGAACTCGACGATCAGACGCAGGCTGGCCGAGGACGGGATCCGCGGATCAGTCGCATAGGCGCGTTGAACAGACTCCACGGTGGAGATCTTTGCGGCATCGAGCCCAAGTGGGATGCGCACGCGAGGCGCGACTCTCGCTGCGAGACGAAAGAACGGATTGAGCGGATTCGCGCCGCGCCGGAACACTTCAAGGGAGTTGCTCGAAGTGATGACGCCGTCGAGCGCTGTGGTCGACATGGATGCTGCACGCGTGGCGACGATTGCACCCATGCTGTGACCCCAGACGAACAGCGGCGCCTCAGCCTGGCTCGCACGTACGGCGCCGATGACAACGGACAGCTCGTCGACGAACGCATCGAAGTGCGCGACGTGCGTTCTCGGGCCTGTCCTGTCGCCATGACCCTGCTGATCGAACGCGAAACATGAGACGCCGCGTTCGCTGAGCGTTCGGGCAACGCCTTCATAGCGCGCGGCGTATTCCGCGAGCCCGTGAACAATGATCAGCGAGGCTTTGGGCGAGCTCGATAGGGCCGCGAATCCAGGAAATGAAGTACCGGGCAGCTGCTGCATGGGCCGCGAAGGTACCGTAAACCGGCGATTAGCGGTTGGTGTGTATCGGAAGGTGCAAGCACGCAGGCGCGCTCTGGGTACCCCGCCAACCGCTTCCTGTCTTACTCAGCTCGCGCGGCGCAGCGGCGCGACCTCGGAATCCACTGCACCCTGATACGCCACCGAGAAGTCATCGAACGCCGTGAGCGCAAGCTGCAGATCCGCACCCTCCGGCAACTCGAAGGCGTCGAAGCCGCAGCGCGACATATAGAACAACTGATCGCGCTGAATCTTGCCCACCGCGCGCAGCTCGCCGGTGAACTTGTAGCGCTTGCGCAGGATCTGCGCCTGACTGTAGCCGCGGCCTTCCGCAAGGCCGCCGAACTCGACCGCGACAAGGCTGATGCGCAGAAAGTCATGTTCGAGCGCGGCGACCGGATCAGTCGGCCCGAGACGCACGCCGAGGCGCCCATCCCAGAGCCACCAGCGCTCGCGTTCTTGCTTCCAGCGCGCGAACGGGAGGATCAGTGCACGTACGCGACCCTGCGGATCTTCATCCGCATAGCGCCATTCATCGACGGTGATGTCACGCTGCTTTATGAGACGGCGCATAGACTCGTGCCTTGAAAGGTGCAACACCGATGCGGCGGAACGTGTCGATGAAGCGTTCGCTTTCTTGCCGTTCAGCCAGATACACGCTGAGAATCCGATCGATCGTCTCCGCAACTTCCGCATGCGCGACAGAGGGCCCGATGACTTGTCCGATCGCCGCATCCGGACCGCTGGCCGAGCCGCCCAGCGTAATCTGATACCACTCCTCGCCCCCCTTATCGACGCCGAGGATGCCGATGTGGCCAACCGAGTGATGGCCGCACGCGTTCATGCAGCCGGACATCTTCAGTTGAATCTCGCCGAGATCGTAGAGATAGTCGAGGTCATCGAAGCGCTCGTTGATCTGTTTGGCGATCGGAATCGAGGTCGCATTCGCCAATGCGCAGAAATCGAGGCCGGGGCAGCAGATCATGTCCGTCAGCGTGCCAATGTTCGGGGTCGCCAGATCGAATGCCTTGAGCGCGCTCCAGACCGCGAACAGATCGCGCTGACGCACATCGGCGAACAACAGATTCTGATCGTGCGTCGAGCGCACGAACCCCAGCGAATACTGATCCGCGAGATCCGCGACGCGCTCCATCTCATCGGCGGTAATGTCGCCAGGCGGGCGCTGCGGCGACTTCAGCGACACGAAGACCACACGATAGCCAGCAACCTTGTGGCGCTTGGTATTGCGCTGATACCAGTTGCGAAATTCAGGGGACTTCCCGGACGCCGCGTCTTCGTCATGCAGACGCTCGTAGTTGGGCGGCGTGAAGCAGGCCTTGATGCGTTCGACCTCGGCCGCATCATAGACAGGCGCAGTCTCTCGGGACGCCAGCCACTCCGCCTCGACCATCTCGCGAAACTTCTGCGGGCCGACGGCCTTCACGAGAATCTTGATGCGGGCCTTGTGGATATTGTCGCGTCGACCTTCGAGGTTGTAGACGCGCAGGATCGCTTCCAGATAGCCAAGCAGATCCTGTTTCGGCAGGAACTCACGGATCACATGTCCGATCATCGGCGCGCGTCCCAGACCGCCGCCGACCAGCACCTCGAAACCCACCTCGCCTTCAGCGTTGCGGACCAGATGTAAACCAATATCGTGCACCTTCGAGGCGGCGCGATCCTGCGGCGAACCCGTCACTGCGATCTTGAACTTGCGCGGCAGATACGAGAATTCGGGATGCAAGGTCGCCCACTGACGGATGTACTCGCACCACGGTCGCGGGTCTTCGAGTTCGTCCGGCGCGACACCGGCGAGATGATCCGCCGTGACGTTGCGAATGCAGTTGCCGCTCGTCTGAATGGCATGCATCTGCACGCTCGCGAGCAGTTCCAGGATGTCGGGGACCGTCTCCAGCTTCGGCCAGTTGTACTGGATGTTCTGCCGCGTCGTGAAGTGGCCATAACCTCGGTCAAACTCGCGTGAGATGCGCGCGAGCATCCGCACCTGCCGCGTCGACAGCAGCCCATAAGGAATGGAGACGCGCAGCATGGGCGCATGACGCTGGATGTAGAGGCCATTGCGCAGGCGCAACGAGCGAAAATCGTCTTCTGCAAGTTGCCCGGCGAGGAAGCGGCGAGTCTGATCGCGGAACTGCGCGACACGCTCATTCACGAGCTGTTGATCGATCTGATCGTACTGATACATGCGCCCGACTCTAGCCGCCGGCCAGAATGAGGCGAAATACGGTTTGGATATGTGTTGATGACTGGATGGTGA
>JBOHZJ010000472.1:0-11574 GCA_050738395.1 Steroidobacter sp.
CTCCAGCACGACGCCGGAACTGCCCGCATAAACGACCATCGATACTCGATCGCGGGCGGTCAACTGGTCGGTCAGCAGACGAAAGGCGTTTTTGAGCAGCGGCAGTTTTTCCGGCGTCTGCATCGAGCCCGACACGTCGATCAGGAACACCAGGTTCGCCGGCGGGCGATCGGCGGCGGCAATCTCGAAACCTTTGATTCCGATCCGCAGTAGCAGCGCCTGCGAATTCCACGGCGCTGGCGCGAGCTCGGTTGCAACCCGAAATGGCGTCTCACGATTGGCGGGCGGCGCGTAGTGATAGTCGAAGTAGTTGATCATCTCCTCGACCCGCACTGCGTCCTGCGGCGGCAACTGACCAGCGTTCAGGAAGCGGCGCACGTTTGCATAGGCGCCCGTGTCGACATCGATGGAGAACGTGGAAACGGGCTGTTCGGCAACGAGATGCACCGGATTGTCGTCGAGATGCTGATAGCGTTCAGTGTTGGCGGGCTGCTGGTAGATGGGCGTGCAACACGGACTAGCCGGCGCAATCGCCACGCCCGACGCGACGGCGATCGGGCTCGCGAAGTCGTGACTGGCCGCATGCGACTTGGTCGCAGTGACGGCGACCTCGACAATCGCCCCAGACGAGTGCAGTTCACTTTCTCGGGCTGCGGTGACGGCCCGCTGATCCGCCGGCGGATTTGTTGCAGCTTTGTCTTCCTCCCGATGAGCCGCACACGCCGAAACGATTGCGGTAACGATCAACAGGGAGCCGCCGCGCAGCAGGGATTTCATGAGAGCCGTTCCTGTGTGATGAACGCGCAACTCGCGTTCCTTGCACATACCAACGGCGGCGGCGGCGATTCGGGTTACCCGTCGCCGTTGTAGGTCGGGCTTTCAGTCTGAAT
Source organism: Steroidobacter sp. (assembly GCA_050738395.1). Classification (GTDB taxonomy): domain Bacteria; phylum Pseudomonadota; class Gammaproteobacteria; order Steroidobacterales; family Steroidobacteraceae; genus Steroidobacter. Next base: position 891 of record JBOHZJ010000472.1, read on the forward strand.
CTGTTGTCGGGTTGAAATCCGACCGACAGGGCTCCCGGAAATCAGCTGCAACGACCGGTTAACGCGGCTTCCACAGGAATTCATCGAGCTGCTCGGCTCGCGGCGGCCAGCCGTAATGCTTGAGATCGATTCGACCGCCGGCGAATACAACACCTTCGCCTTCGAGCCGTTTGCGTTGCCGTGAATAGGCCTCACTGCCGAGCGGAAACGAAATTCGCCCGCTCGCATTGATCACGCGTTGCCAGGGCACGCGCGCCGTAGTCTGCCGCAGCACCGTGCCCACCAGTCGCGCGCGTCGCGGCAATCCAGCCGCATCGGCGACGTCTCCATATGTACTCACGCGTCCGCGCGGAATGCGCTTGATGGTCGCGAGAATGCGCTCCGCGTCGGTAGCGGACGTGCGCTCAGACGCGACTCGCGCAGCGGCGTCCTTTCGTTTGCTCTTCTTCCGCACCATTCAGGTAGGTCGGCTTTCAACCCGACTTCTTGTTGTCGGAATGAATTCCGACCTACACGGATGTGGGGAGTGCCGATCTTGTCGGGAACATTGATCGACCGACCTACTCATATAGGAATCCGATCGTGCACCGTCTCCTGCGCACGATCCGCCCGATCTGGATTGCGCCGGCGTTCGCCGCCCGTAAGCGCAATGCCGAGCGCGGCGACGAACGGCAGCACACGCTCGAGAAAATCTCCCGGCGAATCGGGCAACAAGTGAAATAACACGGACAACACGAAGGCAGACCACATTGCGCCCAGCGTCGATCCCGGGCGGATGCGCTTGCCGCTCAGGCGCACCAGCACCAGCGGGCCCAATGCGGCGCCCAGGGTCGTAAACGCAAACAGCGAAAGATCCAGAATCCCGCCGGGCGCGTACACGCCGATCAGGAACGCGAGCACAGCCGCGACGACCACGGCGACCTTCAGCCATACCAGCGACGCTGGAGCGCTGCCGCGCTTCAGATCCGCGGCAAGGCTCGATGCGATCACCAGCAACGGGCTGCCGATGCTGAGGACGATGGCGGCGAGAATCGCGAGCACGAGGATCGCCGAGAGCCACGGAGGCAGGGGCCGCGTCGCGATCGCGAGCAATGCGTGCTCGGGCCGTTCGAGTCCCGCATACAACACGTGCGCCGCCCAGCCGACCACGAGCACTACGGCGAGCAGCAGCGCAGCCCAGACGAGCGCGATCCATCGCCCCCGCTGCAGCGTCGCCTCGTCGCGTACGGCCATGAAACGATTGAGCGCCTGCGGCTGGCCGATCATTGCGAGCCCAAAGCCGACGCCGCCGGCCGAGAATGCGATCGCCACGATGCCCGTCTTGCCGGCGAAGGCGTCGGTCCAGGTCGGATCCAGTGCCGCAATCGCGATTTGCAATTGCTCGACACCGCCGATGGCCGCCATCGCCGGGGCCAACAACAGCAGTCCAACGACCATCAAAAGCACGCTTTGGGCAACGTCGCTGGCGGCCGCTGCGCGCATTCCGCCAGCGAAGATGCAGACGCTGACCACAGCGACGCAAAGCACGATGCTGCCGACATAATCGAAGCCATAATCGCTGACCAGGACTTCCCCCGCCGCGCGCACCGATACGCCCGTTTGCAGCAGCAACATTGCTACTGTGATGAATACGGCGCTGCGCACGACGACGGGCTGCAACCGATCGCCTGCGTCCGCGCTCAGTACCTGGATGACCGTGACCGCGCCCTGCCCTGCGGATGCGATGCGCAGGCGCGGCGCGACGTAGAACAGGTTCACGATGCAACCGAACAGGGCCGCAGCCCACAACCAGAGCGCCGCCAGGCCCCAGACGAACGCGGCCGCGCTCATCAACAGCAGCATCCACGCATTGAGCACGTTCGCGCTGTAGCCAAGCGCAGTGAACCACACGCCCAATCGCCGATTCGCCAGCACGAAATCAGCGGCGTTATGCGTGCGCCGGGCGGCCCATGCGCCGAGCGTCAGCAGCGCTGCGGCGAAGAACAGCAAGGTGAAGACAACCGTCGCGGATCGAGTCATCGGGGACTGTCCCCATTTTTTTGTCCTTTCGACTGAAAATGGGGACTGTCCCCATTTCCCTCCTTTCTGTAGCGCTCCCGCGCCGTATCCAGAGTGCGACACACGTGCGCAGCGCCGGCGGCGAGCCGCATCGTCGCGCGTGCGACGTCATCGGACGAGATCGTGTAAACGTTGTCGGTTTTCACTGCTGCGATATGCCGCCAGCGACGCCAGTGCGATGCTGCGTCCGGCACGGTGTCGTTGGTCGCCAGAATCACCTGCGGGTTCGCCGCGATGACAGCCTCGATGCTGACGATCGGCGCGAGTTCATTGAGCTGCGCAAACACATTTCGGCCGCCGCACAGCTCGACGACTTCGCTCATGATCTGCGCGCTGTTGATCGTGTAGATCGGCCGATCGTTCACCTGTACGAAGACGCTCACCGGCGCCCGGCCCTGGTATCGATTTCGCAGCGAACTGATCTGCGTCGTGAATTGCATGGCGGCCTGCGACGCCGCAACCTGCGTACCCGCGATGTCGCCGATCGTACCCAGCGCCGCGGCGATCTCCTTCAGACGGCTCGTCGCGATCGGAATCACCTCGAGCCCAAGCGCCTTCATTCGCTTGATCGTCTGCACCGGCGTACCGGATTCCCACACCAGTACGACGTCGGGCCGCAACGCGAGCACTCGCTCCAGATCGACGCGGAATGCATCGCCGATGCGTGGAATCCTGCGGGCCGCTGCAGGATGGTCGCTGTACTCGACCGTGCCGACGATCCGATCACCCGCGCCGGCGGAAAACGCGAGCTCAGTGAGATGCGGCGCGAGACTGACGATGCGTTGCGCCGGCCGCAGCGTCTCAGCACTGATGGCGCTCACCTGTACTCCGAGGATCATCGCCGCCGCGAGGCAGAGGGTGAACGGCGGACGGCGGACGGTGAAGACAGCGGACAGCGAGTCAGAACGGAGAATTTCCATTGAATGCTCTGCGCGTTCGCTCGGCTGTTGCCTTTTCACTGTCCGCTATCCGCTGTCCGCTGTCCGCTCATCGCACGCAGCAGCGCTCGCAGCCTCGGCCAGTCGAACGCCGGACCCGGATCGCTCTTGCGGCCGGGCGCGATATCGCTGTGGCCCACGACGCGCTCGGTGGAGAGCGAGGGGTACGCGTCGCATAGCGCAAGAATCGTTTCGCTCAGCACTCGATACTGCGCAGGCTCATACGCATCGCCGTCCGTACCTTCGAGCTCGATGCCGATCGAAAAATCGTTGCAGCGCTCGCGCCCCTGGAAACTTGACCGCCCGGCATGCCAGGCGCGCAGATGAAACGGCGCGTATTGAACGATTTCGCCAGCGCGGCGAATGACCAGGTGCGAAGAAACTTTGAGGTCCGCCACTTCGGCAAAGTACGGGTGCGCTGCGCGCGGCAATGTGTTGGTGAAGAGATGATCGATCCACGATCCGCCAAATTCGCCCGGCGGCAAGCTGATCCCGTGCACCACGATCAGATCCGGTGCAACGCGCCCCGGGCGTTCATCGACGTTCGGTGATGGGACCTGTCGCGCGCGCGCGTGCAAACCGGTTGCTGCATCGATGGCTGATTCAGTGTGCATGCGGCGCATGGCGCGGGAGTTTGCATTTTGGCCTCCGCCGGCACAATGCTTGCTTTAACTGCGAAGAATCATGAGGGGATTTCCCGGGACATCTCTGTTCTTCATGAACCGATAAGCCAGAAGGCGCATGCGACTGAATCGAATCTTCTGTGATGGCCCGCTTGCGAGCGGCGCTGAAGTGAATCTGCCTGCGGCAGGGGCTTACCACGTAGCCCGCGTGCTGCGTATGCGCGAAGGCGCTCCGCTCAGTGTGTTCGACGGCGCGGGCGGCGACTATCAGGCGGAGATCACGAGCGCTGCAGGCGATCGCGTCACGGTTCGACTCGGCGCACACACGCCCGGAACGGCCGAGTCGTCGTTGCGCATCACGCTCGTACAAGGTGTGTCGCGCAGCGAGCGCATGGATTGGACGCTGCAGAAGGCGACGGAGCTTGGGGTCGCATCGATCGCTCCGGTGCTGACAGCGCGCAGCGTGGTGCGTCTCGATGAGAAGCAGGCCGAAAAGAAGCAGGGCCACTGGCGCGCCATCGTGGTGGGTGCGTGCGAACAATGCGGTCGTTCGAGAATTCCGAACGTCGCCCCGCCTGTGACATTGAAGAACTATCTGGCCAACACTCGCAAGGAAGGACTGCGACTCGTCCTGAGCCCCTCCGCGCCCGGCTCGCTCGCGGGGCTGACGAGTTTGCCAACGAAGGTCGAGCTACTGATCGGCCCCGAAGGCGGACTGGACGACGATGAACTGGTCGCTGCGCAAAAGGCCGGCTTCGTACCGGTGCGTCTCGGCCCGCGCGTGCTCCGGACTGAAACAGCAGCCGTCGTGGCGCTGAGCGTGCTGCAGGCGTTGTGGGGGGATTTGCAGTAGCTAAGAAAAGAAGCTGCTAGTTACTAGCTGCTAGCCAGAAGACCAGAACTCGAAACGCCAGCCCTCTGGCTAGCAGCTAGTAGCTAGTAGCTGGCGGGTGAATCCTGGCCGCTACGCAGCGCGCGTTTCCTCGCTGATCATCCGCTCGAGGTGCTGGAAGTCCGGGATCAGAGGTGACTCGTTCAGCATCCGCACCTGGCAGAGGATGGGGCCGTGTTCGGGGAAGCTGCGGCTGGCGTCGGACTTCACGACGTCCGGGTTTACCCGCACCAGTTGCGGAAAGCCTTGCGTTGTGACGCCGAAGTAACCGCCCGTAATCTGATTGCTCAGTGCAACGAAGATGACGATGCGTGTGCGCGTGCCGGGCGGCGGCGGCGTGTGTCCGCAAACGGCTTCGAAGGAAATCACCGGCACGGGCCGGCCGCTCCAGTGAATCGTGCCGAGATACCACGCCGGCGCGCCCTCCATCTTCTCAGGCGCCTGCCAGGTGATGACCTCAGCCACGCAGGCGCGCGGCACGATCAGGCGTTCCTGCGCGAGCGGGACGAGCAGACTGTAGAGCTCGTTGGAAGGGATATCGCTCATGGCGCTTGCCGCCGGCGACAGGCAACGGGCGACAGGCCACAGCCAGAGACGCTCGATCCCGGATTACCTGTAGCCTGCAGCCTGTAGCCTGTAGCCTTCTTCACGACACCTTTCTCCGCCGTGCATCCACCAGCGGCTCGATTGCATCGAGCAACTGATTCTCCTGGTACGGCTTGCCCAGGTAGTCGTTGACGCCGAGTTCGATGGCGCGCGCACGATGCTTTTCGCCGGAGCGCGACGTGATCATGACGATCGGGATATCGGCCATGCGCGCGTCCGCGCGGACGTGCGAGGCGAGTTCGTAACCGTCCATGCGCGGCATTTCGATGTCGAGCAGGATCACGTCCGGCAAATGCTCCTGCAGGATGGACAACGCATCGACGCCGTCCTTCGCGGTCATGACTCGCATGCCGTTGCGTTCGAGCAGGCGCTGCGTCACGCGACGCACCGTAATCGAGTCGTCGACTACGAGCGCGAAGGTTCGCTTGTCCTGCTTCGGGCCCTGCGCTTCGAGCGATCGACCGCGCCATTCCGAACGCACCAGCGCACCCATATCCAGAATGATGACGATGCGGCCGTCGCCGAGGATCGTCGCGCCGGCGATGCCGCGAATGCTCGCGATCTGCGGACCCACGGACTTCACCACCATTTCGCGGCTGCCGACGAGCTCATCGGTCACCACGGCCGTTGAATGCTCGCCCGCACGAATCAGGATCACCGGTATGGACACATCGACTTCCGGCAGCACGGAGGGTTCGCCGCCGACGAAGGCGCCAAGGTGCTGGAAGCGGTAGATCTGGCCGCCGTAGGTGAACGTCGGCGACTCCTCGCTCAGATGCTTTTGCACCTCCGAGCGCGGCACGCGTGCGACGCCTTCGACCGACGGCAGCGGCAGTGCGTATAGCTCCTCGCCGGTGCGTACGATGAGCGCCTGCGTGATCGCCAGCGTGAATGGCAGGCGGATCGTGAACTTCACGCCCTGCCCCGGCTGCGACGCGGTGAACAGGGCGCCGCCGAGCTTCTTGATCTCGTTGACGACCACGTCCATGCCCACGCCGCGCCCGGCGTGCTGCGTGACGGTGCTCGCGGTGCTGAAGCCCGGCTCGAGAATCAGTTGCAGCGCTTCCTCATCGCTCAATACACGTCCCGGCTGTAACAGACCGCGCGCCTTCGCGCGCTCGCGCACCGCATTGACATCGATCCCGCGGCCGTCGTCTTCCAGGACGATGACCATCTCGGAGCCTTCCCTGTGCAGACCGACGCGAATCGTGCCGCTCTCAGGCTTGCCGCGCGCGACGCGCTCCTGCGACGTTTCGATACCGTGCACGACGGAGTTACGCAGCATATGTTCGAACGGCGGCAACATGCGTTCGAGGACCTGGCGATCGAGCTCGCCCGAGGCGCCGACCACGACCAGCTCCGCGCGCTTGTCGGTGTCCGCCGCGACCTGACGCACCAGTCGGCTCAGGCGCTGCACATGGCGCTGGAACGGCACCATGCGCGTGCGCATGAGGCCATTCTGCATTTCCGTGACTACGCGCGACTGCTGCAGCAGCAGATTCTGAGCTTCGCGCGTCAGATTCTCGAGCAGCCCCTCGATGCTGCTCACGTCGCTTACCGATTCGGCGAACGCGCGCGAGAGCTGCTGAATCGTCGAGTAGCGGTCGAGCTCCAGTGGATCGAAATCCGCGCGGCCCGGATGCTCTTCCTCGTGGCGATGAAGGATCTGCGCCTCGGTTTCCAGCTCGAGCTTGCGCAGCTGGTCCTTCAGACGCGTGACCGTGCGGCCCAGTTCGGCCAGGTTGAATTCGATCGAACCGACCTGCTGCTCGAGACGCGAGCGGAAGATGCTGACTTCACCGGCGTTGTTGAGCAGCGTATCGAGCAGATCCGCATCGACGCGCGCGAATTCCTGGCGCTCCTGCGCCTGCGGCTCGCGTCCGGGCAGCGCCGGCGCCTGCGGTTCGGACGCAACTTCCTCAGCGGCGTCCGGCGGCAGTTCAGGCGACAGCGAAGCAACATCAAGCGTCGAGTGCTCGGCCGGCGTGGTAGCAGCGGCGGGCTCTTCGAGCCGCACTGCCTCGCGCGGCGCGGCTGCGCCGAGCTCATCCGCGCCAAACTCGACGTCGAAGTCGACTTCTTCGTCCGCCGCCTGTGCAGGCGGTTCGAAGAATTCGGTGAGCGTCGGCACCAGATCGGTATCGGAGCTCGCTACAGTCTCCAGCGGGTATTCGACCTCGATGGGCTCATTCCCCAGCGGCGACGCGTGTGAAATCTCCGGTGCGGGACTCGGCGTCACAGCAGGCGTTGACTCCTCCGCGGATTCAAGGCCGGCCAGGGCGCGTATGCGGTTCATCAATTCGCGCGCAGGCGCACAGCGTCCGCCCTGATTCACGACGTCGCGCATCCGATGCAGCTCATCGAGGCTCGCCTGCAACGCATCGAACACGACCTGATCCGCCGGAACCTGCCCGCCTTCGACGAGCTGCATGAACGTCTCGAGCTCGTGGGTCAGATCGCCCATGGCGCGAATGCCAGCCATGCGTGCGCCGCCCTTGAGGGTGTGCACCACGCGCTTCAGTTCAAAGACCAGCGCGCTGTTGCCGCGATCCTGCCGCCACGCCGACAGGGACTGATCCGCAGTTTCGAGCAGCTCAGCGGCTTCCTCAGTGAAGATTGCCGCGACTTCCGGATCGAAGTCGGCGTCGTCGTCCGCCGCCTCTTCCGCAACCGCAGGCGGCGGTGCGAAGGCTGCTGGCGCCGCGGCCATTGCTGGTGCAGGCACGGATTCTGGCTCGTATTCGGGCTCCGATTCCGCCGGCGTCTCCAGCAGGTTCGTTATTTCATCTGCGGCGGGTTCATCCACCGCAGGCAGCGGCGAGAACGCAACGCTTTCGACCGTTTCCGATTCGTCGCTCGCGGACGCCCGCTGAACGACCGCATCATCCGCTTCATCGGCGGCCGACCTGGCAGGCAGCACCTGCGGTTCGAACTCAGCGGCCCACGCAGCCGTCTCCACGATCATCTCGGTGGGCTGCAACGTATCGTCCAGCCGTGAGAGCGAACGCTGTGTTATCTCGAGCTCGTGCGCAGCGTCGATGTCGCTGATTTCGTCGACGGCGATGTCTGAGTCTGCATCCGGCGCTTCGTAAACAATCGATTCGATGGTTTCGTCGGCCGAAGTTTCGCCTTCCGAGCCGTTGTGCGCGGGCGCTGCGCTCTCCGCAGCCGCGCCCGAAGCAGGAAAATTATCGAAACTCCAGTTCATCATGGCGAGCGTGCTGGCGTCCGTTGGCTCCAGCTCGATCACCTCGGGATCGTCCCCGGGAAGCGACTGCGTCGAGCCGAGCGCGCTCGCAAATTCATTGGCCGAGAACACGTCGGTCGCCGAAGTCGAGTCTTCGAGGATGATCTCGATGTGCGCTTCCTCTGCGAAGTCGTCCACGACGTGCGTAACGGACAACGCCGCACTCTCCATCGTCGCGTCGCCCGCGGTAGCTGCATCGAGCGTTTCTGCGAGCCGCGAGATCTCCACGTCCAGCGCCTGCTCGAGCTCGACGAGCCGCACCACGATCAGCCCGTGATTGAGGAAAAAGCCGGTGTCCTCGCTGATGTGATCGACGACCTGCTGAATGGCTGCGACGGAATCCTTGAGCGCATTGAGTCCGACCGCCGACATGCCCACCGAGTTGTCGTGGAGCTTGCGGATATAGCGGTTCAGCGGCTCCGCAATCTTGATGCCCTGTCGGGCGCCGGCAGTCTTCGCCGTGCCGCTCAACGTATGACAGGAGCGATGCAGATCGTCGGTGACCGGATACGGTGCGCTCGCCAGATCACAGGCGGCGATGAACTCACGAATTGTTGCGAGATGGCCCGCGGTTTCTTTGGCGTAGATGTCGTGCAGCGTGGGATCCATCGGCGGGGCTACCGGAGATGGGGCCGTTTTTTTTTCCGCTGGTTTCGACCCCTGCACCGCCGGCGTCGTGAGCACTGGCGGCTCAGGCGCGCGACGCGGCGCCCCCGGAGCAGCGGGAACGTTGCGCACGCCTGCGATCTCATTGCCTCGAGCGATGATGCGGCCGACATCGATGGCGGGATTGCGCCCGGTTTCAAGTTGCTCGACCAGCTCGGGCACTGCTGCGACCGCGTCCCGCAGCACCGACATCATGTCGGGCGTGCGCTCGAGGGTCTTGTTGATGACGCGATTGAGGAGATTCTCGACCGACCAGGCGAAGTCGCCGATCAGTTGCGCACCGACCATCCGACCCGAGCCCTTCAACGTGTGGAAAGAGCGCCGCACATTGACGAGCGCGTCCTGATCCTGCGGATTCGCGTCCCAGCGCGGGAAGAGCTCCTTCAGCTTCGCGATTTCGTCCTTCGCTTCTTCGATGAACAGCTCGAGGAATTCCGGATCGATCTCACGGTCCTTCGCCTTTGCAACAGCCGGCGCAACCGTGGACTGCGTGGCTGGCGCGACAGGCGTTTTAGGCGCCGAGCGATCGAGCACAGCGGTGCGTTCGTGTTCGGTCGGCGCGGCGACGGTGGTGGACATCGACATGGGCTCGATGACGACCGTACGCGCGTGATCCTGAGCATCTGCTTCGAACGCCTCGACGCGCGGCACCGGCTGCGCTTCGGCGAGAAACTGCAGGCAGGTTTCGGCATTGTCGAGCATGTACCAGGGATCGGTGCGACCGGCCTGCAACGTCTCCATGTAGTACTCGACGGCGACGATCGCATCCGCCAGTCGATCGACCGCGTCCTGCGCCAGGGTCATTCCGTCGCTGCGCACGAATTGCGCGAGCGCCCGATCGATGCCTTCCATGATTTCGGCGACGCGCGTCTTGCCCAGCATGAGCAAGCCGGCGGTAATGCCGCGCATGAGCTGCGGGATCTGATCGATCGCCTGCGTCTCGCGCGGCTTCTCGACCGAGTGCGCGATCGCTTCCTTGATGCGCGCCATGTTCACGATGCATTCGCGCAGCACCGCTTCGGTGACCTGGCGAAACTCGATCTCATCGGGACCGGCCGGCTTCGACGGCGCCTCGCCCGCTTCACCGGAGCTCGGCAAAATCATGCCGACGAGCTGCTCATCGAGACTGTCTTCGACCTTGATGAGCGTCGCCGCCATGCGCAGCAACGCGCCCTCGCTGGCCGGCGAACGTTGCGTCACGATCGACTGCAGATCCGTCGTCTCGGTCTGCACTTTGTCGCGTAGCTCGCCGAGCCCCAGTACGCCGAGGGTGTCGCCGATTTTCTTCAGCAGTTCCAGCTGCGGAGCGAGCTCATCGACCTGCGTGCCTCCCTGGCGCACAAAAATATCGAGCGCGTCCTTCACGCGGCCCAGGTCTTCCTTGATCGCGGCCGCAACCGTCTTCATCAGTTTGACCGAGGGCGCCGACAGACTCTCGCGCGCCTCTTCGATGTGATGATCGACGGGCAGCAGTTCAGTGAGTCGGAACGAGGCGCGCACCGCGGCGACGCGTGCGCCTGAGCTGCGCGCGCGCGCGACGTAGTACAGCAGATTGTTCAGCAGCTCGAGCGGTGGTGAGTCGGTGTAGCGCACTTCACCCTGTTCGTAGAGCCGCTTCATTTCGCGATCGGCCTGTCCCAGCAGACGTTTCACC
>JBOHZJ010000473.1:0-18961 GCA_050738395.1 Steroidobacter sp.
GATGAAGAGCGAAAACACGCATACCCTCTCCCTGCTGCAGGGAGAGGGTAAGGGTGAGGATCTCTCGTGGGCGCTGCGCGGCTCATGTGTACGTCCGAATCGACGTACCCGCAGATCATCGTGAGCATGCGCTCAGCTCACCGGGCGCTCAGTTCTGGCCGCCTCAGTTCGTCCGACCGCTGACCTGGACGTCCTCGTGCGGCTCGAGTTTGCTGCGAAGATTCTGGTACTGACGTCCCCCAGCTTCCTTCGCCTTGTCGAGCGTGCGGTCGCGGACCGGACCCACGGTACGATTCTCGTACTGCGTGGTCGGCAGCGCCGCACCGATGAGTGCGCCCGCTGCGAGGGCCAGCGCGCCCAGCACGAGAGGTTGTTCGTCGACCAGATCATGCGCGCGCTGCTGCGCCCGCTGTGCTCGAGCGCGTGCCGCATTCATGGCCTGCGAGGTGCGGCCCGACGCAGCCGTCGTCGACGATCGCCAGGTTCGCTTCGCCGCGTCCGCGCCCTCGTGCAGTTTTTCGCCCAGGGTATCGCGGCCTTCCTGCAGCTTTGCACCCAGCTTGTCGCGCAAGCCGGGCTCGGCGTACTCGTCATAGTCAGACGAATACATTCCGCCGGACTTTGAGCGGGAAGTGATGCTGGACGTGATCAGCCACGCCAGGCCTGCTGCGGTCATCAGCACAGGTATCGGATTCTGTTTCACGGTGTCTCCTACATTGCGAGTAAGGCCGCCGCCATGGTCGCGCATGTAACTCAGCGAACGATCGAGTAGCTGGCCGGGGGAAAATTTGCGCTCGAGCGCATCGAGGGTCCGATCCATATCGGCGCGGATTTCGCTCGCTTCGCGCTCGAGTTCGGCGGGATCGCGATTTTCGGTAGAGGCGTTCATCACATTTCTCCCTTGAGACTCATGTCTTCCGTGCCACCACCTGGGCGTCACGTCTGAGCGAAGTCTGCGTGCGATCCAGCGCGAGATTGCCTGGTTCGAGTTTCTTCTTCGCCGCCTGCAGCATCACCAGTCCGATGATCGCAAGCGACGCGCCGACGATTAACGCGGCGATCCACGGCTCGACGACCTGCGCGAGCGCCAGAATCACCGCCGCGATCAACGCAAGCACGCCCGCAAGCAGTACTGCGCCGCCGACGGCGATCGCGCCGAGCCCAGCCTTCAGCGTCGTGGTGGTTTCGTGAAACTCCGCTTTCGCGAGCGCCATCTCATTGCGCACCAACGCCGTCGCGTCGGATATCAGTCGGCTCAGCAGATTCGAGGCGGACTCCTGCTCGAGCGAGCCCCGCGGCGCGGCGCCGGAAGGATGAACGGCCATGATCAACCTCCGCTTCCGGGTGTGTATGTCTGGTCATCCGAGCTCATCGACGGCGAGTACGCCCGGGAGGGGTAGTCCTCCTGGGTCGTGGTTGCGTCGACGAAGTTCGAAGAAAAGTCCTGTTGCTGGTCCGACTGCATCGACTGCTCGGACGCCTTCAGGAATCGGGATAGCGCGACGCCGACCGCGAAGCCTCCGAGAATGAACAGGCCCGGGTTGCGGCGTGCGATCTGTCGAGTGTCGTCGAGAAGTTGTTCGATACTGCCGTCCCGCAGACGTGTCGCAAGATTCCCGACGCTGGTCGAGATCTGCGTTGCATACGCCGCGAGCGTGGGCTGGTTCTGATCGAGCTGCTCACCCGCACGGCTGAGAGCCTGCGCAACCTCATCGATCTGATCGGCGGCGGAGCGCTTGCGGCTCTCGATCGTCTGACGGCCGTCGCTGCGCAAGCGATCGGCGATTCCGCGGGCTGACTCACTCATCGACTCTTGCTGATCTTGCTGATTTTCCATGGCGCTACTCCAGCTGTCTCTTGGGCTATCTTCAGGCGAGCGAATGGACGAACGCCCGGCAAAAAAGAAAGGACTGAAGTGCGATGCAGCGAACTGCGCGATACATCTCACTCAATCTGCAGTCTTAAGAAAGCGTCAGGCCGGGTGAGAGTTCCCAGCATTGGAGCGGCGAACGCGGGCTCAGTGGTCCACACGTCGCCTGTAGCCAGATCATCGGAACTGCGCGCGAAATCCTTCGCTGCGCGTTCCTGCTACAGACTACACGCCGATGGATTACAGAACCGGAGCCGACTCAGTCGGCGATGAAGATCGTCGCCGGTTGCTCCAGTTTTTCTTTCAGCGCCTGGATTGTTTCCGCCGCGTCGTAGCCATCGACGAAGCGATGATCGAAGGAGGAGGAGAGATTCATCATCAGCCGCACTGCGATGGCGCCCTGATAGACCATCGGTCGTTCGATCGCCTTGTTGACGCCGATGATCGCGACTTCGGGTGCGTTGATGATCGGCGTCGACACGATGCCTCCCAGCTTGCCGAGGCTGGTGATGGTGATCGTCGATCCGCCCAGTTCGCTGCGGCTCGCCGTGCCGTTGCGCGCAGCTTCCGACACGCGACGAATTTCCGCCGATATTTCGTGCAGGGACATTGTTTCGGCATGGCGCACGACAGGCACCTTCAATCCGGTGTCAGTTTGCGTCGCGACGCCGATGTGCACGCCGCGATGCTGCACCAGCACGTTGCGTTCAGCGTCGAAACGCGCGTTGCACTTCGGCAGCTTGTCGATGACGCGCACCAGCGCCATCGCCAGGAACGGCAGGTACGTGAGTCCCGGCGAGCCTTTGGGCGCCTTGCTGTTCAGATGACGGCGCAAACGCTCGAGTTCGGTGACGTCGACTTCCTCGATATACGCGAAGTGCGGAATGTTGCGCTTGGAGTCGGCGACGCGTTGTGCGCTGACGCGACGCACGCCGAGGATGCGGATCTCTTCAGTCTCGGTGCGCGGTTCAATCGCGCCTCCCGACGCCGGCCGTTGTGGACGCGGTGCACCTGGTCGCGCGCGTTCGCTGATCGCCGCATCCAGGTCCTGACGTTGAATACGCCCATCCCGGCCGGACCCGTCGACTGACGCGAGATCGATCCCGGCCTCGCGCGCCCGCCGGCGTGTCGCCGGCGACGCCATTACACGACCGGAACCGGAAATGGGGACAGTCCCTGTTTCCTCTTTTTTCTTCTGATTCAACGGCGTCGCGGAAATAGGGACTGTCCCCATTTCCGGCGCCGGCGCCGCAGTCGGCGTAGATTTTTGATCGTGGGTTGCGGCTGCGGCGCCGTCCGCGGCTTCGAGCACGATCAACTCGGCGCCGACTGCGATGTGATCGCCGGGTTGGCCGCCGAGAGAAAGCACGCGGCCCGATACCGGCGCCGGCATCTCGACAACCGCCTTGTCGGTCGCCATTTCAACCATCGGCTGATCCTCGGCGACCGCGTCGCCGACCTTCACATGCCACGCGACGATTTCCGAAGAGACCGTGCCTTCGCCGAGATCCGGAAGCTTGACGACGTGCCTGCTCATCGCTTTCTTACCTGCGTATTCATCGCTTATTCCATTGCAGCCCGGATCGCGGCAGCGACACGCGCCTGACCCGGAAAATATTCCCACTCGAAGGCGTGAGGATACGGCGTGTCCCAGCCGGCGACGCGCTGGATCGGCGCCTCCAGATGCCAGAAGCATTCTTCCTGGATCGTGGACAGGATTTCGGCGCCGAAGCCTGCGAAGCGGGTTGCTTCGTGAGCAACGACGCAGCGGCCGGTCTTCCTGACCGATTTCCAGATCGTCTCGACATCGAGCGGCACGATCGAGCGCAGGTCGATCACTTCGGCGTCGACGCCGAGGGATGCTGCGGCGGCCATACATACGTGCACCATCGTTCCGTAGGTGACAATCGTCACTTGCTCCCCGGATCGAACGACCTGCGCGGCGCCGATCGGCACGCGATAGTGGCCTTCGGGCACATCGCCTTGCGGATGCGAGCTCCACGCGACGGCAGGCTTGTTCGGATCGCCGTCGAACGGTCCGTTGTAGAGCCGCTTCGGCTCGAAGAACACGACCGGGTCGTCGTCTTCGATCGCAGATATCAACAGGCCCTTGGCGTCGTAAGGATTCGACGGCATGACGACTTTGATGCCGCACACGTGCGCGAACAATGCTTCGGGGCTCTGCGAGTGAGTCTGTCCGCCGCGGATGCCGCCGCCGCACGGCGTGCGGATCGTGACAGGTGCAAAGAAATCGCCGCCGGTGCGATACCGCAGGCGCGCGAGTTCGCTCACGATCTGGTCGTACGCGGGATAGATGTAATCGGCAAACTGTATTTCGGCGACGGGCCGCAGGCCGTTCACGCTCATGCCGATCGCGGTGGCGACGATGCCGCCTTCCGCGATGGGCGAATCGAGCACGCGGTGCTCTCCGTACTTGCGTTGCAGTCCTTCGGTCGTGCGGAACACGCCGCCGAAGTAACCCACGTCCTCGCCCATCACGACGACGCTCGGATCGCGCGCCATCATCACATCCATGGCGGAGTTGAGCGCCTGAATCATGTTCATCTGACTCATGGATTCTTCCCACCCGCGTCGTATTCCCGAAGCGAGCACTCCTCTGTCGAGATGGTCTCACGCGCATCGCCGGCGTCACTGCCGGGAAAGAAGATCCGTTCGACTATTGTTTTCACGTCTTACGCTCCTTCGCAAGTTGCAGGCGCTGACGCGCAAGACTCGGCGTCTGCTCCTTCAGTACGTCTTCAAAGAGCGTATCGGGATCGAGCTGCGGGCCATCGGTCAGCGAGCCATACGTATTCGCTTCGCGCCATGCGGCGGTGACCTGTTCTTCGCATTCCTTGACGAGCCGCGCCTCACGTTCTTCGGACCACTCGCCGAGTGCAATCAGGTGCGACTTGAGTCTCTCGATAGGATCGCCAAGCGGCCAGCGCTCATATTCGTCCTTGGGTCGATAGCGCGACGGGTCGTCGCTCGTCGAATGCGGAGCGGCGCGATACGTGACGAGTTCGATCAGCGTCGCGCCTGCGCCGCTGCGAGCGCGTTCCGCGGCCCACTGGGTCACCGCGTACACAGCGAGAAAATCATTGCCATCGACGCGAATTCCGGGGATGCCATAGCCCGGACCGCGCGCGGCGAACGAGCGGCCTTCGCCGCCGGCGAACGTCTGGAACGTCGAGATCGCCCACTGATTGTTGACGACGTTGAGAATGACCGGCGCCCGGTACACCTGTGCGAACAACAGTGCGTAATGGAAATCCGCTTCCGCCGTGCTGCCGTCGCCGATCCAGCTCGCAGCGATGTGGTCTTCATTCTTGATCGCCGCCGCCATCGCCCACCCGACCGCCTGTGGAAACTGCGTGGCGAGGTTGCCCGAGATCGAGAACAGGTTGCCCTCACGCGAGTGATACATCACCGGCAGCTGCCGGCCCTTGCACATGTCGCGCGTGTTCGAGAGCACCTGACACATGAGATCGACGAGCTTGCGACCGCGTGCGATCTGCAATCCCTGATTCCGATACGACGGAAACAACATGTCTCCCGGGCGCAGCGCCATGCACTGCGCAACGGAGACGGCTTCCTCGCCGGTCGACTTGATGTAGAAGGTGATCTTGCCCTGACGCTGTGCGCGATGCATGCGATCGTCGAACAGACGCGTGAGCAACATGTGGCGCAGGCCGAGTTCGAGTTCGGAGTGCGGCAGATGAGGGTCCCACGGTCCGATTGCACGATGCTCGTCGTCCAGAACGCGCACCAGACCTGTCGACAGATATTCGACATCGGCCAGCGGCGCATTCACATCGGGACGCGCGACGGCGCCGGCGGGCGAGAGCGCGACATAGCTGAAATCCGGCGCTTCGCCCGGACGCGCGGGCGGGCGAGGTACGTGCAAGCGTGATTTCATGTCATGCCTCGTGAATCGCGGATATCGATCAGTGAACTGTCTTGCGTTGCAGGCGCTCGCGCGCCATCTCATCGGCGATGTCGCTCGTCGGTCGTCGCGCGGCTCTGGATCGCTCGAAAATCTCGGTCAGTCGATCGGGAATCCTGCGGATCTCCTGCTCGATCGATTGTACGGTTGCGCCGCCAAGATATTCCCGGCCGACGCTGATGATGCCGCCGGCGTTGATCACATAGTCAGGTGCATAGAGCACGTTCGCGGCATGCAGCCGGGCGCCGTCCTCCACGGTCGCAAGTTGATTGTTCGCTGCGCCCGCAATCACCTTCGTCTGCAGCCGCGCAATCGTCGTTTGATTGAATCCCGCGCCCAGCGCACAGGGCGCGAGCACGTCGACGCGTTCAAACAGAATCGCATCGGCGTTCACGGCGGTCGCGCCGAACTCAGCACATGCGCGTTGCACGATCTCGGGTCGAATATCCGCCACCCGCAACTTTGCGTTGTCAGCGGCAAGCAGACGGCACAGTTCGTAGCCGACGCCGCCGAGTCCCTGCACCGCGACGGACAGTCCGCTCAAGTCGTCGCGATTCAGTCGGAAGCGCACAGCGGCTTTGAGGCCGAGATAGACGCCGAGCGCGGTTTTCGGCCCGGGATTGCCGTCTGCGTCGACTGCCGTTCGCGGCAGACCGCTCACATACGGCGTCTGCGTGGCGATGACTTCCATGTCGGCCACACTGGCGCCGACATCCTCCGCAGTCACATACGCACCGCCGAGCGAATGTACGAAGCGGCCGAACGCTCGCAGCAGCTCAGGCGACTTCGACTGCTTCGGATCAACCAGCACGACTGCCTTGCCGCCGCCAAGCGGCAGATCCGCCATCGCGTTCTTGTAGCTCATGCCGCGCGAGAGGCGCAGCGCATCCGTCAGCGCGTCGGCGGAGGAGTTGTAGTTCCAGAAACGGCAGCCGCCGGCCCCTGGCCCGCGCACAGTTGAATGCACTGCAATAATCGCGCGCAGTCCGGTCTCTGCGTCGTGCCGGAATACCACGCGTTCGTGAGCGTCAAAGGAGGGATTGTCGAACATTTCTTTGCGGTGACTGGTGACTGGTGAAGAGCCAGAAGCGTCCCGACATTCTTGCAGGGCGCACCCACGATTCACTATCCGGAAAGCCGAACCGCGAGCCGTGACCGCGAAGCATAACGCGCTACCCCACTTATCTGTCTCTAGTGTAATGTGCCAAAGAGGGCCGCGAAAAAAGCATAAACCACTATGAACGCCAATCCGGGAGAACCCGCGCGCGAACTGGATCGCGTCGATCGCGAATTGCTCGCGCTGCTTCAGTCAGACGGTCGGCTCACGGTAGCTGAGCTTGCACGCACCGTGAATCTGACGCTCACGCCCTGCATCGAACGTGTCCGGCGGCTCGAACGCGACGGTTTCATCGAAGGCTACTTCGCCAAGCTGAGCGCGCGCCGCCTGGGCCAGCACATGCTCGCCTTCACCGAAGTCACGCTCGATCACACAACCCCCGATGTATTCGAGCGGTTCAAGGAAGCCATTCTGCCGGTCGATGAAATCGTCGAGTGCCATATGGTGGCGGGCGGCTTCGACTATCTGGTCAAGACGCGGGTTCGCGATTTGGACGAGTACCGTCGCGTCCTCGGCGACAAGATCGTCGCCGTGCGCGGCGTGCGCCAGACGCAGACCTACTTCGTGATGGAAGAAGTAAAATCAACGCACGCTTTGCGCATCGCCGAGCCGGCGCGAGCGGCGGGGAAAAGGCGCAAGGCGCGCGACCGTTGACGTCGGCGATCAGTTCAATCACGCGGCGACCATCAGGGCGGCGTCCCACGACCGGGTTGCACAAATTCCGTTCGCCCTGAGATTCGCGCAAGACTGAAGAACCCTTCGACACGGCTCAGGGCGAACGGGAGAGAGACGGCTGACTGATCGCCTTCCTGTTCCGTTCGCCCTGAGCCCGCTCGAAGCGCTCCTTCATCTTGTACTCGACCATAAAATCTCAGAACGAACGGAAGAGACGAAGAAACTCTTTGAATCCTGTCGCATCCCCGTTCGCCTGAGTTTATCGAAAGGATCGTTTCAGGCTCAGGTCAACACGCACGGGAGTCAGGAGAGAGCCGTCGCAACTCAGGTAAATCCGCGAGCCTCCTTGATGACTGCGTACGCAGTGCTGATCTCGCGCGTTCGTTCTTCGGCCATTTCGCGCATGCTTTCGGGCAGTCCTTTGCCTGCCAGTTTGTCCGGGTGGTTCTGGCTCATCAGGCGACGATAGGTCTGTTTGATCTGTACATCGGTCGCAGACGAACTCAGACCCAGCGCCGCGTAAGCATCATCGACATTCTGCTGCGGCGAAGGGCCGCGGGCGCCGGTTCGAAGCAGCGCTTCGAGTTGTGCAACATCGGCCTCCGCCAGACCGAGGAGGCGCGCGACGCGAACGAGCAGCTGGTGTTCGGCCGGATGCACATCGCCGTCGCCGGCGACTGCTGCGCACTGGATCTGCAGAAACATCACGAGGAGCGGCCGGTTTCCGTGGGACACGCGCGCAAACTTCGTCGCCTCGGCGTCGAGATCGAAATCCGGCGCCTTGCCGCGGTTGAAAGCGGTTCTTGCTGTCTCGCGCTGCTCGCCCGAAAGATGCAGCCGGGTGAACATGGTCTCGGCAATCGCGATCTCATCGCGGGTGACGACGCCGTCCGCCTTGCACAGCGCACCCATCACGGCGAAAGTCGAATCGAGAAACTGCGACTGCACCAGGGCAAGTCTGCGGCCGACGACGTCCCGCAGAATCCAGCTGGCCACATAGCCGAGCGCCGCGCCTACCAGCAGCCCGCGAAAGCCGCCGATGAGAAGACCGACCAGACCAAACAGGAATACCACTGACATTCGCTGATGCAGCTCCGGTGAAATTGGTAGATTGAACGGTGCAGGCAGCGGGATAGTAGCCAAAAGAGCTGGGCTCATGCCGTCTGGCTGCGGACCCGGCGCGTTCCAGCCGGAATGCCGGAGTCAGATAGGAAGCTCGATCGGTCGACTCATCAGGTCCCGTGAATGTTCATCGATGAGCTTCTCAGCGCTGCTGCAGGTCTTGATCTGCATACGATCGAAGGAACGTCGCATGGAGACGCAGTCGCTGCAGCGCGCCTGCATGAGGGGGTGTCTTGAGCCTGACTGCGCAGATACTGCTTGGCGCTCTCGTCGCGCTTGCCTTGTTCTATGCGTGGCGGTGGTTTTCGCTGGAGCGTCGCGATGCACCGCCGGACGGCGAGCGCTCGCCGGGGCTGCTGCGCGTCTGCATCGGATTCATAACGAACTTCTTCGACACGCTCGGCATCGGCTCGTTCGCCCCGACGACTTCGGTGTTCAAACTGCTGCGGCTCGTTCCCGATGAACGGATTCCGGGCACGCTCAACGTGGGGCACGTGCTGCCGACGCTGCTCCAGGGACTCATTTTCATCGCGGTGGTTGAGGTCGACGCGTTGACGCTCGTGGCGATGATCGCTGCAGCCGTTTTCGGAGCCCGCATTGGCGCCGGCATCGTCGCGAAACTGCCGCGGCGCGCCATTCAGGTCGGCGTCGGCGGTGCTCTGCTTGTCGCAGCCAGCCTTTTCGTACTGGCGAATCTGCAGCTGATTCCGGCGGGCGGCGATGCACTCGGGCTGCGCGGCGTACTGTTGGCAGTCGCGGTCGGCGTCAATTTTCTGCTCGGTGCGCTGATGACGCTCGGGGTCGGCCTGTACGCTCCGTGCCTGATTCTGGTTAGCCTGCTTGGCATGAATCCGATTGCCGCGTTTCCAATCATGATGGGCTCCTGCGCTTTTCTGATGCCGGTGGCAGGTCTGCAATTCGTGTCGAGCGGTCGCTACGATCTGCGCGCCGCGCTCGGACTGCTGTTGGGCGGCGTCCCGGGCGTGTTGATCGCTGCTTTCATCGTCAAGCAACTGCCGCTGAACTGGTTGAGATGGTTGGTCGTGGTCGCGATTCTCTATGCCTCGATGGCGATGTTGAGATCGGCGCGAGCGGAAAAGCAGCTGGCGCTCAGCGCTCAGAAGTAGCGGCGAGCCGCTCATCGATTACCTCGACCACGAATTCTGATGCGTCGTCCGACGACGGACGAAAAGCGACGTCTTCCTCACGCGCTCGCAGGCTTGTAGCTTGCAACACGGCCCCAGCTGCTCTTACCGCCCCAGATGCCTGTGCGCAGGCATTCGAGTTGTACGATCTGGCTGTGATCGATGAACAGGTTTACGTCGATCCCGTAGTTCTTGATGTACCACTCGAATACAGGCGGATCGGCGGCTTCGAACATCACGCGTTCGACGCCGAGGCCTTCGATGATCTTCGCGACGACGTCCGTGCGCCAGCTCTCCACGTTTTCCGTGAGGCCCTCCGATTCGATCATGATGATCTGCGCGCCTGCGTCCAGACACGCCCGGCCGCGATCGAGAACCCATTGCGCGTCGCGCACGCCTTCGGCTGCGAGTTCTCGGGCGGAGGTGACGCCGCCGCCGGCGCCGAACTGGATTCCGAGTTCAGGTTTCGCCCGCATGCCGGCTTGTCGCACTTTCTGTACGAGCCGCAGCAGATCGTCCTGCGGCAGGCTGATGAAACCGGTCGAAATCTCCACGATGTCGAAGGCCAACTGGGAGGCTTCCTCGACATAGGCGTCCACGGCGTCCGGGCCGCGGCGTAACACGTATTCGATCCAGCCGCCCGTCGAGACATAGATGTCGTAGCGATGGGCGAGCCCGATGATTTCTTCGAGCTTCTCGCGCGGCAGCAGCGCGAATGAACCGCCGCCGAACTTCAGTCCATCGATATACACGCCCATGGTCTCGAACAGATCTTCGAGATAGCGCGGACCGATTGTCGTGTAGTAGGACCCGCGAATCTCGGTGAGTCCACGGGTGCGCGGCTTGACCTCGCGCGTGTTGATCGGGATCGCTGCGAACGCCCGCTCGTGCATCGCCATTCCTCCGGACACTGGCTCGTTAGATGACGCGATCCTGCGATCTGCGGCTCGAGGATGCGTCTGTCAGAGTCGTAAGCTTCGGCATCGGTCGGAAGTTTCATGAGCTGCGGAATTTGCGCTTGCGGGAGCAGCAACGGAACTGGACCCATCCGCGGAACCCGGAATCGCCGACTGCGAAACTTCGAACGGTGGGTGAGCGCGGCAAGTCGTCCGGTTGTGAGCATTCAGCCGGCGCGCTCGGCGCGTGAGTCATCTCAATAAAAGACATGGGCGTGTTTTTCGTAGCGCTCCCCCTGTCCATGGATAGGGCGAACACATAGGAATGTTTGGATTTCGTCGGCCATCCGTGGCCCGGTCGCAGGCTGTTGAAAGGAGCTTTTCAGCACCCCTGCTACAGCAACCCCTCGAGTCGCTCCAGGTCGTTGATCATCCGCCAGCGCCCACCGCTGCGTTCAACCCGGGTGCGCCAGGCGTCCACGCGGGAGAGATACTCGCGCGGATCGAAATTGTCGGAGCGCAGTTTCGTGACATTGAGCGCCACGACCTCAAAGCCTTTGAGATCGAGCGGGACGTTGCGCACGTAGCCCTTCGCGAGATCCTCCTCGAGATCGGAGAAGATCAGGATGGTCTTGCGGCCCGAATTCTTCTCGTTGAGGAACTCGATGGCCTGCAGCAGCCCGCCGGTGATGTCGGTATAGGGTGCGGCGCTCGACTGCTCCACGAAGGTCTTTACCTCGCCTGCGAACTTGCGCTTCTGGCCGTTGGCCGTGCTGGGACGATCATCGAACGTCGTCTTCGCGATGATGTCTTTTTCGCTGAAGCTCCCGGTGTCGATGCGCGCCACCGCAAGAGAATCGGCCGAATCCAGCCGCGACAACATGTACAGGATGATGCTCTCAGCCTTGCGCAGCTCTCCCCGGTACGTGCCCGAAGTATCCAGCAGCAGATAGACGCCCGTGTTGCGCGGCGTCGACGGCGAGCACCCGCCGATCAGCAAAGCGACGGCCGTGATGATGAGGGCTTTCATGTTTGCGCCTCCCGCAGCGCACCGACTTCGCTTGCGCGAGCGGCGTCCGCTGAAGCTCTCGCTTCCAGCCAGAGCGGAACGAAGAGCGGCAGGTCGTAGAGTCGCTCGGCCAATGTGCCGAGGTGGCGCATGCCGTGGCTGAGAACGCGCAGAAGCAGCGCGAGCGCACCGAGCGATGCAATGCCGAGCAGTCCGAGCACGGTCCGCAGGGAGTGGACGAAGGTCTCGAGCGGTATCGCGATGAACACGAGCGCGAACGGCAGAATGAAGCCCATCCCCATCTGTGCTGCGGTCGTGATCCACAGATAGTCGTTCTGCAATCCGCCGGCAGCCTCGCCGCGCAACAGGGCGCCGGTCGCGAGTTCGTCCTGCAAGAGCACCTCGCGCATGTAGGCGAGACCTGCTTCGACGCTAGCAAGCAGCAGGAGAATGGCGAACGTGATCCAGATCATCCTTACGCGCGTCTTGTCGGGCAGGGCGCCGATGACCGGAAACAGCCGCGTGATCCGCAGCGATTCCATGAGGAACAGTCCCATGGAGATCTCGACCATGATGATCACGAGCGCCGCGACGTCGGCTGTGCGGAACGCGCCGATGTAGCTCGTGCCGCCGACCATCTCGGCCATCGGCCGCGCGATCAGCGAGAAGTTGATCGCAGCGCCTCCGATCGCCACGACGATCACCAGCGCCGAGACGAAGAACTGCACGACCGATGATGACGACAACGTCGATGCCGCACGATCATGACCGCGCACGATGTCTTCGTACTCCTGCATGTGTCGGTCGACGGCGACGGCGCGCGTCAGCAGGCTCTCGACGGATTTGTTGACGCGGCCGAGCGTGTCCAGGATCTGACGCCACTCCGGCATCATCTTTCGCAGCAGTGCGTGACGCTCACCACTGGCGGTGCGATAGGTTTCCATCGCTTCCTTGTGCGCCTTGACGAGCGACTTGTGGATGTCGGCGAGAACGTCCCCGCCGCCATTGCGCACATCGAGTTGTGCGACAGCTTCCACGGCGCGCACCCATCCGGGCGCTTCCGGCGGTACGTCGACGGCGCTCTGGTGATTGTCTTCGATGCGCGTGATCGATTCGCTCAGCGCGCGATGCAACGCCGGATAATTCGTCAGGTCCTTGCGAACGCTGTCGCCCATACGTTCGAACTCACGCTCGACGATGCGTTCCTTCGCCTCGCGGCCGGCGGCGAGCAGCACTTCTCGATTGCGAGCGGAGAGGCGCGTCCTGGCGTGTGCAACCGAATGCGCCGCCAGGCGCAAGCCGCGCGCGAACGCGCCCGTCGCGGTGCGAATCGCCTGATGAGCCGTGCGTCGCGCGAGATACAGGATCGCGACCGAGACGACGAACCAGACCAGCGCAGATAACGTCGGCCAGGGCGTGATCGCCAGAAGATCTGTCATGGACATGGTGCTCCCCTTGTGATGCGCGCCTGTTGATCGCGCGGCGGCGGGAATCCGCCATCGCGCAGCAGGCGCTATGGATGCGATGCAATCAGATCGGGGGATGTCGATCGTGAACGCCGTAAGGCAGGCGAACGGATCGCGGACGTGATGATGTCCATGCTGGCAACCCCGCTGTCATAGGAAACCCTTTAGACCGGTAGCTTTGCGACCCTCCCTTTCGAGAGGTGTGCCTTTTTCAGACAGCGGCCAGCGTGCTCTGCAAGACTTAATCTGTCAACGTCGGTGCAACGATTTAACAGTGCTCATGGACGACTGTCGTACTGTCGTTTCCTCTCTTCGAGTGTGTCGAGCACCTGTCCCGGCTCGATGTCGGGCGCAGCGGGGTCCAGCCGACGTTGGCACACCCAGATGCCGACGGCTGCCGCATGCAGTTAGACAAATCGCAGGCTCCCGGCAAAGCACGTGATCGCATCGGCAAGCCGGTCCTGAACGCCCCGTTCGCGATCCTCACGTTGCTGACGAGCAAGCAGTGCGTCGATATTCTGTTCGACGACCTGCTTCATCGAGGAGGGTGCGGGCTGGAGCTCATGAGTGGACACCGTCTGCAGAATGCGCGACTGACGATGAAGTTGCGACGCGCACCCGGCTGTGTAAATTCAGCCGATTTTGTAGAGTTGGCTGTCAAAAGTAGCTTTGTACGTTAATGGTCGAGCGGCGCGCGCACATGCGCCGAATCTCGCACGCCCGGCCATTGCGTCGGATCAATGCGCCGGACGCGCTGCGCGCATGGCATGAGCATTGCACCACCACGGCGCGTCTCGATTCAGCGGAGCCAAAGTCATGGAGCAGCAAATGCTGGTCGCTGCGGAAGTGGATTCCGAGGAGTTGATGCGGTGCATAGAGGATTGCGAGCGATGCCATCGGCTGTGCCTGCGAACGGCGATGCTGCATTGTCTGGAGCAGGGCGGCGATCATCTCGAGCCGCCGCACTTCCGGATGATGCTCGCGTGCGCCGATCTGTGTCGGGCTACGGCCGACGCAATGCTCGCCGGTTACGCGCTCTACGAGCAGGTGTGCGCCGTGTGCGCGAGCGTGTGTCGCGACTGCGCCGAAAGTTGCGAGCGGATCAGCGACCTTGAGGAGTGCGCCGCGGCCTGTCGACGTTGCGCGGAGAGCTGCGCTCGATTCAGCGGCGCGGTGCGCGATGAGGAGCACCCCGCACGCAGCGCCGTTGAGGCGCGGCGCTATAACGACAACGACGCTGGACGCTCCGCGCGCCACTTCTGACGCCGATGCTACGTGACGGTCCTGAAAAGCGTTCTCCAGAACCGGGCTAACCCCCCAAACGAGCGCCCGTCGCCAGTGAGGCGTGGAAAGCGCTGGCCATCGACAGCCGATCGAAAAACCTTTCCGATACCCTGCTGGGCGCTGGTTCACACTTCCGACAGCGCCGTGGCGGTTTCAGCCGCGAACGTAATCGCAAACAGTTGATCGGCTCACTTATTTGATGCGCGCTCACCCCTAAAGTGCAGCGCATCGTCATCACGTGAGCATCCGATCGAAACATGAGTGCGCCGGCCGACGGGACCGACACAAAGGGTAGAACAGCCGACAACCGCGGCGTCGTCTATCTATATAAAGAGCTGTGGCGCCAGTCCCATGGACAGCGGCGCATGCTGCTCGCCAGCATGGCGTTGCTGGTCGGGGCGCAGGTCGTGCTGCTCTCAGTTCCCTACCTTGCAGGTCGCGCCATCAACGCGCTGCAGGCGCAGGGCGCCGCCGGTCTTGAAAACGCCGGGTTGTGGTTGCTTCTCGTCATCGGCGCCACTGCGGCAAGTTGGCTGCTGCACGGTCCGGGCCGAATTCTCGAACGCAATGTTGCGCTCACCGTACGGCGGCGAATCGCCACGTCGCTGACCGAGCGCCTTCTGGTGCTGCCGCTGTCGTGGCACGAAGCGCATCATTCGGGCGCGACGGCGCATCGCGTTCAACAGAGTAGTCATGCACTGTCGGCCTTTGCGCAGAGTCAGTTCATCTATCTCAACAGCGCGGTGCGCTTGATTGGTCCGGTCGTGGCGCTGTGGTGGCTCGAGCCCCTGGTTGGCGTCACCGCCGTGGTTGGCTTCTGCATCATCTGTCTGTCGGTGATCGGCTTCGACCGGGCGATGATCCGCCTTGCGCATCGTGAAAACGATGCAGAGCGCCGCTACTCGGCGACGCTCATCGACTCGCTGAGCAACTCGACGACGCTGTTCGCGCTGCGCCAGGCGCGCGCGGTCGTCGCTCTGCTGCAGCGACGTCTGGAATCCATATTCGAACCCATGCGTCGTTCAATCTTCCTGAACGAGGCCAAGTGGTGCACCGTCGACATCTCGAGCCGCACATTGAGCTGCTGTCTCGTGGCGCTGTTCGCGTGGCTGGCGATTGGCGGTCCCTCGGCGGGCGCGGACCAGCAAGTGGTGATGCTGGGCAGCGTGTACATGGTGTGGGAGTACTCGCTGCAGGCCGGCGGGGTCATCTCTGCGGTCGCATCGCACTTTCAGACGTTCGCGCGTCAGCAGGCGGACTACGCGAGCAGCGACATCATCCGTGACGCGCCCGTCGTGCAATCCGCGCACGGCTCGCCGATGGCGGGCGAACCCTGGCAGCGCTGCGAGATTCGTGAAGTGGTGTTCCGCCATCCGGCGGCGCGCGCCGAAGGGCCGACCCTCGATCACGTCTCGCTGTCTCTGCAACGCGGCAAGCGTTATGCACTGATTGGCGGCAGTGGCTCCGGCAAGAGCACGCTGCTGCGCGTGTTGTGCGGCCTGTACGAAGCCGAGCGCATCGTGATCGATCAGAGTCACGGCCCCGCGATTGTGTCGGCGACCGAGGCGGCGCGCTACCTGCGCGCCACGACTACGCTCATTCCACAGGATGCAGAAGTATTCGAAGGCACGCTCGCGGAGAATCTCGGGTTGTGCGAATCGCTCGCGGGATCTCCACAACCCAGTGAGTACTCGCGCGCACTGGAGCTGGCGCGCGTCAATGATTTCGTCGATGTGAGCGAGGCGGGTTTGAACGCGCTCATCGCAGAACGGGGCGCCAACTGGTCCGGCGGTCAGCGCGCCCGAGTTGCACTCGCGCGCGGCGTACTGGCGGCGAGCGGCAGCGCCTTGTTGCTGCTCGATGAGCCCACGGCGAGCCTCGATCCGCGCACCGAGTCAGACGTGTACGACAATCTGTTTACAGCCTTCTCCGATGCCTGCGTGGTGTCGTCCATCCATCGACTGAATCTGCTCGATCGCTTCGATGAAGTGATCGTGATGCACAAGGGCCGTGTCGTTGCGCAGGGACCCGCAGCTGTGTTGGCGGCAACGTCGCCGGATTTCCGACAGCTGATGGCCGCTCACCGTCGCGAAGCGCTCGCGCCCGCGGAAGCTCCTGCATTGCAAGCGTAAGAAGGAACCTCGTCGGCGTCGATGACGTTAGAAGGTCCTCGCGCCGTACTCCGCATCACTCCTACTGCGCTGATGCGCGCACGCACGGCGAACTTTCTCAGGAGACGCCGTGAATGCAAACGCCGCTGGACAGGGCCGCTGGGTCGAGCACGTCCCGAACCGATCCGCTTGCACAGTCGTCGATGCGCCGATCTGCAGCAGTCTCGGCAAACTGATTGGCGCATGCGCACAGATGCGCGAGCTGTTCGAGCGGATCGAGCGTGTGGCGCCGACCGGCGTCAGCGTTCTGCTGACCGGCGATAGCGGCACCGGCAAGGAGCTCATTGCGGAGACGATCCATTCTCTGAGTGGGCGCGCCGAGCAGCCGTTCGTCGCGGTCAACTGCGGCGCGATTCCGGCGACGCTCGTCGAGGCGGAGCTGTTCGGTTACGAACGCGGCAGCTTTACCGGGGCCATTCGTTCCCAGGCCGGCTACTTTGAGCGCGCAGGGCGGGGCACGCTGTTCCTTGATGAGGCAGCGGAGATGCCGCTCGACATGCAGGTGAAGTTGCTGCGCGCGCTTGAATCGCGCGGCATATGCCGCGTCGGCGGCGACCGGGACATCCCGCTGCACGCACGCGTCATCGCCGCAACCAATCGCTCGCTGCCCGATGCGATCGCTCACAATCATCTGCGCGCCGATCTGCTGTATCGACTCGCCGTGTTTCATCTGGAAGCGCCGCCGCTGCGGCAGCGTGGCAACGACGTCGAATTGCTCGCACGGTATTTTCTGCAACGTCTGAACGATGTAGACGGCGCTCGCAAGCGCCTGTCGCTGGACTCGCTGCGTTATCTGCACGAACACTGCTGGCCCGGCAACGTGCGCGAGCTGTACAACACCGTGCAACGCGCTTTCATTCTCGGGGACGACGAACTCGACCTGCGCGGCGCCACAACCTATGGACCCAGCATGGCGATCGCTGCGCCAGCCGCCGGCGAAGTTGCGTTCCGGCCCGGCATGTCGCTCGCCGCCGTCGAGCGCGTCGTGATCACCGAGACGTTGAAGTGCTTCGACGGCAACAAGACGCGCACTGCCGCGGTGCTCGGCATCAGCCTGAAGACGCTCTACAACCGGCTGAACGAGTATCGCGCGCTGGAGTAGGCCGCGACCTGCGACGAACAGGAGTGTGTGCACGAATGCTGACAACGCAGCCACCCCTCATCCCAGCCTTCTCCCACGGGAGAAGGAGCAGACTCTCGAAGAAGGGTGGGATGGATCCAGAGGATCTACGATCTTATCTTCCTGCGTACTCGGCGATCTCTGCGAGAGAATAGCGGTTCGATGTTTTCTCGGCCTGGGCAATGGAAAGCTCAGCCGCGACGTTCTCGATAACGCCCTCCCAGTCGCCGCTGCGCGGCTGGCGAAACAAGCGCATCGTCGGATACCAGGGCGTCATCGTTTGCGCGCTCATCCACCGCCAGTCGCAGTCATCCCGCAGGAGCGTCCATACCGGCAAGCCGAGTGCACCTGCCAGATGCGCGCTCGCCGTGTCGACTGAGATCACCAGGTCCAACGTGTGCATGCGTACGGCGAGTTCACGAAAGTCCTGGCATGCGAGGTCGATGAGATCGAACGGGGGCGACTCCGCGGGATGCTGCAGCGAGTACCAGCTGACTCCCGGAACTTCCCCGAGCGGCGCCAGCATGGTTGTGGGAATGGAGCGTTGTGGATTCCAGGCGCCGCTGCGCCAGACCAATCCGATCCTCAGATCGGATGCTCGTCGGTCGCGAGGCGCAAATCGCGGGCGAGAGGTCGCCGCCATTACATGCGCCGTCACATATACATAGGGGATCTCGCCAGGCAGATCGCTCAGCCGCAGGCGCAGCACATGCGGCAGCTCCATGAGCTCGATGTCTGCGTCGTAGTCAATCCGCGGAGCGTCATCGTGCAGCGGCAGCAGTTCGTCTACGCCGCGCACACTCTGCAGCAGGTCGATAAGCGCTGGTTGCACCCATAACGTGACGCGACGCGCGCGCGCACGCAGCGGCGCGAGCAGGCGCGCGAACTGAAGCGTGTCGCCGAGTCCGTGATAGCAACGCACCAGGACGTGCCTGTTCTCGAGCGGCGAGCCATCCCACACGTATTGCAGATGGCGTGGTTGCCGCGTGCAATCGACGCCGCGGCGCCGGTCGAGAATCGCATCGCAAATGCGCCACGCGGATTCGAAGTCGCCGCGCCGCATGGCGTCGCTCCAGGGGTCGCCAGGGAAGCGGTTGGCGGTTAGCGGTTGGCGGTTAGTCCGAGTCAAGAGAGAACTCC
>JBOHZJ010000474.1:0-10314 GCA_050738395.1 Steroidobacter sp.
CACCCGATCTCGCGCTGGTTCGATTCGGCAAGTGGGACGAGATTCTCTCCGCACCGGCGCCTCGGGCGGACACTCTGTTCACTCGCGGCGTGCGCCACTACGCGCGCGGCATGGCGCTGCTGCGCAAGAGGGATTACGACGCAGCGAGCAAGGAGATCGAAGCGGTGCGCAGGATCGCGGCGGATCCGAAGCTGATCGAAACCCCGTCCTCGATGTCGCTCAACCTCGCGGACTCGGTCCTGCGCGTCGCGGTCGAAGTGCTCGACGGGGAACTCGCTGCAGCCAGGGGCGACTACGATACGGCGATCACGCATCTCGACAAGGCCGTGCGCTACAACGACGCGCTTGTGTACACCGAACCCGAGGACTGGCATCAGCCAGTCCGCCATTCTCTCGGGGCGGTGCTGCTGCAGGCGGATCGGCCGAAGGAGGCCGAAGTCGTGTACTGGGATGATCTGCGCAGTCACCCGAAAAACGGCTGGGCGTTGTTCGGACTTGCGCAGGCGCTGCGCGCGCAGGGCAAGAACGACGAGGCGAAACTGGTCGAGGCGGATTTCAAAACGGCATGGAAGGACGCGGACATCGAGCTGACGGCGTCGCGGTTTTGATGCAGAAGTGACTGGTGACTAGTGATTAGTGATTAGTCAGAGCGCGCTTTGCGCCCCACACCCGGACGAGGAGCCTTCAATTGGAGGGCGGCGATCTCTGCCCCTCTCCCTTGCGGGGAAGAGGGGTTGGGGGTTGGGGAGAGGGGAATGCGGCGCGAGAACTCCGCGTTGACAGTCTAGTAGATGAACACCCACATGCGATCGTTCCTTGCCGGAGCAGCCCTGCTGATCGCCGCAATCGGTGCGCTCGCCGACGGCCCCGGCGCCTATCGACCGCGCGAGCGGGCGGCGACGCCCGCGGCGAGCCTGACGGATGAACTCAGCGCCATCGACGCGTACAACGCGGGTTATGCGTTCATTCAGCGCGCGGAGCATCAGGAGAACATTGCCTCCGCATCAACGCTCCCGCGCGAGAAGACTGCAGCCCTGCGCAGCGCGCGAGCGTCTTACGAAGCAGCACTGAAGAAGTTCGGTACTGCAGTAGAGTTCGACCGCTCAATGCACGAGGCCTATACCTATCTCGGCTACGCCAATCGCAAACTCGGCCAACACTACGCAGCGCTGGAAGCCTACGAGCAGGCGCTGCGCATCCATTCCGACTTCCCGCATGCAATCGAATATCAGGGACAGGCGTTCCTTGGACTCAACCGCATCGATGAGGCGAAGTTCAACTACCTGAGGCTGTATGCGCTCGATCAGGCGCAGGCGCACAAGCTACTGCGGGCGATGAAGTCGTGGGCAGATGCGAATGCGGCTACTCCACCGGAAGGGGTCGATGTCGTCGCGCTGAAAGACTGGATTGCGGAGCGCGAACGCTCGCACGCTGCCGACGAAACTGTCGCCGGGTGGTAGACCGCCCTGTGGGGTGGTCCATTGTCAGTTCCCCGTTGTCCGTTACGCCGAACGCACGCGCATGTCCTGGCGCACAACGCAGAACGGACAACCATGGCTTTAGCGCTTCCACCCCACCCAACCTGGTCCTCTGACGACCTGTCCGGGCTTCGCGCCGGTGTGTTCGCCGTCTCGCAGGACCTGCACGCCATTGACGAACACGTGCTGTACGCCCGTCGCGTATTGATGCGGCTTGTCGAAGGTAGCGTGATCGGAAATCGTCGCTGGATCGAAGATGACGATATCGGCGTGGCAGCCGACTTCAAGACAGCCGCGATCCTTCAGTTTGAAAGTCTGCGCCGGCAGGCGCGTCAGGCGACGGATTGCGTCCTGCAGCGTCGCCACCTTCTGTTCACGCACATAACGCCCGAGAAAACGCGCGAAACTCCCATAGGCGCGCGGATGCGGATTGCTGAGGAGAAATGGCCCTTCCGGCGCGGGCGCCTCAGCATCTGAGTCGATGCTTACCCACGGCTGCGAGAGCCCGAGCTTTACATTGTCTTCAGACATCAGAAAGTAGGCTGTGCCGACGCGCGTGCGGTCTTCGATCACCAGATCGATCGCGGCGTCCTCCGGCGAAACGCCGCGCAGCTTGGCGACTTCGGCGAGCGTCTTGCCGGTCAGGGGTTTGAGCTTCTCGTTCTTGAAGCCGATCAGGATCACGCGCTCCGGGGAGCCAGCCGCGAGAAACAGGCTTTCCCAATCTGCCGCCGGCGCGCGCATCTCCTGAATGAC
The DNA here is from genome assembly GCA_050738395.1 of Steroidobacter sp. GTDB lineage: Bacteria > Pseudomonadota > Gammaproteobacteria > Steroidobacterales > Steroidobacteraceae > Steroidobacter. The sequence continues at coordinate 2,235 of JBOHZJ010000474.1, forward strand.
GCGTTTGCGAATCGTCGGATCCTGCAATCGCCCTATCCATGCGTCGATCCCGCCTTCCTGCACCCAGGGCGGCATGGCGGCGTCCAGTCCGGTTGCCCCTGCGGTGTACGTGTACATGTCTGCTGTGATCTTCAGGCCGCTGGCGCGCGCTGCTTCGATCTTCGCGATCGCTTCGCGCATCTTCGGCCAGTTCTTCTGGCCCGCGGCCTTGAGGTGATAAACCTCTGCAGGCACGTTCGCTTCGCGCGCGATGCGGATCAACTCACCGAGCGCTTCGAGCAGGCGATCGCCTTCGCTGCGCATGTGCGAGATGTAAGCGCCGCGGAATTCGCCTGCCGCTTTCGCGAGTGCAATCAGCTCATCTGTCTTCGCGTACGACGCCGGGGCGTAGATCAGCGAGCTGCCAACGCCAAGTGCGCCTTCGCGCATCGCCTGGCGCACCAGCTCCTGCATGCGCTTCAGTTCTGCTGCGTTCGGCGCACGATCCTCGAAGCCCAGCTCATGCGAACGTACGGTGGTCGCGCCGACGAACGATGCGACATTCGGCGAAACCCCCTTTTTCACCAGGAATTCCAGGTACTCGCCAAGCGTGGTCCAGGTGATGTCATAGCGAATGTCGCCCTGCGTCTTCAGCATCTCCTCGCGGATGAGATCGTTCACAGGACCATACGAGTTGCCCTCGCCGAACACTTCCAGCGTGACGCCCTGCTTGATGTCGCTCATGCCGCGGCCGTCGTGGATCAGCGAATCCGTCGCCCATGACAGCATATTGATGAACCCGGGCGACACGGCGAGTCCGCGCGCATCCAGTTCCTGCTTCGCCGTGTAGTCCGATAGTCGCCCGGCTGCAATGATGCGACCGTCGCGAACCGCAACATCGCCGCGCACTGGAGCCCCACCGCCGCCGTCGTAAATGACGCCGTTGCGTATCAGGAGATCGACGCTTTCAGCGGCGTCGATGCGAGGCGCGAGCCACGCGATGCAGACGAGGACGGCGAGACTCGAGCGCAACAGGAAGCTACCGGGCACTTTGTTCTCCTTCGATGATGAAACTGTTATTTGTAAGTCGTGAGCAGTAAGTGAGTTGTGAGTCGAAAGATCCGGCATCCTGCTTCGCAGCGTGAATCGTGGATCGGCGGAACGCCTCTTTCGGCTCACGGCTCACGACTCACGACTCACGACTCACGACTCACTTCTTCAAACTCACCCGCCGGGCAGTGCAATGTCGAGACCTGATCCGCCGGGACCCTTGCCGTTGATCGTCCTGCGCACCAGCTCGACGGCGCTCTGAGTGCAGGGCGGCAGTTCGACGTCTGCTACGCCGATTGGCGTCACGCGGTCTCCCCAGCGGATGACGTGCGCACACCACGTCAGGCCAGCGCCGAATGCGGGCGTGATCAAGAGGGCGCCGGGTTTGACTCGCCCTTCCTCGATTGCCTCCACCAGTGCGACCGGCACAGTCGCGGAGGACATGTTCCCGTAACGCTGCACAGTCACGAACACGCGGTCCATGGGCGCGCCGACGCGCTTGGCGACCGATTCGATGATGCGCAGATTCGCCTGATGCGGCACGACCAGATCGATGTCGTCGATCGACAACCCGGCTCGCTCGAGTGCGCCTTGCGCGGCCAGCGACATTCCGTGTACCGCGCGCTTGAAGATCTCCTGGCCCTCAAAGTCCCAATGCGTGTCGCCGAGTTGCAGGCCGGCATTGGTGTAGATCGCGCCCATGCCGCGCACGCGCAGCGTCTGACGCGCATCGGCGTAGCAGCCGAGCTTCTCCGATAGAACTCCAAGCGGCTCATCGCTCGCCTGAATGACGACGGCAGCCGCGCCGTCGCCGAACAACACGGCGACATTGCGATTCGACCAGTCCATATAAGGCGTGATGACCTCGACGCCGATCACGACAGCATTGCGCACCACGCCGGTGCGCACCATGGCGGTCGCGCTCGACAGGCCATAGAGAAAGCTGGTGCAGGCGGTGTTGATGTCCATGGCCGCGGCGTTCGTCGCGCCGAGCAGCAATTGGACCGCGGAGGCCGTATTCGGCACATGCTCATCGGCCGACACCGTACCGAGCACGATGAGATCGAGATCCTTTGCATCGAGCCCGGCGCACGCGAGCGCACGCGCAGCGGCGACGTGCGAAAGCGCGGTCATCGGCATATGCGAGATGCGGCGTTCGCGAATCCCCGTGCGGCTGACGATCCATTCGTCGTTCGTTTCGAGGAAGGTCGAGAGTCCGGCGTTATCGAGAATGGCGGGCGGCATGCACTTGCCCCAACCCGTGATAGCGGCGTAGGTCATGATCGGACGGAGGTCTGGATGCGCAACGCAGGGAAGCCGATGGTACACGAGGCGCCAGACCAGGAAGATGAGTAACCACAAAGAACATGCCCTACGGAAATCCCGCGGGACAGAGATCACATAGATCGGAACGAGACAATAGAACGTGCGGATGAAAGTCCATCCAAATCTCCATTCAAGTCATTCCTTTTGATATTTGTGTTCTTTGTGTTCTTTGTGGTTACTCCATCCTTTTCTGTGGTTACTCGATCTTCTCGAACAGCCGCGCGAGTGAGTGTCCGAGTTCTTCGATCGTGTCGGGCTTGAGGATCAGGTCGCGAACGCCGAGTTCACGCGCCGTCTCGCGGTCCTGCGGACGGACGTAGCCCGAGGTCATGAGAACCGCAATATCGGCGCGCACGTCCAGCAGTGCGCGCGCGAAATGAAAGCCGGACATGCCAGGCATCGACAGATCAGTCACGACCACATCGTATCCAGCGGGACTTTGTTGAAACGCCTGCAAGGCCTTGCCGGGGTCCGTGAAGCCGCTGACCTGATAACCCAGACGCTGCAGCATGCGGGTCGTCAGATAGACGAGCGCCTCCTCGTCATCGACATACATGATGCGCTGGCCGCGTCCTTTGACGGCTTCGCGCGGCGCTTCGGGCGCGTCGCGAAGGACCGGTCGGGCCGCAGGGAAGTACAAATGAAATGCAGCGCCCTGCCCGGGCGCGCTGTCGACCGTAATGGCGCCTTCGTGGCTGCGCATGATGCCGTGCACGACGCTCAAGCCAAGTCCTGTGCCCTGGCCGGCCGGCTTGGTCGTAAAGAAGGGATCGAAAATGCGCGCCTGCGTTGCTTCGTCCATACCGGCGCCGGTATCGCTGACGGTGAGGCGCACGTAAGTTCCGGGCCGAAGCTGGCGCAGCTCTGAATTGCTGTCATGCACGTTCACTGCATCGAGGCTCACCGTGACGACGCCGGCCTCATCGCCGATCGCGTGCGCTGAATTTGTGATCAGGTTCATGATGACCTGATGGATCTGCGTGGAATCGGCGTTAACCGAGGGTAAGTTCGCCTCGAAAGATGATCTGATCTCGATCATGGCCGGCAAGGAGGCGCGCAGCAGCTTGACCGCTTCCTCGATCGTCGGACGCAATTGCATCACCTCGCGACGCGGTTCGCTTTGCCGGCCGAACGCGAGAATGCGCTGCACCAGATCGGTTGCGCGCGCGCTCGCCTTGTCGATCTCCATCAGATTGCCGCGCACCGGATGATCGGCTGGCAGATCGACCATCGCCAGACGCGCGTTGCCGGTGATCGCGAGCAGGATGTTGTTGAAGTCATGCGCGATTCCACCGGCGAGAGTTCCGAGCGCTTCGACCTTCTGCGAGTTGCGCTGCGACTCTTCCACGCGTCTGCGCGCAGTAATGTCCATGCATGCGCCGGTGATCCGCACCATGCGGCCGCTCGCGTCTCGATCCACGCGCCCGTTGACCGCAATCCACTGCAGAGCGCCGTCGCGACGCACCGTGCGGTACTCGAGAGTCATACCATCCGTTCGACCGCTGCGCGCCGTCGCGATTGCGCGTCCCACCGCTGCGCGGTCTTCAGGATGCACGAACTCGGCGGCGCCCTCGATGCCTCCGCGCTCGATCTCCTCACGCGATCGATCGAACATTTTCAGCAGCGCATCGTCCCACCAGATGTGGTTCGCATCGACGTCCCAGATCCACGTGCCGATGCCGCTCGCCATGACGGCGGCCTGCAGTCGCGCCTGCGAGCGACGCAATTCCTCGTCGGCGCGCTTGCGTTCGGAGATGTCGATGATGATGCCGTACCAGAGCGTACTGCCGTCCTGCTCCCGAGTCGGTACTGAACGGCCCTCCACCCAGATCTCGCCACGCCGTGGATTGAGGACGCGCCACTCAGCGCGCCACGGCGTGAGCGTCTGAGCGGAGCGCGTGATCGATTCCAGCATGCGTCCGACGTCGTCGGGGTGCACGCGGGCCCAGGCCGGTTCGGCGCTTCGCGAGAGTTCTTCGAACGTCACACCGAACAGATCTCCGATGCCGGCGCTCGCGAAGGGAAAGCTCATCGCTCCGTTCGCGTCGATCCGAAACGCATAAATCGCGCCCGGCGCGCTGGCCACGACCATTGAGAATCGATCGCGTTCCTCGAGCAGCGCCATGCGCATCTCACGCGCATCATGCACGTCGGTGTTGAGGCCGAACCAGCGCACGACGTTTCCCTCGCGATCGCGTACGGGCACGGCGTTCGATTCGCACCAGCGAAACTGCCCATCGTGACGCCGCACGCGAAACTCTCCATGAAAGGTCCGCGATTCGGCAACAGCCTTTTTCCACTCGGCGCCGATGCGATCGCGATCCTCAGGATGCGCCAGGTTGAGCCATCCCTCGCGCAGATGCTGCTCCGCCGGAACGCCCGTGTAATCGGTCATGCGGCGGCTGACGAATTCGGCGGCGCCGTCCGGTCTCGTGGTCCACAGCATTTGCGGCAATGCTTCGGCAAGCTGCCGAAAGCCGTAGACGCTGTCACGCACGGCGATCTCATTTGCTTTGCGCCGCGTGACGTCCATCACTGCGACGAGCGTGAACGCATCGCCGTCCGACAGAACGGGGCTGCGAGAATATCGCAAGGTGAATCGCGAGCCGTCCGCTCGCTGCGCCGAACATTCGATGCGGCGCTTGCCTGCCGACTGTGTCGTCCAGCCGGGAATCAGCGCGCTGATCTCGCGCCCACGGAGCGCGCGACGCGCTTCGCCGAATATTTTTGAGACGCGCGCATTGGCGGCCGCGATACGGCCGCTGCTATCCACCAGCAACGCACCGCATGGCAACGCGCTCAGTTGCAGCGTCAGCGTGCGCGGCTTGCGGTGCGCCCTGCCGGCGAGCGAGGTCGTCGAGTTGGTCACGCCGCCGGTCGACCCCTCGCCCGGTGATTTGGTCGCGATAACGCCCCCCTGAGTCGTCCCCGATACTGTCGTCCCCTTTGCGGGAAAAACAGAGTCTCAGCTTACTCCGCGATGGGCGATCCGGCGCGACGAACTGCCGTTTTCGCGAGGCCCTTCCCGCTAGCTCAGCCGCGCGTCGATCAGTGCGGTCAGATCAGACTTGCGCGCCAAACCCACCTGCTGGCCGACGACTTGCCCATCCCTGAACAACATGACGGTCGGCACGCCGCGCACGCCCAGCCGATACGGCGTCTGATTGTTCTGGTCGATATCAAGCGTCGCGATCGTCAGTCGCCCTGCGTACTCGGTCGCGATCTCCTCGATCGTCGGTTTCATGGCCTTGCACGGTCCGCACCACTCGGCTTCGAACTTGACCAGCACAGGCCCCGGCGCGCTCACAACCTGACTCTGAAAACTGGCATCGGTGACGGGGAGGATATTGGGGTGGGTCATTCAGTTGCTCCTTGAGGATTCGGGATTCGCAACAACGATGCGCGCCGAGGTCGAGCGCGGCAATCGCTTGTCACGATCCGTCCGATTGAAGGATTCGATTGGACGACCGGCCCAGATCGGGATTGGCCGGAGCGTTCCTGCGTCAGAAAGGTGCGCAAACGCACGCTTGCGAGTCCCCAGTCCCGAGTCCCGGATCCGATCTCTCCCGGACGGTCATGGCTCCTTTTCGCCGCACCGCATGGCTCCAAGGGGCGATTTGCGCCTGGACGAAGTCCCGGACACTGCCCGCCATCGCAGCACTGACCGCGTCGAGCGCGACGGCTGCAGCCGCTTTCCAACTACAAACCTGAAGGGAGCCACCATGTATACACGTCTGTCGTTTCTCGTCTCGCTGTGCACCATAGCCTTCGCTGGTGAGGCCGTCGCCGCCACGCTGGCCGCGCCCAGCGTCGAATACTCGGCTGACCGCGTCATCGAGTCGGACGCCGGCACGATGCAGGGCAAGGTGTACTCGGCGAAGGATCGAGAGCGCACCGAAACGCAGATGCAGGGCATGCAGTCGGTGATGATCGTCCGCCGCGACAAACAGCTCGGCTGGATGCTGATGCCCATGCAGAAAATGTATCAGGAAGTCGATTTCGCCAAGGCGCAGCAACAGAGCGGCGCGGCCCCGGATGATCAGGTGGAAATCACCGAAGTCGGCGCCGAAACGGTCGAAGGCCACGCGTCCACGAAGTACAAAATGATGATGAAGGACGGCAGCGCCGGCGGCTTCATCTGGATGACCGCTGACGGCATCCCCGTAAAGATGGACCTGCTGAGCAAGTCCGGGCGCGACAAATCGCGCATCACGATGACGCTCAGGAATGTGCAGATCGGCGAACAGGACCCGCAGTTGTTCGAAATACCCGCTGGCTACACCGCCATGCCGAGCTTCGGCTTCGGCAAGGGCAAAGGCCTGGGCGGTGCGCTGAAAGGCGCCTTCTCGAACTTCGCAGGCCGGTAACCCCTGACGGCGAGGAACCGGAGTGGAGTAACCACAAAGATCATTCCCAACGGAAATCCCGCGGGACAAAGAACACAAAGTAACGGAATGAGTCCGGCGCGGCCGGCGAGCGCGATTTAATCCGCCACCGTTTTTCCGATCTATGTGATCTGTGTGCACTTTGTGGTTACTCCACTTTCGTGGTCTTCATCTAATCCGCAAAGGACAATCTCATGTCATCCAGAATTCTCAAGACCTTCGTCGCTCTCGCTTGCTTCGCTGCGGCGACCAACTCGTTCGCCGATTGCGCCGCGGATGCGACGCTCGACGAAACCCGCGCCGCCTACAACAAAGGCCTGCAGCTCGAGAGCGCAGGCAAAACGGGCGATGCATTTTATGCGTTCGTCGCCGCGCAGGAATACACCTGCGAAACGAACCCTGTCGAACTCGACGCCGCGCGGCGCGCTGCGGCGCTCGCTCTGCAACTCGGCGGCCTCGCGGAGAAGAAGGGAGCCTTCGAGAAGGCGTTCGACATCTATGACGCGGGCGGCCACTACGCATCGGCCGATCGCGCGCTGATAGCGCTGGTGCGAGCGAAGCCGGACATGCCCCAGGTGTATGAAAAGGCGCGCCAGGCGTTCTCGTATCGCACGCTGCCGGCGTTCCAGAGCAACAACAAGACCCGACTCGGCGTCGCCGGCGCCTATCGACCGAATTCGAAGGATGTTGCGGAGGTGCTCGCGATGCCGGTGAAAGGCGCCGAGCGCGCGTTTCAGAAGGAAGCTGCTGCGTTCAACGAGCAATATCTGCGCGAGTTCGTGGAAATGACGCAGGCGACGCCGGATGACCCGACTGATTTCGACGCCATGCAGGCCGCGATGGCTCGGCATCAGACCTTCGCCCGGAAATGGAAGAGCGATCCGCTGAAGAATTCGCGCGACGCCCTGAGCCTCGCACGGACCTGGGCCAGCAGCACATCACTCGAGGACGCAGAACGCGAGAAGATCGAGGCGCGACGCAAGCAGGTCATCGAACAGCACGTCGCCACTCTGACGAAGAATTACAGCGGCGCCCCAAAACTCCTGGAACTCGCCATCGACTACCAGCTCTCGATCCACATCGACGACGCCGTGAAGCAGCAGCGCGCCGCGGCGATCCGTTCCCAGGCCGGCAAGTTAGGCGATGAACTGAGTGCGAGGCAGCGCTATGGCCTGGCCGCCGAGTACTACTCCGTGGCAAAGCAGGACGCCAAAGCGCAGGCCGTACGCGATCAGCAGCAGCAGCTCGCGATGGCCAGAATGCAGCCGTCGATGGATGCAATGCAGAAGCAGGCTGAAGAAATGCAAAAGCAGTTCAGCGATCCTGCGAAGGTGAAAGCC
>JBOHZJ010000475.1:0-6834 GCA_050738395.1 Steroidobacter sp.
GCGCTCGCCTGCACTCAGCGCCTGCGGCACGCGCCCGAAATCGGCCGAGGGAAATCGGCCGAGCGGCGGATCGATGATGATGTCGGAGGGTGACGCCTTCTTGCGTTGTTCCAGCGTGCGTCCGCGAATCATGATCGCGAATGCCTGGTTCGTGACTTCCAGCGGCGAGGTCAGATCCTCACGCGCGTACAAGGGGAAGCTGACGTCGACGACGATGAGCTTGTCGACGCCCATGTCGCGCGCGACGTCGATGGGCAGATTCTCCACCAATCCGCCATCGACCAGCAGGCGTCCATTGCGTTGCGCGGGAGCGAACACCCCCGGCGCCGACATGCTCGCGCGCATCGCGCTCACCAGATCACCTGACTCCATCAGCACCGCTTGGCCGGTTTCCAGGTCGGTCGCGATCGCGCGAAATGGTATCGGCAGGCGATCGAAGTCCTGGATCTCCGCGACCGGCAGGGCGGCGTTGCGCAGCACCTGCTCCAGTTTCTGGCCCTGCACCAGCCCACGCGGCAGCACGAATCCTTCGTCAGTGAAGCCGAGCGCGTAGCGCACCAGGAATTCGCGGTTGTCCTGCTTGCGGCGAAACCCGAGTTCCTCGCGCGGCGGGCGATCCTGGAATGCGTCCTGCCAGTTCACCGAGCGCAGGAGCTCCTCTATTTCGATTGCCGACATTCCCGAGGCGTAGAGCCCACCGACGACCGCGCCCATGCTGGTGCCGGCGATCGCATCGATCGGCACACGCATCTCATCGAGCACCTTCAAGACACCCACGTGCGCCGCGCCGCGCGCGCCGCCGCCGCTCAGTACGAGCCCGATACGCGGACGATCCTGTTCTGCCGCGATCGTCGATGCGGTGACCAGACACAGTAAGGCGAGGATCGGCAGTAAACGCAAAGCGTCGGCCCTGAACGGCAAGAGACCAGTCGCGCGAATAGTAGCAGCAGTTTGAGTCGTGCAACGTCGCTCGCTACCCTACGAACCTATGAAGTCATCGCTGCGCTCGCTCGTCGTTTTCCGGATTCTCGCGTTCTTCGGATTCGGCGCCGCTGCATTCGCCGCTCCGCCTGGTCGTCAAGCGCAGGAAGAGGACTCACAGTGGAGTTCATATGGCGCCGACGTCGCTGGAACGCGCCATTCAACGTTGACGCAGATCACCCGCGACAACGTCGCTCAGCTTGAGATCGCATGGACGTATCGCACGCGCGAGATGGGAGCGGGCTTCGCGCGCGCCGAGAAGCTTTCGTTCGAAGCGACGCCGATTCTGATCCGCGACTCGCTATACCTGAGCACGCCGACGAACATCGTGATCGCCCTTGACTCAGCGACAGGAGCTGAACGCTGGCGTCACGACCCGAAGATTCCGCGCGGCGTTCACTACGCCGAAGCGACCTCGCGCGGCGTTTCTTCCTGGATCGATCCGAGCGCCGATACCGCCAGCCCATGCGCCCATCGGATCATTTTCGGAACGCTTGACGCTCGATTGATCGCGCTGGACGGCCGCACCGGCAAGCGCTGCGCGCAGTTCGGTGCGAGCGGCGCAATCGATCTCGCCAGGGATGTGCGGCCGACTGAGCGCGGCGAATACATGGTGACCTCCCCGCCGGCGATTTATCAGGACCTTGCAATCGTGGGTTCGGCTATCGGCGACAACCGCGCCGTCGAACTCGAACGCGGCGTGGTTCGCGCCTACGACGTGCGCACCGGCGCCTTGCGCTGGTCATGGGACCCCATCCCTACGAGCGAGAGTGAAGCACTCGCTCGCGGCTGGAGCGCAACGTCGGCCAGACTCACCGGCGCCGCGAACGCATGGTCGATTCTTACGATCGACGAGGGACGCGGACTGGTATTCGCGCCCACCGGTTCAGCAAGTCCGGATTTCTTCGGCGGCGAGCGTCCCGGCGGCAACGCATACGCGAACTCCCTCGTAGCCCTGCGCGCGCACAATGGTGAAGTCGCATGGCATCGGCAACTCGTGCATCACGACGTGTGGGATTTCGACGTCGCTGCCCAACCGATGCTCGTCGATATCGAACGCGACGGCAAATCGATTCCCGCTGTCGTGCAGGCGACCAAGACTGGCATGCTGTTCGTGTTCGATCGCGAAACTGGCGAGCCGGTGTTTGAAATCATCGAACGCCCGACGCCGCAATCCGACGTCGCGGGCGAAACCACCTCGCCGACGCAGCCGTTTCCTGCAACGCCGCCCCTCGTATCACATGCGGCGATCACGCCCGAGGATGCGTGGGGGTTGACGTTCGCCGACCGGAGCCGGTGCCGGAAATTAATCGAGAAATATCGTTCGGAAGGAATTTTTACGCCGCCCAGCGTGCGTGGATCGATCATGTCGCCGAGCTACGTAGGCGGCGTCAACTGGGGAAGCCTCGCATTCGACAGCGAACGGCAACTCGTCATCGCCGCCGTGAATCACGCACCGATGGTCGTCACGCTCGTGCCGCGAGAGCAGATGAAGGCGATGAGGGACTCCGGCGACTTTCCGGATTCTGAATTTGCGCGGCAGACTGGAACGCCCTATGGAATGCGTCGCGAGCTGCTGTCCTCGCCCCTCGGATTGCCGTGCACTGCTCCGCCCTGGGGTACGCTCGCCGCGGTCGATCTGCGCCGCAACGAAATTCGCTGGCAGGTGATGCTGGGCTCGACGCGCGACATGACGCCCTGGTTTGTTCCCTCGCGCACGATCGGCATGCCCAACATGGGCGGGCCAATCGCCACAGCCGGCGGACTCGCCTTCATCGGCGCAGCAACGGACAACTATCTGCGCGCCTTTGACATCGATACGGGCCGCGAACTGTGGAAAGGCCGTCTGCCCGCAGGCGGCCAGGCGACGCCCATGACTTATGCAGTCAACGGCCGCCAGTTCGTCGTGATCGCCGCGGGCGGCCACGGTGGACTCGGAACGACGCAGGGCGATTACGTAGTCGCATTTGCGTTGCCGAAAGAGTAAAGATACGAAAATCCCGACGGGGCTCGCCGGCAACACGGGGTAAAAGACTGCACGTCGATAGAGCCTCACGCGTTGACGCACGGGCGCAGTCCCCCGCACCGCATTTCATCCGCAGCAACGTACAGTACAGAAACGGATTCTCTCATCATGGCCATGCCCCTATCGATTCGCACCTGCGCCTCTCTGGCGTCCGTGATCTCTGCGATCCTGTCCTCACCTTCAGCGTTTGCAGCCGACCGAGTCGATGAAGTCATCGTTACTGCGACGCGCGAGGCGCAGCAGCTGCAGAGATTTCCGGGCAGCATTTCGGTTGTGAGCAGCGCCGACGTGGCGCTGGTCGGCTCGACTCATCACAGCGAGATCGTCAATCGCGCCGCCGGTGCGATGATCCAGCGCAATAACGGCCAGGAGAGCCTGACCGCGATCCGCTCGCCGGTGCTCTCCGGCCCAGGGTCCTGCGGCGTATTCCTGTTCCTTGAGAACAGCGTTCCCATCCGGCCGACCGGGTTCTGCAACGTCAACGAGCTGTTCGAGGTGAACAGCGAGCAGGCAAGTTCGATTGAAGTGCTGCGCGGGCCAGCGGGCGTCGTCTACGGTTCGGGTGCGATGCACGGTGCGATAAACATCGTGCAGGCGGCGCCTCGCGATCTGCCGCAACAGAGTCTCGCGCTGGAAGCCGGGCCCGACGAGTTCTATCGGGGCAAGTTCTCGCTGAATCGAACGGGCGAATCGACCGATGTCGGCGGCGTCGTGCTCGCGTCGCACGATGGCGGCTGGCGTGAAGCGTCGGGAATCGAAGAGCAAAAAATGAATCTCGGGCTGACGCATCGGCTCGACGGCGCAACGCTCCGCGTCAATCTCGCGGCGACGAATCTCAATCAGGAAACCGCCGGGTTCATTCAGGGCGAGAATGCGTATCGAGTCGAGTCGATCGCCGAATCGAATCCGAATCCGGAAGCTTATCGGGACGCCCATGCGGTGCGCCTGACCGCAGAATACGAACGCGACCTGAGTGAGAACGTTGCTCTCGCCGTGCGGCCATTCGCGCGTCGCTCGCGCATGGATTTTCTACAGCACTTCCTGATCGGCAAACCGCTCGAAGAGAATGGCCAGAATTCGTATGGCGTGCTGACAGCCGTCAATATCGATGCGTTCACGAATACGAGGATTCTGGCCGGCGTCGACGTCGAGTTCGCCGACGGGTTTCTGAAGGAAACGCAGGACGGCCCGTCGACGGACGGCGCACCACCCGCGAATGCAATTCGTCCCGCGGGTAAACACTACGACTATGAGGTGCAGAGTTCCGTGGCGGCGGTTTACGGCCAGATCGAACAACCACTGGCTGAGCGTTGGACGCTGAGCGGAGGTGCGCGCTTCGAGTATGTCGAGTACGACTACGACAATCGCATGATCCCCGGCAACACGCGGGATGACGGCGCGACCTGCGGTGCGTCTGGATGTCTCTACGCCCGGCCTGCCGATCGCAAGGATGACTTCACGAATGTGACTTCGAAGCTCGGACTGACGTACGCGCTGACTGACGAGCACACGCTGTACGCCAGCGCGGCGCGCGGCTATCGCGCGCCGGATACGAGCGAGCTATATCGGCTGCAACGTCAGCAATCCATCGCCGATCTGGATCCGGAGCGTCTTGACAGCTTCGAGCTTGGCGCGCGCGGTGCAATCGAATCGCTGCGCTATTCCCTCGCGGCGTTCATGATGGACAAGGACAACGTGATCTTCCGCGACTCCGGCGGCTTCAACGTGAGCGACGGTCGCACCGAACACGAGGGGATCGAATACGAGCTGTCATGGGAGCCTATCGATGTATTGTCGCTGGCGGCGGCAGGCACGTACGCGAAGCACACATACGATTTCAATGCGACCGAAGGCAGCGAGCAGATCGTGGCCGGACGCGATGTCGACACGGCGCCGCGCCACATCAACACCGCCCGCGTCAACTGGCGTTTCCTGCCGTCCGCGAACGTAGAACTCGAGTGGCAATCCATCGGCAGTTACTTCGTGGATGCGAGCAACCAGCACAAGTACGGCGGCCACGATCTGCTGAACCTGCGCCTCGGCTGGACCATCGGTTCGAACTGGATCGCCATGCTACGTCTCAACAACGTCGCTGACCGCGAATACGCCGACCGCGCCGACTTCGCCTTCGGCGACTACCGGTACTTTCCAGGGCGGGGGCGGACGGTGTTCCTGGAAATGCGCTACGAAGTCAGATAATAGGCGCGACAGGAAGAAAGGCCCGGCCTGCGCCGGGCCAGTCCCGTCCCTTCCTGGGACCCGTCCGTGGAGCCCTTCCGTGGATTCCTTCCCTGGACGTTCATCTTCCTTTCTGTCAGCTCCGGTAAATCGCGGGCGCGAATCGAACTCGCACTCAGCGCCGCTTCAGCGCCGGTTTGCCGAGGTATGCCTGGAGCCACGCCCGCGCGAATCGCAGATCGCAAACGACTGTCTGCAGCGAGACCCCGAGCACGGCCGCCGTTTCCTTGACGCTGAGCCCGGCGAAGTAGTGCAGATCGATCATGAGTGCGCTTAGCGGATCGAAGGTCTCGAGCCGCGCCAGCCAGCGCTCAACCTGCGGCAGATTGAGCGTCTGCGCACGATGCGCATCGCCCGACGAGGCGTGTGCAAGCAGGACTCGGCGCGCAATGGGCGCCACGAACAGAAGATACCGACGCTGGTCCTCATCGCTGCATTCCGCCCCCAACAGCTGCGCCAGCACTGACTTGAGCGCCGTCGGGTCAAGAGGGGACCTTCTGATGGTTCCTGGTGCACAGTCGAACAGATGGCGTCGCAGCTTCGCCTCGATATCCGGAGCGAGACGCGCCAGGGCCTTTGCATCGAGCGGTCGCTGCGCCGGGTTCGCGGATCGAAGATCGCTGTTGGCAAAGCAAGGCATACCCGCGTCCTGCGCCGGCTCGCAGTGCGCCCGACGTTCTCCCATCATCAAGAGTTCTTGTTCGGAGAGTGAATGCGCACCCGCTTACGCTTTTGGGTTGCGACGCACTCGCTCCTTACTCATGAATACGAGATTCAGGCAGCGGGAATCCCACCGGATCTGAAAAGAAATCAGAGGCGGCGTCGGCAGATCAGTCGATGCAGGGATGGAGCGTTTGAAAAACCTCAGGATCCGCGTTCATTGCGACCACCTTCTCAGCTCACATCCGGGCAAGCTACGAGCGCAATTCCTTATAAAGCCAGGTCCGCGCGAACATCCAGCGGCGATAGGCCGTTGTTCGAGGCACGCCCAGGGTCTGAGCAGCTTCGCTAACTTCCAGTCCCGCGAAGCACCTCAACTTCACGAGTTCCGCGATTTCCGGATGCTCCACGGCCAGCTTGTCTATGGCGTCGCTGATCGCGAGCAACTGCTCGTCGTCATCGGTGTTGATGGGTATTTCGATATCTTCGATGTTGATGCGTTGCTGACCGCCGCCATGGCGGACTGTGTAGCGCTGTCGCGCTCGATCAATGAGGATGTGACGCATCGCTTCGGCGGCGGCGGCGAAAAAATGGGCTCTGCTCTGCCAATCGGATTGTTCGGCGCCGCCCAGACGCAGCCAGGCCTCATGGACCAGCGCTGTCGGTTGCAGCGTGCAGCCGGAGGGTTTCCGGGCCATCTGTGCTGCTGCAATTCTGCGCAGCTCTTCGTAAACCAGAGGTAGGAGATCCGCGACCTTAGAATCCGCGCACTCTGTCTTATCGTTCATGCCTGACATGTGAGCCTGCGTCCTGCAAGACAGCACATGCTCCTGTATCGAGAGCATCCTGCCAGACAGTGTAGCTACTCGATCTTTTCATGCCCACAGATGAAAAGCCGGTGAGGCGCCTGGGGCTGTGCAATCCGGAGA
>JBOHZJ010000476.1:0-26359 GCA_050738395.1 Steroidobacter sp.
CGGTACTCCTTCATCAACTCATCAATGACTTCTTGCTTGATCTTCTTCTCGGTCATACCTTGCTCCTTCACTCATGGTATGACCCCACACACAAAAAGTCAGATAGGCCCGGATCCCGAGTGCCGGATCCCGATCCTCGGGAAGTCTACGGCGTCTCGACGCCCTGCGACTTCAGGTACTCGTCGTACGTGCCCTTGAAGTCGACGATCGTTCCGCCGGCCTTGACCTCGACGATGCGATTCGCGAGTCCGCCGACGAACTCGCGGTCGTGCGAGACGAAAATCATCGTGCCGGGGTACTTCTCGAGACCGATCTGCAGGGATTCGATCGTTTCCATGTCCATATGATTGGTCGGCTCATCCAGCAGCAGCACATTGGGCTTGGTCAGCATTAGCTTGCCGTAGATCATGCGGCCCTTCTCACCGCCCGAGAGCACCTTCACTGACTTTTTCGTCTCATCGCCCGAGAACAGCAGCCGGCCGAGCGTTGCACGTACAATTTGATCGTCGTCGCTCGGCGCGCGCCAGTCGCTCATCCAGGTGAAGAGATCGACCTTTTTTGCGAACTCCGCCTGCGGATCCTGCGGCATGTAGCCGAGATTGGCGTTCTCGACCCAGTTGATGACGCCCCGGGTCGGCTGCAGATCACCCGCCAGACAACGAATCAGCGTGGTCTTGCCCACGCCGTTCGCGCCGATGATCGCGATGCGCTCGCCCGCCTCGATGGTGAGATTGATATCCTTGAGGACTGCCGTGTCGGCGCCCGGATACGTAAATCCAAGGTGCTCCACCGCCACTGCATTGCGATACAGCTTCCTGCCCTGCTCGAAGCGGATATAAGGGTTCTGCCGCGAAGACGGCTTCATCTCCTCGATCTTGATCTTGTCGATCTGTTTGCGACGCGAGGTCGCCTGCCGTGCTTTCGACGCATTCGCGGAGAAGCGGCGCACGAACTCCTGCAGCTCCGAAATCCGGTCCTTGGCTTTCGCATTCGCGGCGGCGACGAGTTCGCGCGCCTGGGTCGATGCAAGCATGAAGTCATCGTAGTTGCCCGGCCAGAGCCTGATCTGGCCGTAATCCACATCCGCCACGTGCGTACACACCTGATTCAGGAAATGCCGATCGTGACTGATGATGATCATCGTCGCGTCATAGTTGTTGAGGATTCCTTCGAGCCAGCGAATCGAATTGATATCGAGATTATTGGTGGGCTCATCGAGCAACAACACGTCGGGATTCGAGAACAGCGCCTGCGCGAGCAACACGCGCAGCTTCCAGCCCGGCGCCACTTCCCGCATGGGTCCATTGTGAAGTGAGGGATCGATGCCCGCGTCCGCGAGAATGGCGCCCGCCCGCGCTTCAGCGTTGTACCCGCCGTACTCAGCGAACTTGTGCTCGAGTTCGGCGGCTCGCATGTAGTCGTTGTCGGTCGCATCCGGATTCGCGTAGATCGCATCGCGCTCCTTCATCGCCTCCCACATCTCCACGTGACCCTGCATCACCACGTCGAGCACGCGCTCGTCCTCGTACGCGAACTGGTTCTGATTGAGCTTGCCGAGCCGCAGGCCGGTCTGCAGCATCACCTCGCCCGCGCTCTGGTCGAGCTCGCGACCGAGAATCTTCATGAACGTGGATTTGCCGCAGCCGTTGGCGCCGATGAGTCCATAGCGATTGCCGTCGGCGAATTTGACGGTGACGTTTTCAAAGAGCGGCTTGGCGCCGAACTGGATAGCGACTTTGGAAGTAGCGAGCATTTCTGTCCGATAAGTAATGTGAGGCGCGACCGCCCCACTCCGAGCGGCTGCGATGCGGACGCGTATGGCGCGCCCATCGAAGCGCAAATTGGCGTCGATGCAGGGGTTCGGAAGCTGACGGTGACGGTCCGAGGGGCGACGCTCAACGAGGCGCGCCTGCGCTTTTTTGGGCCGGCAGGGCGTAGTTTATAGATCTGCGGGCGCGCCGGTAAGGGTTGAGTCGTGAGCGGAGGCGCTACGAAGGCTGCTTAGTCCTTCTCCTACAGGCGGATCGGCGAGGGTCTCCCTCCCGCATAGTGTGCGGCCGCAGGGGAAAGGTAAAGAAAAGCAGAAGATCCCCTCACCGCAAGGCCTGCGCCCTCTGCTGCACGGGATTTCCGTTGGTCACGAATGTCGCGGGCGCTGGAGCGCCCCGGGAGAGAGGAAGGCAGACAGTTGAACAGGTTGGGCAGCCCTCCGTCATTGATCCGTGGTCATCATCATGTCGTGAGCGATCTGGATTTCGTTCTTGCTGAGCTTGCCGTCGCGATCGCCGTCCATCTTGCTGAACATATCGCGCGAGTCCGCTGCGTGTTCCTCAGCCGTCAGCTTGCCATCGGCGTCTTTGTCGACCGCCCTGATCTTCGCCTGCGCCGACATCTTCTGGCCGCGCTCGCCGGCCGAGGGCATGGATCCATGGCTCGCCTCCATTTCCGCGGCCGTGACCTCACCGTCCTTGTTCGCATCCATCCTCTCGAACATTTTGCGCGCGCCGGCTGAGTGCTCCCTTGTGGAAACCGCGCCATCCTTGTCCGCGTCCATCAGCTTCACCTCAGCATCCGCGAACGACTGCTCACCTGCGGACGTGGCCAGAGGGAGCGTGAGCGCGCACGCCGTAAGAAATATGAATGCATTGGGACGACACTGCGTAAGACGATTCATAAGTCGCTCCGCTCGTAGTGGACGTCAGGCAACGTGAGCGAGCAGAACGAAGTTCCGGGCGCGCTGCCTGCCGGAACTTGTCGCGAGTCGATACGTTCGCTTCGTGCGCAACCCACCAGGCGGAGAGTCGACATGAGCACAGTGATTACAGGTTTGTATGAAACACCGAATCGCGCCGCGATGGCCGTGCAGGCGCTTGAATCCGAGGGCGTACCGAGCGACGACATCAGCCTGCTCATTGGCGACAACTTCGATCGCGATGCGTTCGCGGTCAGGACGCATTCGAAGTTGGCCGAAGGCGTCGCCGTGGGTGCGACCAGCGGCGGAGCGATCGGCGCACTCATAGGAGGCCTTACAGCAGTCGGCACGGTGGCGAGCGGCGGTGCAGGTTTGCTCGTGGCGGGCCCGATTGTCGCGGCGCTCGCTGCTGCGGGTACAGGCGCAACTGCAGGCGGCGTCCTTGGCGGCCTGGTGGGGGCGACGATTCCCGAGCACGAGGTCAAGCATTACGAAGACGCGTTGAGCAAGGGCTCCGTGCTCGTCGGCGTGACCTGCGAGGGGGACGACAGCGGCGAGCTGAAGGACATTGCAAAGCGGACGCTGAAGAACACCGGAGCAATCAAGGTTTCGCACGCGTAGCGACGCTGAATGATGCGTTTACCTGAACCTCAAGCTTCACAGGAGGCTGTATGCAGGATCGTACACGTTCGAAAACCCCGGGCACGATCAAGGACGTCCTGAAATCCAACGTGCGTCAACAGCAGCGCCGGTCAGCCGCGACCGCCAGCCCACCGGAAGCGCAACGATCTCCACGCGAGCGGATCAAGGACGCGGAGAAGAAGCGGCAGCGTCATTGAGCGGCGCTGTCCCTTTCACAGCTCGGAGGCGGTTCCATGCAGATTCAGGTCAATACCGACAACCACGTTCACGGCAGCGAGAATCTGATCGGTCGCGTGCAGGAAATGGTCGAGGGCGCAGTTTCGCACTTCTCGGAGCGCATCACGCGCATCGAAGTTCATCTGTCCGATGAGAACAGTGCGAAGGGCGGCGCGGATGACAAGCGCTGCATGCTCGAAGCACGACTCGGCGGACTCGAACCCATCGCCGTTACGCACCAGGCCGAATCGCTCCAACTCGCTATCGACGGCGCCGCCGAGAAGCTCGAGAAAGCGATCGGGCATACGGTTGGAAGGTTGAATGAGCGATAACGCGGACGGCCAGCGGCCCACTGGCGAATCGCTTGCCTGCCTGCGGCCGTCGTGATTCCTGGCGAGGAGATATCGATGCGACGCAATGTAATGTTCGGCAAAGGTCGCGAATGGCGGCCTGAGGATGACGAGTATCGAGGGCTGCACCTTGGCCCGGGCCGCGGCGCAGAGGTAGGCGAGTACGCGACCCGGGAGCCCGGTGAGTACAGCGATTCGTACTACGGGCCGGGCGATGAATATGCACGGCGCAACGTCGGCAGCGACGGGTATGAGCGCGGCCAGTACGGACCGAGATCGAATGAGAACCTGCAGGTCGGCGGGGTCGTCGGCCGCTATACACCGACGCGCTCACCAGGCTATACGGGCTATGGCGAACTGCATCCTGGCGAGAGGAGCTGGGCCGATCTCGGCGTCGCTTCCGTCCACCCAGGCGAGAGCGGCGTCACCGAGCATTCACGTCCATCCTTCCGCGGTCGCGGGCCCAAGGGCTACGTTCGTTCCGATGAGCGTCTGCGGGAAATCATCTGCGAACGTCTGACCGACGATCCAGACATCGATGCGAGCGATATCGGCATCGAGGTGCAAGGCGGTGAAGTCACGCTCACCGGTACGGTGACCGACCGGACGACGAAATGGCGCGCTGAAGATCTTGCAGAGTCATGCAGCAATGGCGCATTGATTCACAATCGGCTGCGGACGCGGACTTCAGCAGACCGGTGAGTCATCCGGGAGTGGGCGCTTCAGCGTAACTGAGTCGGCCGTTCACGATGCGCGCCGCCGACGTATAGGGGTGCTCCGTCACTTTGCCGCGCTCCATGATGTGCAGCACCTCCACTCCTTGCACCTTGAGAGCATCGGCGATCAAAGAGCGCTGACAACGCCACCACACTGCTTCGGAGCACATGAGCGCGATTCCTTTGGATGGTCCGGCCTGCATCAGTCGATTCACGCCGGCGGAGAACTCCGGCGTCTCCATGTAATCCGCGTAGCCGCGAAAAGACGCGTTGGGCCACACGGTATTCGGCGAATCCGCCCTCGCCTTACGGCCGCCGAGCTCCGGATACGGGCAGTACTCGATCCGCGCACCGGCCAGGGAGAGTGCAAGCGGCTCGGGATTGAAATGGGGATGCGCCCGAGAGCCAGCGTGCCGGCGCACGTCCGCTACGACTTCAATCGCGTGCGCACCGAGGAGCGACATGAAAGCCTCGATGCTTCGCGAGGAGCGCGTTCGCTCAGCGCGATGAGGAAGCCCGGCAGCGCGGCAGACTTCGTTGCGCTGTCGAAGCGGGCTCCTGAGAATCTCCCTGCGCCAGCACTTCGATTCGTCGATTCAGCAGGCCTGCTTCTTCCGTCGCGGAGAAGTCGAGCGGCCTGCGCTCGCCAAGGCTTGCGGTCTGGATCTGGTCGGAAGCAACGCCAGCGTCGATCAGCATGCGCCTCATCGCGTCCGCTCGCCGCAACGCAAGCGAGTCATTGTATCTGCAACGTCCTTCGCGATCGGTATGCCCGACGACTACAACGCGCTGCGGTTTTGCACGGCGCAATTGTCGCGCGAGTTGTCGCGCGCTGGTTCGCGCCTGGCCTGAGATCGCTGCATCGTCGAAGCAGAAGTGCAGAGACGGACCATAGCGGCGCAGCGCTGGATCGGAATACGTCGCGATCGTCTCGCGCGCAGCAGTCACACCGTCCCAGGCAGAAGCATTGCTGTTGGAGCCAGGGGTTACTTCGGCCGGCGCGGCATCGTCGAAACGGTCGAGCAGCAGATCCTTCAGCGCCGCGACGCCGCTGTCGGTGCACGTGTCTCTCAACAGTTCACGCGCCGCACCGATCTCGGGTTGCGGCCGCTCACCCGTCCGCGGGTCGATCGCCGGGTTGAGCTGCTGCGAGACCAGCGTGAGCCGCAATGCCGAGCCGAGCGCTGTATGTCCATGGGTTTGCGAGATCGCTTCGAGCGGCAGGATATCTGCGTCGGAGCCGATACGTCCCCCGAGAGTGAGCAGCCGGCCGATCTTCTCATCCAGTCGCTCGTTTGCATCGAGCAGCGGCTGCAGCGCCGCCTGGTCGTCCGCGGCTTCAGGCGCGGCGATATGCACTTCCACGATGTTGCTCGCAGCGTCCGCATGCTGCTCGCTCATCGCGAGACGGGCGCGAACTTCGTACGCGCCCACCTGAGGAAAGGTCCAGCCGTCCTCACCGAAGTAAATTGGCACAGTCTCCTCGGTTCGCTCGCCGCTTTCGAGCATCGCGCCCTCATCGCTGGCGGGTTCGTACAACGCGAGCGGCTTGAGCGCCTGCCATTCCTCTTCGCCTGCAGGACGACGTTCGATCTGAATCATGCCGTAGGACGGCGTGAGCCGATCCCGCAACGGCAAGCTCGATGGACCTAAGTTCAAGGCCATCACGCGAACGGCGATCGGGTAACCGAGCGGATACGGAGCGGGCTGCGCCTGCAGATGCAGCTCGACTCGCGGCGCCTCATCCGCGCCGCTCTTTGCGCTTTCGTCCGCGCGCTCCTGTGCGTAGGCGGACTGAAAGGACAACAGGCGCCACAGACGCTTCCGGACGAATTCCCATCGAGTGAGTGCAGGCGTCGCACCAGCGTTCCGCCGCACGTCATCGCATTCCGTCGCGGACGTACGCAGTTGCTCATACGGAGTGTATGCGGCGCCGGGCAACACATCGCGCGGCGCCGCTGTCTGAAAGAAACGGATCGTCTGCGGACTGATCGCCATGAGCGGCTCCTCCACGAGCGACCAGCGGCCGGTCCCGTCAGCAACGGAGATGCAACGCGTTGGCGCTTCGATCGTCAGACGGCCGTCGCTCAGTTGCATAGCGTCGAGGTGCCGCCGGTTCAGAGCGTGGAGCAGTTCATGGGCGAACGTGCGCAGCTGGAGCAGCGCGATGGATTCGTCGTTGCGATCCTTGAATGCGCGAACTGTCTCGCCGGGCGCAATTGCGAAACCCTCGCGCCCTTCCGTATCGAACATGATGCCGAACATAGGCTCGCCCTGATCGGATATCAGCGCCGGCGTCATTATCGCGTAGATGCCGGCGTGCGCCCCTGCCGGTACAGGCAGCCCTCGCCACGCCTGCGCGTACTGGTGCAGATCCGCCCGATCAAGCGGACCGCTTGCGGCCGTGTACGGAAGATGCGTCTGGTCGTGATCGACCTTGATTGCGACGCCGCCGCTTGCAAGTATCGATTCCAGCGCAACAGCGTGCTCCGCCGTCGTCAGCTCGAGCGCGATCGGTTGGACCGTGCGAAATGAATCGACCTCGATCTGGACCAGAAAGCGCTGCCGCGCGCAGGCAGGATCAGCGCAGGCATCGACGGGGCCGAATATCGACCAGCCGGCGATCCCAACGGCAAGCAGCGCCACGAGCGCGAGCGCGCTCGATAAAAGCTTCCTCTTCGAGAGAATGGCGTACATGAGCAATGATGAGATGGACAAGCGCCATGGCGGAACGTCGAACGCGGGCTAACGTTCCACGCGGCGCCTGCGACTTCTCGGGCAATCAGGCAGAGACGCTGAACGTCGGCCAGCGTTCAGTGATATTTCCGTCCTCGTAGACCAGCAGATCGCCGAATTGCAGCAGCACTGCCTCGCTCTGCGTCGGCCGGAAGAACACAAAGTCATCGGGCCGCAACTTCACGGAACTCGAACCCATGAGCAGTTCCTGATTGCTCGAGCGACCGTACAGATCGCTGAATTCCAGCCCGGGCGGCGACTCTGGCCGTGCGAGCCAGTGACCACCGTAGATGAAGAACGCCCGGCCGGTATTCGGATCCAGGAAACGACGCAGACCGGTCAGGGACTCGAGCCCCGGAATCCGAGTTCGATTCAGCGATTTGATGACCGGAGTCGCGATGAAGACCGCAGGAATGTGATGCGCGAGCGTGTCGAGATCGAAATCGGTCGGTTTCACGAACGCCGAACCGACGGCGATGTCGTTGCCGACGGTGCCCTGCGCATGCATGAAATACGTCGGACTGCCGGCGCAGTTCAAGGTGAGTTGCGCCGCACACTCGCCAAGGGAGCGGCGCATGGCGTCGACTGCCGCAGCGTAGCTATCCTGGCTGGATCGCCACGCGCGATCCACAAATGGCATGCGCGGCACGTGTGCATCGTAGCCCATGAGCCCGCTGACGATGAGTTTCGGTTCGCTCTGCGCCGTACGCATCATGGCCGTCAGCGCCTGCGGACTCGCGGCGCCGCCGCGGTGGATGCCTACGTCGATCTCGAAGTTGACGCGCAGCGCGCGATCGCGCTCGCGAGCCAGTTGCGTGTACTGCCGCAGTCGCTCCGGCGAGTCGATCAACCATTGCGGCTCGGTGAAACTCTGCGCTGATGCATTCATCGCTGCATAAAACTGGCGCGCGGCCTGCACGGGCAGCGGCTTGCCCAGCAGCAAGTCCGCCTGCGCGTGCTGTTTCGCCATGTCGAGCAGCATGGGCCCGTTGAAGACCATGTAGCGCGTCGTAGCGAGTCGAGAGGCGATCTCGTCGATGAGCTTTGGCGCCGGCAATGACTTCACGACGATGCGCAGCGCAAGCGACGCGCCTTCCAGAGTGCGCGCGACGGCCTCGATGTTCTGATGCAATCGCGTCCGGTCGATTACCAGTACCGGCTGGGCCACGCCTGCCGTCCGCAGCGCCTGCGTTAGCCGGCCGAAGTAGTCATCATGTGCGCCGCCGCGATCGGATTTGCGTGCAAGCAGTACGCCGCCGACGGCGAGCGCAGCGGCGCTGCCCAGAAGCGTGCGTCGCGTGATGTTCGTGCGGGATTTCATAACAGCACCGAGCGCAGGTAGGTGTTGAGAAATCGGCCCTCTGGATCGAGCTCGCGCCGCACAGCCATTGCTTCGCTCCAATGCGGATAAAGTGCGGCGAAGGCCGCCGCCTTGAGTGTATTCAACTTGCCCCAGTGCGGCCGCCCACCGTGCTTCAGGAATATCGGCTCGATGAGATCGAAGAAGAAGCGATAGTCGTCCTTGTAGTAAGCGTGCACTGCAATGGAGCCGCTGACTCTTCCATAGAATGGCGAGAGCCAGGCGTCGTCTGAGTCGATGACGCGCACCTCGATCGGGAAGAAGACATCGCGCCGATGCTCTTCGATCGCGTTCAGCGTCTCGCGAAGCACTGTCATCTGCGTCTCCAGCGGGAAATGAAATTCGATCTCGTTGAAGCGCACCGGACGCTCATTGGACAGTAGCTTCCAACCGTCATCAACCGCCTCTTCCGGCGGCAGATCCGCCATCAGCGCCTGTGCGACGCGTCGTCTCACGGAATTCGAGAAACCGAAGACATCACGCAGTTGCTTCAGATCCATGAGGCCCTCGGCATCCTGATCCGGTCCGCGCGGCGCAACGGGCCGGTCGGTTTCATCGCAGGTGATCACGGCGGCCAGACCGGTGAATGGCACAGCGTAGAACTCGACATTGCGATGCTTCGCAATGAGCTGGGGCCATTGATCGATAGCGTTCTGAAGTTGCTCCACGTACGTGCGCTTGAGCACACGTGCGAGCGGACGATTCTGCAACTCGATGCGGGTCACGACGCCAAACGCGCCCAGACCGACGCGAGCGGCGTTGAACACATCACTGCGCTGCAAGGCCGAGCAATCGACGATCTCACCCGCCGCAGTCACCAGCCGTAGCGCAGTGATCTCGCCGTGCACTGCCTTGAAGCTGCGGCCCGTGCCGTGGGTGCCGGTCGCAATTGCGCCGGCAAGCGACTGCTTGTTGATGTCGGGCAGGTTCGGCATCTCCTGCCCGATGGCGGCCAACGCCGGACCCACATCGCCAAGACGCGTGCCCGCATGGAATACCGCGCGCCTGGCCGCAGCGTCGTGCGATATCAGGCCGCTCATCCGATCGAGCGTGAGCAGCGTCGCGTCGGTCAGTACAAGGGGCGTAAACGAATGCCCCGACCCGACGACGCGTATCGGGGCGGCGCAGCGGGCGATCGAGTCTGTCAGCTCGTCCTCGGACTGCGGCGCCCAGCGCGCGGCTGGATAGGCGGCCTGGATCCCCGACCAGTTCTGCCAGAGCAGGCGGCCGTGTGCGTCCGTTTCGGCCGGCGCAGTCGGTTCCGGGGCGTCACTGCGAAGGATGCGATAGCCAAGCGCAGCGCCGCCCGTAACGGCCGCAGCGCCGAGTCCGAGAAACAACGAGCGCCTCGAGATCATCATGAGCCTGCCGTGTTCGATCGAGTGCGACCCGCCATGAATTCAATCAGTCCGTCGTAGTCCTGAGCACTGCATGCGAAGCACTGTCCGCCCGCGGGCATACCGTTCAATCCGCGAATCGTATTTGAGCGCAGGGCGTCGAGGCCCTTGCGCCACCGCTCGTCCCAGGCCGCTCGATGGCCAGTCAACGGAGCGCCGGAGCCTGCAACGGTATGACAGGCGCGACAGGACTGCCGGTAAAGCTCGGCAAGGTGCGGATCGGCAGGTTCGAGCTCGCGCGCGCGTTGCTCCACATCGACATCTGTGGCCGGAAGAACCGACTCCTGACCGCAGGCCCAAAGGCTCAGACACGCTATCGACAGCAGCACGAGTTCAGCTCGGTGACTGCTTCGCTGGCGCACTCGTTTCATTCTCCTGTTCCCGCTCCCCAGGTCTCGATACGATAGCAGTTCGCCAACCACAGGCCGTGCGACTACGCAGTAGACGTTTCCTGCAGTACGGACGTGTGGACGGCGAACAGCACGGCGATCGTCGCCACGAAGGGCAATGGCGCCGATCACCAGCATCCTGTTCCTGGATCCAGGACTTGCTGCCCTCGGCCCGCAGCGGAATTTCTCGATTCCCCGAGGGAGCAACTGAGGCTCTCGACCCAGCACGATTGCTCGGCCATGGCTTCGTCGGCCGCGGCCGACCATCCCGCGCCGGATTTTTCCTTGTGCGTCGCCGACTCAGCCCTTTGCACCGGCGAATTGGCGAATTTCGACACCGTGCCGAATATTGGCGCCAGGTTTTGCGAGACTGTCGCCGGCGCCGATGATTGCGATCTGATAGATGCTGAGGCCGGTTACGCCGGCAACCCATCCTTGATCTCCACAATGAGTGTTGTGAGTATTGTTAAATCGCGCGGGATCGTATCGACCTGTGCGCGAGCCTCGCAAAGCATGAACAGTGCGCTGAGTCACGGGCTGGAGCGATTGCGCATGGCGGTGCGGCGCCTGCGCGAGAACGCTGAGTCTCGGCTGGACGGACTGCGATCAGAAGAAGAGAACGCTCTGCAAACTCGCCGAGGAGTGCGGGAGACTCGCTGAACTGCAAGGATCCTCCATGAGAACGTTCATCGCCATCGCGCTGTTGATGAGCGCCGCTGCATTCGGTCAATCGGACGAATACAATGGCTCGCCTTCGAGGCCGCGCGGCGTGCTGCTCACCGATCAGATCATCGTGAAGTGGCGGGCGAGCGCGTCCGCAGCCTCCATCGGCGCCAAGCTCGCTGAAGTATCGGCCGCTCTGGAGGCGCGTCTGCAGCGCAAACAATCCATTGCGAGCGGGATCGACGTTCTGAAACTTGAACGCCGGCTGGGCCGCGACGAACTCACATCCTTGCTCGCTCGTCTGAACGCCAGGCCGGAAATCGAATACGCGGTCGCCGACCAATGGCGCTATGCGCATGCCTTGCCGGCAGACCCGCTCATTGCAGAGCAGTGGTACTTCCTCGCTGAACAGCCGTCCGCTACACGCGCAGAACAGGCCTGGGACGCAACGACCGGCAGCAGCGCGACAGTCGTCGCCGTGCTGGATACCGGAGTGCGATTCGAGCATCCCGATCTCGGTCGCGTGGAGTCAGGCGGGAAGCTGCTGCCCGGATTCGACTTCGTTTCGGACATAGCCGTTGCAAACGACGGCGATGGTCGCGACGGCGACCCCTCAGATCCGGGCGATTGGGTCTCCGCTGCCGAGGCGCTGCAGCCGCCCTTCGACGCGAGCAACTGCATTCCCGCCGGCAGCAGCCATGTCGACAGCACATGGCATGGGACGCGCGTCGCGGGCCTGATCGGTGCACTCACCAACAACGCAGTAGGGGTTGCGGGAGCCGGCTGGAACACCCTGCTGTTGCCGGTGCGCGTGCTCGGCAAGTGCGGCGGATTCGATTCCGACATCATCACCGCCATGCGCTGGGCTGCCGGTCTGCCAGTCAGCGGCGCACCGCCGAATCTCAACCCGGCAAAAATCATCAATATGAGCCTGGGCGGCGACGGCGCCTGCTCACTCGCGCAGCAATCGGCCGTGAATGAGATCATGGCGCGGGGCGTACTGATCATCGCGTCGGTGGGCAACGAAGGCGGTCCGGTGGGTGCACCGGCCAATTGCAACGGAGTGTTGGCCGTAGCGGGATTGCGCCATGTGGGGACGAAGGTCGGATTCAGCAATCTCGGGCCCGACGTTGCCCTGGGCGCGCCGGGCGGCAATTGTGTGAATACAGGGTCGGGTCAGCCATGTCTGTTCTCGATCATCGTCGCCAAAGATGCTGGCGCGACGACGCCGACTGCGCCGACCTATAGCGATCATATCAACGCCAATTACGGCACGAGTTTTTCAGCGCCGCTCGTCGCCGGTGCGGCGGCGCTCATGCACTCGGTGAACGCGCAACTGTCTCCTGCACACTACCGTTCGATTCTTCGCGAAACAGCGGCGCTGTTTCCCACGAGCAGCGCGACGACGACGTCCGTGTGTCGCACTCCAACAGGACCCGCGGACATACAGAATCTGGAGTGCATCTGCACGACGCAGACGTGCGGTGCGGGAATGCTCAACACGCACGCTGCAGTACTCGCGGCGCAACGGCCGCTTGCGGTCGTGCAGGCGCCAGGCATTATCGAAGCGGGAGTGGATATTGCGCTCGACGGCGGCAGCAGCGTCGCTGCGAACGCTCGTAGCATCGGCGCTTATCAGTGGAGCACCGTAAACGTGACGGGCGCGACGCCGTCCATTGCTGATCCCGCACAGGCAAGGACGAACTTGCAAGTTTCCGGCGCGAGCCAGTTCACGTTGCGCTTGACCGTGACCGACGATCAAGGCGCCTTCGATACGGCGGACGTGGCGATGGCCACCCCAAGCGCACCGCCGCCTCCTCCGCCGGTCCAAAACCCCCCGCCCGCGCAGAGCAACGCACGTTCCGGCGGCGGCGACGTTGGGCTCGCGATGCTCGCCTTGCTGTCGTGGCTGACGCTCGCGAAGGCCCTACTGCGGCGGGTTCAGCTTCGACGCCAGATCCCGTAGGTACTCGCTGAACTTACCGCCCAGGCTTTCGTGCTTCAGACCGTATTCGACAGTGGCTTGCAGATAGCCGAGTTTGCTGCCGCAGTCGTAGCGCTTGCCCTCGAACTCGTAGGCATAGACAGGCTCCTCGCCCAGCAAGTCGGCGATCGCATCGGTCAATTGGATTTCACCACCGGCGCCGCGGCCCGTTTTCTCGAGCTTTTCAAAGATCGTCGGCGACAACACGTACCTTCCCACCACCGCGAGCGTTGAAGGCGCATTTTGCGGGCGCGGCTTCTCCACGATCTGACGAACGCGGCTGACGCGCCCTTCGCGCTCGTCCGTCGCAACGATGCCGTACTTATCGGTTTCCGAGCGCGGGACGGTTTCCACGCCAAGCACGCTGCCGCCGCGCTCAGAACAGAGCGTCGCCATTTGCCGCAGACACGGCGTCGAGCCATCGATCAAGTCGTCCGCAAGATGCACGAAGAACGGCTCATCGCCCACCACAGGCTTCGCGCACCAGACAGCATGCCCCAGACCTAGCGGCGAGGGCTGACGGATATAGATGCAGCTCGCCCATGACGGCACGATGTCCTTCAGCGCCTTCAGCAGTTCCGTCTTGCCCTGGGCTTCCAGCGCTTCTTCCAGCTCGCGATCGGTGTCGAAGTGATCTTCGATGGCCCGCTTCGAACTGCCGGTGATGAACACGAGTTTGCGCGCGCCCGCGGCGAGCGCCTCTTCGGCCGCGTACTGGATCAGGGGCTTGTCGACGATCGGCAGCATCTCCTTGGGGCTGGCCTTGGTCGCAGGCAGAAATCGCGTTCCGCGGCCCGCAACTGGAAAGACCGCCGTCCTGATCTCTTTCATCGGCTTCACCGCAACCCTCCCAACCGTTGTCGATGCGGCGATGATACTTCAAGAGAGGCGACGCCCCGCAGCGTCGCCCGCTGCACTCCGCAGCTTTGTAATAAGGTAACTGCGCGCGTCAGCCAGCGCTCTTCGCCGCAGCTGAACCTTCGATACGGATATTGGCCCGGTTGAGTTCCAGCGTCTTCGCGCCGATGCCTTTGACCTTGCGCAGTTCATCCGCGCTCTTGAAGGAGCCGTTCTTCTCGCGGTAGGCGACGATCGCCTGCGCGCGACTCAATCCCACGCCCTGCAATTCCTTGGCGATCGTCGCAGCATCCGCCTTGTTGATATCGACTGGGCCCGCCCACGCCATCATCGGCGCCAGGCTCGCGATCAGGATCTGAACGGATCGACGCACCGCGCCATGCGTTCTCACATTGAAGTTCCTCATTTGCCTCTCCTTGAGCATCGAGTTGGTGTTCCATGAATGAGTGCGCATGCAGCGCCGCTCGAGAAGCAGTGTGTGCGCAGTGACGAAGCCAGATTCGACGAGTATCTGGCGATTTAGCGCAGAAATGAGTCGGGAAGCGGTTAGCGGTTCGTCATAGCGCAAGGCGCCCGCTTCTGTCCTGCAGCCAACGGCAGTCCGGTCTGAACTAACCGCCAACCGCTAACCGCTTCCCTATGGCTACCGCCGATGTACACCCGGCGTTACGTCCAGGAGCGCGACCGGCGCAAAGGCGTCCCACGTGCGACATCCGGGGCATTGCCAGAAGTGCGCCGCGCTCGCGAATCCGCAATCCACACAGCGATAGCGCTGCGTACGTCGCAGGATCCGGCCGAGCGCCGTTGCGAGCGCCCCCGACTGATCCTCGGAGAGCTGTCCCGGATCGCCTGCCAGCGCACGTGTGATTTCGCCGAGACTCGGATCCTCGCGCAGCAGGTCAGGCAGGCATTCGCGGACGAAGGGTTCCTGTTCGAGGCCCGCGACAATCGCGGCGTACGCCAGTTCGGCGCGCGCGGCCGGCTCCGGGCGAATCCAGGCGCTGAAGCGTTTCGGCAGATCGCCGGCGTCGGCGCCGCGCAGCGCACGCATCACGCGCGGCAGAACCAGCGCGAGAAGTCGTGGATGCAGTTCGACGACGCGCTGACACAGAGTCGCCGCGAGTTCAGGCTCGTTCATGTCGAGCGCGATATCGGCGCGTATCAGAGCGCCGCGCGCGAAGTTACGCTGCGCGTTGCGTACGCGATGCAGATGTTCGCGAGCCGCATCGAAGTCGCCGCTGCCTCGTGCGCGTTCGGCAAGTTCACAGTGATAGTGGGCGATGGCCGTCGGCTGCTCGGGAGAGGCTACGCTGACGAGACGCTCGTGTATCGCGATCGCCTGCTCCCAATCGCGTTGCTGTTCGTAGATACGCAGCAGATAACGTAAAGCGGCGACGTGCCTGACGCCGCCGTCGGCAAGTTGCTGGAAGAGACGCTCGGCGCGATCGAAGAGGCCCGCTCGGAAGTAATCCTCCGCGAGCGCAAACATCGCATGCAGACGATGCGCCTCGTTGAGCGCGGGCCGCGCCATGATGTTCTCGTGGATCCGGATGGCGCGATCGACTTCGCCGCGCCGGCGATAAAGGCTTCCCAGCGCAAAATGCGTCTCGACGGTTTCATTGTCGACGTCGACCATGCGCAGGAAAACTTCGAGCGCCTTGTCCGGCTCTTCGTTCAGCAGGAAGCTCAGGCCGCGAAAGTATTCTTCCGAAAGCGTATCGCCAGTCTGTTTACGCCCTACGCGGCCTGGCGGCCAGTAGCGCGCCGCCAGCCAGCCGCCGCCGGCGGCTACAAACAGCGCTGCGATCAACAACCACGACGGCTCAGCCGGCATCGGCAGCGGCGGCCCGTGCGCGGGACTCCGCGAGTCGCAGCGCGCGCCGCAGACGACCGCGTTCACTCAGCAACTCGGCGACCCAGTACACCTGCCAGAACAGACCCGCGAGCAATCCGATGACGAACGCGACTATCAGCGCCAGTCCCACGGGGGAAGTGAAGCGAACGAACGCGAGTTCAATCTCGACACGGTCGGCGTTCATGGCGCCGATCAGTACAGCGAGCAATGCCGCCAGCACCACGGAAAGGAGAAAGAGAAAGCGGGACATGCAGGAGTTGACGGTTGAGAGTTGGCAGCAGGAGGGGTGTTTCCTCTTCCGAACTGTCAACGGTCAACCGTCAACCGTCAACCATCAACCGTCAACTCAATCTCTGATGGGGCTATCCGCACCTTCATTGACTCGCTCGCGCAGATCCTTGCCCGGCTTGAAGTGCGGCACATATTTGCCGGAGAGGGCGACGGTTTCACCCGTTTTGGGATTGCGACCCTGCCGCGGCGGACGGAAATGCAGGGAGAAGCTGCCAAAGCCGCGGATCTCGATCCGACCGCCCTGAGCGAGAGCATCGCTCATGATTTCCAGGACCTGCTTCACCGCCAGTTCGACATCTTTGGCAGGCAGGTGCTTTTGCTTCGCTGCAATGAGCTCGATGAGTTCCGATTTGGTCATGCTCGGGCCCGTTATTGTTCTTCAGGAGGCCGGGCGCTGGGCTCTGGGTCCTGGGCTCTGGCCAGAAGAGGATCCGCCCTTCTTGCCAGCACCCAGCAGCCCAGCGCCCAGCGCCCCCCTTTGATCAGGAGCCGTCCTGGCCTCCGATGTGTTCCTTCAGCAGATCGCCGAGACTCGTGCCGGTCGAGGATTCGCCGGTGCGATAGCTCTGAACCGCTTCGGCTTCCTCATGGATTTCCTTCGCCTTGATCGACAGCGCGATCGTGCGGCTCTTGCGATCGACGTTGGTGAATCTCGCCTCCACCTCCTGATCGACCTTCAGCACGGTGCGTGCATCTTCCACGCGGTCACGCGACAGCTCGGACGCGCGCAGATGACCTTCCACTCCGCCGCCGAGGTCGATAATGGCGCCCTTGGCGTCGACTTCGCGCACCTTGCCAGTGACGATCGTGCCCTTCGGATGCTCGGCGATCCAGGTTGAGAACGGATCTTTCGCGAGCTGCTTGACGCCCAGCGAAATGCGTTCGCGTTCCGGATCGATCGACAACACCATGGCTTCGACTTCCTGACCCTTCTGGTAATTGCGCACGGCTTCTTCGCCAGGCACGTCCCAGGAGATATCCGACAGGTGCACCAGACCGTCGATGCCGCCTGCGAGACCAATGAAGATGCCGAAATCGGTGATCGACTTGATCTGGCCGCTCACCTTGTCGCCGCGATTGAAGCTGTCGCCGAAATCCTTCCACGGATTGGTCTGGCACTGCTTGATGCCCAGCGAGATACGACGACGCTCCTCGTCGATGTCGAGCACCATGACTTCGACTTCCTGGCCGATGTGCACGACCTTGGCGGGATTGACGTTCTTGTTGGTCCAGTCCATCTCGGAGACGTGCACCAGACCCTCGACGCCCTCTTCGATCTCGACGAAGCAGCCGTAGTCGGCAATGTTCGTGACCTTGCCGAACAGGCGCGTGCCGGTCGGGTAACGCCGACCGATCTGCTGCCACGGATCGTTGCCGAGCTGCTTGATGCCGAGGCTGACGCGCTGCCGTTCGCGATCGAACTTGAGAATGCGTACGTCGATTTCATCGCCGACGGTGACGACTTCCGAGGGATGCTTGACGCGCTTCCACGCCATATCGGTGATGTGCAGCAGGCCGTCGATGCCGCCGAGGTCGACGAATGCGCCGTAGTCGGTGAGGTTCTTGACGACGCCCTTGATGACCGCGCCTTCCTGCAGCTTCTCCAGGAGCTCGGTACGCTCGGCGCTGTACTCCTGCTCGACGACTGCACGACGCGAGACGACGACGTTATTGCGCTTCTGATCGAGCTTGATGACCTTGAATTCGAGCCACTTGCCTTCGAGGTAGGAAGGATCGCGCACCGGGCGAACATCGACGAGCGATCCTGGCAGGAACGCGCGCACGAAGTCGATTTCGACGGTGAAGCCGCCCTTGACGCGACCATTGATGATTCCCTTGACGACTTCCTGCTTCTCGAACGCTTCTTCGAGACGCGACCAGGTGCGGGCGCGCTTGGCCTTCTCACGCGACAGGCGGGTTTCGCCCGAACCGTCTTCGACGCTGTCGAGCGCGACTTCGACATCGTCGCCGACGCTGATTTCGATTTCACCGCGGTCGTTCTTGAACTGCTCGACCGGGATCACTGCCTCGCTCTTGAGGCCGGCGTTGACGATGACGACGTCGGGTCCGATCTCGATGATCCGGCCCATGAGAATGGCGCCTGGCTTGATCTTCTGCGAGGCCAGGCTTTCCTCGAACATCTGCGCAAAACTTTCGATCATGAGTGCTTCCGGGGCCGATACGGCCCGTGTTCCTGCTGTCGTCCTGACGGCGAGGGGTGGTTGAGTTAAACCGCGCGTCCGGCGCGGAGCCATAAACCAAAAGGCCAAGGGGCTCGGGGCTTGGGGCCTGGGCCAGGATCAGAAGAAGGCGGCGCGTTGCGCGACTCGCTCTATCTGCGGCCCTACAGTCCCCAGCCTGAAGTCGGCTTGGGCGGGATCAGTTCACCGGGAAACGTGCGCTGCCAGTTCAAGCACGCGTGCGACGACTGCATCGACCGTCATGGAGGTGGAATCCACGATCACAGCGTCGTCGGCGGGCCTGAGCGGAGCAATCGGGCGGCTTGCGTCGCGCCGATCGCGCTCGGCGATCTCCAGCGAAAGGGCGGCGAGGTTAGCACCGAGACCCTTGTCTTTCAACTGGTTATAACGTCGCAACGCGCGCACTTCGGCGCTGGCCGTCAGGAAAATCTTCAATGGCGCCGCCGGAAAAATGACAGTGCCCATATCTCGTCCGTCCGCGACGAGACCCGGCGGGCCGGCGAAGCCTCGCTGCCGCTCAAGGAGCGCCGCGCGCACCGCAGGCATCGCCGCAACCCGCGATGCGCCCTCGCCGGCCTGCTCGGTGCGGATCTGACGACTGACCTCGACGCCCGCAAGCCGGATCGCCTCACCGCCGTCATGGCTCAAGCCGAACGCCACATCGAGGTTCTGAGCCAGGCGGGCGTGGCCCTGCTCGTCATCCGCCGTCAGACGCTGCTGTTGACCTGCATGCGCGACCAGTCGATAGAGCGCACCGCTGTCCAGGAGCCGCCAACCGAGCCGGTTTGCGACTTGACGCGAAACTGTCCCCTTCCCTGAACCGCTGGGACCGTCGATGGTGATGATCCGCGGGAACACGGCAGAGTCACTCCCCGACACGCACGTCCAGCCCGGCGGAACGGGCGACGCCCGGGAAATCAGGGAAGGACGTAGCCACGTTGGCTACGTCGAGTATCCGGATCGGTTCGCTGGCGCGCAGGCTCGCCATCGTGAAGGCCATCGCAATGCGGTGATCTCCGTGACTGTCGATCACCCCGCCAGCAAATGCTGCGCCAGTCGGGCGGCCCTGGATACGAATGCCGTCGCTCAGCACCTCACACTCGACGCCGAGGACCTTGAGCCCCTCGGCCATGGCGGCGATTCGATCGCTTTCCTTCACGCGCAGTTCTGCCGCGCCGGTCACAACGGTTTCACCGCTGGCGCAGGCAGCTGCAACGAACAACGCAGGGAATTCGTCAATCGCGAGCGGCACCAGATGCTCCGGTACGTGGATGCCCTGCAAACGCGCCGGGCGCACTTCGATATCCGCGACCGGCTCCGCGCCGGCCGAACGATGATTGACGACGCGAAGGTCAGCGCCCATCAAGGCGAGAATGTCGAGCAACCCCGTGCGCGTCGGATTTACGCCGACGCCCGCGATCGTCAGTCCCTCCCCTGCGCTGATCGATCCCGCGACCATGAAGAACGCCGCGGACGAAAAATCGCCTGGCACTTCCAGCGAGCACGCCGTGAGACGCGGCGGCGGCGTCAGGCGCACTTCGCCATATGCAGCGTCGACTTCACAGCCCAGACTCAGAAGCATCCGCTCGGTGTGATCGCGCGTGATCGCCGGCTCGATGACAGTGGTCGCACCATTTGCATAGAGCCCGCCGAGGAGCACCGCGGATTTCACCTGCGCGCTTGCTACCGGCAATTCATAGCGGATCCCCGACAGTGAGTTTGTTCCCCGGATCCTGACCGGAGGTTTGCCGGCGGCGGTCTCGATCTTCGCGCCCATCAGTCGTAGCGGCGCCGCTGCGCGTTCCATCGGCCGCTTCATCAGCGATGCGTCGCCGATCAGTTCACTGTCGAAGGTCTGACCGGCGAGCAAACCGGTCATGAGCCGAATGGCCGTACCCGAGTTGCCCATATCGAGCGCACCGCCGGCGGCCCGGAGCCCGCGCAGGCCGACGCCGTGCACGTGCACTTCCCCCGCATCCGTCTGCTCGATGCGCACGCCGAGCGCGCGCATCGCTTTCATCGTGGCGAGACAGTCCTCGCTTTCGAGAAAACCATGCACCTGCGTCACGCCTTCGGCGATCCCGCCAAACATGAGCGCGCGATGCGAAATGGATTTATCGCCGGGAACGCGGATGGCGCCCAGAGCTTCGGCGACCGGCTGTACAACGTAGTCGAGATTCCTCTGCATAGAAGGTGTTCGATGGGCAAGCTCAGCGTCGCTGAGCCGTGCGAAGCGTCCTCAAATCAATCAAGTCAACGCCAGCTTGAGAGCGCTGAGCATACGCTCGTTCTGCGCCTGCGTTCCGATGGTGATGCGCAGATGATGAGGGAGTTGATAGTTGCCGACCGGCCGGACGATTACGCCTTGGCGCAACATGCCTTCATACACAGGAGCCGCCGGCCGCGCAGAGTCGAGCAGAAGGAAGTTGCCGCGTGACGGCAGATATCGCACGCCAAGCGCCGCGAGTCCCGACTGGACCTGCGTCATCCCGGTGCGATTCACTTCAACCGAGCGATGCAGGTGATCGACGTCATCGAGCGCCGCGCGGGCTGCAGCGAGCGCGATCGCATTCACGTTGAACGCCTGGCGCACGCGATTGAGCATGTCGGCGACGGCAGGATGCGAGAGTGCATAGCCGACGCGCAGACCCGCGAGGCCATACGCCTTCGAGAAGGTGCGCGTCACAATGAGATTCGGGTGCTCGCTCAGCCAGCGGCTGGAGTCCGGAAATTCCGGATCCTCGACGTATTCGATATAGGCCTCGTCGACGACGACGAGCGTTTGCGTTGGTACAGCCGCGATGAAATTTCGCAGCGCATCTTTCTCGATCCACGTTCCAGTCGGATTGTTCGGATTCGCAACGAATACGACTCGAGTCTTCTCATTGATCAGGCGCGCCATGGCTTCGAGGTCGTGTCCCAGCGGCATCGCGTGATCAGCGGAATTCGCCGGCGCGACGCGCGCGGCGGCGCCCGTCGCCTGCACTGCGATCGGATACACCGCAAATCCATACTGCGAGTACACCGCCTCGCTTTGCGGCGTGAGAAACGCTTCCGCGATCATTACGAGCACATCGTTCGAGCCGTTGCCGAGCGTGATGCAGTCGGTGGCGCAGCCATATTTTTTTGCGAGCGCCTGTTTCAGCGCGAAACCGCCGCCGTCCGGGTACAACCCGATCTGCCGCGAGGCTTCATTGATCGCCTGCAGCGCGCGCGGTCCAGGGCCGAGCGGATTCTCATTGGAGGCGAGCTTGATGCTGTCGCGAATGCCGTACTCGCGCTCCAGTTCTTCGAGCGGTTTGCCCGGAACGTACGGAGCAAGCGTGCGAACGCCAGGGGCGGCGAGGGATTTCGGGTCGAAGGACATAGCGGAAGCGATTAGCGATTAGCGATTAGCGACGAGTCGGAGAGAGAACAGGGAGCGACAGACGGGGAAATTGTAATCATGACTCGAGGGACACTCCATGCGATTCCTTGCTTTGATCTGACTAGTCGCTAGTGGCTAGTCGCCAACCGCTCCTAAAGCACCGCGCTCGGATACGACCCAAGCACGCGAAACAGCGAGGACTGCTTCTTCAGATCGTCGAGCGCGTGCTTCAACGGCGGCTCGTCGGCGTGACCGAGGACGTCGACGAAGAAAACGTAATCCCATTTGCGGCGACGCGACGGCCGCGACTCGATGCGCGTCATGCTGACGCCGTTGCGCGCCAACGGTTCGAGCAACCGGTGCAACGCGCCGGGCGACTGCGTATCGCCTACCGACAGAAGCAGCGTCGTCTTGTCCTTGCCGCTTGCACTGAAAAGTTTGCGGCCAATCACCAGGAAGCGGGTCGTATTGTCGGGCGCGTCTTCGATGTCCGGCACGAGGATGTTGAGCCCATACACTTCGGCCGCGGCCGAACCGGCTATCGCAGCCGTGCCTTGCTCGTCGCGAGCGCGGCGCGCCGCTTCCGCGTTGCTGGCGACCGGTACGCGCTCGACGCCCGGCAGATATTCATCGAGCCATTGTCGACACTGGGCCAGCGATTGCTGATGCGAACAGATCCGACGGATATTTTCGACGCCATGCATCGCGCCCATCAGATGCTGGTGAACGCGCAGTTCCACCTCGCCGCAGATCTTGAGCGGCGACGATAGAAACATATCGAGTGTGTTGTTGACGGCGCCTTCGGTTGAATTCTCGATCGGCGCGACGCCGAAGTCGGCGTGCCCTGCCTGAACCTCCTCGAAGACTTCACTGATGGCGGCCAGGGGCAGCGCGCGCACCGAATGTCCGAAGTGCTTGAGCACCGCCTGCTGCGAGAAAGTTCCTTCCGGGCCGAGAAAGGCAACCTTCAAAGGCTCTTGCTGCGCGAGACAGGCAGACATGATCTCGCGAAACAGGCGCACGATTTCCTCGTTGCGCAATGGCCCCTTGTTGCGCTCGATCGCGTTGCGCAGAACCTGCGCCTCGCGCTCCGGCTTGTAGAAGTCGGCGGTGCTCAGGCCTTCGGCGGACTTCGATGCACCTACTTGCTGCGCGAATCGTGCGCGCTCATTCAACAGCTCATGGATCTGCTGATCGATGCCGTCGATGCGCTCGCGAATCGACGTGAGATTCCCCGTCGCAGTCTTCTGCGGGGATTTCCTGCCGCGGGCGACCGCGGCCTTCCTGGTCGTGCGCTTCACGTGCGTCTACAGCGAGCGGACGGCGAGCACGCCGTGGATGTCGCACACCGTATCGATCACGCTGGCCGGGACAGCGCCATCGATGTCGATCAGCGTATAGGCGAGCTCGCCGCGCGACTTGTTGAGCAGGTCGGCGATATTGAGATTCGCGGCGGCGAGCGCGGTCGAAATCTGGCCGACCATGTTCGGCACGTTTTCGTTGGCTATCGACAGGCGGGTCGCGCCCGCGGTTCGCGGCAGAATCGCTTCGGGAAAATTGACGGAGTTGCGAATGTTTCCGTTCTCCAGAAAATCGCGCAACGTGTCCGCGACGATAACGGCGCAATTCTCTTCCGCTTCACCGGTCGAAGCGCCGAGATGCGGCAGGGCGATCACCTTCGCGTGATCTTTCAGCTGCGCCGTCGGGAAGTCGCAGATGTAGGAGCCCAGCTGGCCGCGGTCCAATGCATCCAGCACCGCAGCTTCATCGACAATGCCGGCGCGCGCGAAGTTCAGGATGACGCCGTTGCTCCTCAATAGCCGCAGACGGGCCGCGTTCACCAGATTGCGCGTCGCATCGAGCAGCGGCACATGCACGGTGACCATGTCGCAACGTGAGAAGAGGTCATCGAGCGACAGCGCCTGTTCGACGCCCGAAGACAGCTGCCAGGCGCGTTGCACGGTGATCTGCGGATCGAATCCAAGCACGCGCATACCGAGCAGATGCGCTGCATTCGCCACTTCGACGCCGATCGCGCCCAGTCCGACGACGCCGAGCGTCCGGCCGGGCAGCTCGTAGCCGACGAATTTCTTCTTGCCCTTCTCCACCGCCTCTTCGAGCGCCTCATCCTTGCCTTTCAGGCTGCGGACGTATTCCCACGCCTGACACACATTGCGTGCAGCGAGAAACAGGCCGGCAATCACGAGCTCCTTCACCGCGTTCGCATTCGCACCTGGCGCATTGAACACGACGATGCCTCGCTTCGAGAGCTTCGCGACAGGAATGTTATTGGTTCCGGCGCCCGCTCGAGCGACTGCTTTCACACTCGCCGGCAGGTCCATCTCGTGCATGTCCGCGGAGCGCAACATCACGGCGTCCGGGTGGCCGATCTCGGAGGCGACTTCATAACGCTCGCGCGGCAGGCGTTCGAGCCCGCGCACGGAGATATTGTTGAGGGTGAGGATCTTGTACGACATGGCGGCGGTTAGCGGTTAGCGGTTAGCGGTTGGTACAGAACGAAAGCCGGCGATAGCGCGCTCAGGGTGAGTAACGTGGGTAGTGAAGTGCGGTCGTGTTCTGACTAACCGCCAACCGCTAACCGCTGCGTCAGCCATACTTCCGCTCGAATTCCTTCATGAAACTCACCAGCGCCTCCACCCCTTCCATCGGCATCGCGTTGTAGATGCTGGCGCGCATGCCGCCCACGGAGCGATGTCCTTCGAGCGTCACCAGCCCTGCAGCCTTCGCTTCAATGGTGAAGGTCTTGTCGAGATCTGGCTTCGCAAGCGTGAACGGGATGTTCATCCACGAGCGTGCATCCTTCGCGACCGGATTGCGATAGAACGCCGAGCTGTCGATAGCGGCGTAAAGTTTTTCGGCCTTGGCGCGATTGATCGCGCCCATACCCTGAAGTCCACCCTGCCGCTTGAGCCACTGGAATACCAGGCCCGCCGTGTACCAGGCGAAAGTGGGAGGGGTGTTCAGCATCGAGCCCTCTTTGGCCATCGCCGTGAAATCCATGAACGCCGGCGTACCGGGACGTGCGCGGCCCAGCAGATCGTCGCGAATGATGACCAGCGTGAGTCCCGCCGGTCCAATGTTCTTCTGGGCGCCGCCGTAGATCACGCCGAACTTCGAGACGTCGATGGGCCGCGACAGGATCGTAGACGACATGTCCACGACAAGCGGAACGTCGCCGTCCGGAACGAAATGGAACTCCACGCCGCCGATCGTCTCGTTCGGCGTGTAATGCAGATACGCAGCATTCGGCGTGACCTTCCAGCCCGCGACGGCCGGAATCGAGGCGTAC
Source organism: Steroidobacter sp. (assembly GCA_050738395.1). Taxonomy (GTDB): domain Bacteria; phylum Pseudomonadota; class Gammaproteobacteria; order Steroidobacterales; family Steroidobacteraceae; genus Steroidobacter. The sequence continues at coordinate 25,028 of JBOHZJ010000476.1, forward strand.
GGCTCGCCCGCGTCGGCTGCGACGTTCACTTTGGCATAGTGCTTCGCTTCGCCGATCGCCTTCTTCGACCAGGCGCCGGTGTTCACGTAGTCGACGACCCTGTCGGGCGTGGTGAGATTCATCGGTACGCCCGCGAACTGCGCGGTAGCGCCTCCTTGCAGGAACAACACCTTGTAGTTATTCGGGACCGCGAGCAGTTCGCGCAGATCGGCTTCGGCCTGCTCGGCGATCGAGACGAACGCCTTGCCGCGATGGCTCATCTCCATTACCGACATGCCGGCGCCGCGCCAGTCGAGCAATTCATCGCGCGCCTGTTCGAGAACTTCCACGGGCAGCACCGCGGGGCCTGGACTGAAATTGAAGACGCGTTTCATGTGATCGAGAAGTGGGTAGTGAATAGGAGGGACGCTGACGCGGTCATTCGACCGGTTGTTCGCCGTTATCGCCGTTGTCGATGACTTCGCCGTTCTCGTCGGCGCCGGCGACGACTGCAGCTTCGGCGATGATGCGTTCCAGGCCGACGAGACGATCGCCTTCATCGAGCCGGATCAGGCGCACGCCCTGCGTATTGCGGCCCTGGACCGATACTTCGTTGACCGGCGTGCGCACCAGCGTACCGTTCGAGCTGATCAGCATGATCTCGTCATCCGGCTTGATCTGCAGTGCACCGACCACCCGGCCATTGCGTTCGCTGATCTGCAACGCGATGACGCCCTGGCCGCCGCGGCCGTGAATCGGGAAATCCTCGACCGGAGTGCGTTTGCCGTAGCCGTTCTGGGACGCGGTGAGCACCATGCCCTGTTCGTCCAGAATGATGAGCGAGATCACTTCCTCGCCTTCAGGCAGACGAATGCCACGCACACCCGCGGCCGTCCTGCCCATCGGACGCACGTCGTTTTCATCGAAACGAATCGCCTTTCCGCCGCTCGAGCACAGAATGATCTGCTTCGCGCCATCCGTAATATCGACGCCGACGAGGCGATCCTCGGCTTCCAGTTCGATGGCGATGATGCCGGCCTGTCGCGGACGTGAGAACGCGTCCAGGGAGGTCTTCTTCACGGTGCCCTGCGCGGTCGCCATGAACACGAACTTGTTTTCCTCAAACTCGTGAATCGGTACGACCGCGTTGATTCGCTCGCCGTCCTGCAGCGGCAGCAGATTCACGATTGGCTTGCCGCGCGAGCCGCGGCTCGCCTGCGGCAACTGGTACACCTTGAGCCAGTACAGTTTGCCGGCGCTCGAGAAGCACAATAACGTATCGTGGGTATTCGCAACGAACAGCTTGTCGATGAAGTCTTCGTCCTTCACCGCGGTCGCGGCCCTGCCGCGACC
>JBOHZJ010000477.1:0-38053 GCA_050738395.1 Steroidobacter sp.
CCGCTAACCGCCAACCGCTAACCGCTCCTGTCTTCAACGACCCTCCCATCCCGCATCCGGATGTGCCGCCGCGCGCGGTCGCCCACTTCAGCGTCGTGAGTAACGACGATCAGCGTGAGACCTTTGACGTTAAGTGCTTCGATCGCCGCGAGCACTTCGGCGCCGGATGTGTGATCGAGATTGCCGGTCGGCTCGTCCGCGAGCAGCACGCCGGGCTGCATGACCATTGCGCGTGCAATCGCTACTCGCTGCCGCTGCCCGCCGGACAATTCGTTCGGCCGGTGATTTGCGCGATTGTCGAGACTCAGATTATCCAGCAACTGCTGCACGCGCGGACGTCGCTCCGCGGGCGCGACGCCTGCGAGCACCAGCGGCAATTCGACATTCTCGAATGCGCTCAGCCGCGGGACGAGATGGAACGACTGAAAGATGAAGCCGATCGTGCGGCCGCGCAGCAGCGCCTGCTCATCATCGGTCAGCGACGTGGTTGCTCGGCCGTCAAGCAGATACTCGCCGCTACTGGGCCGATCGAGCAGCCCGACGACGTTCAGCAGCGTCGACTTGCCGGAGCCCGATGGCCCCATGATCGAAAGATATTCGCCGGATTCGATGTGCAAACTCACGTCATCGAGCGCACGCACTTCCTGATCGCCCATCTGGAAGTAACGACGGATGTTGGTGAGGGAGAGCATGGGGAGCCTCTGGCGGACGCTGACTGGCTTCTAGCTGCTAGCTGCTAGCTGCTAGCCAGAAAAAACAGAACAAAGAGCATCGCGCGGTAGGCGTCAGCATGGTCTGGCTCCGGCTATTAGCGAGTGGCTAGTGGCTAGTGGCTAGTGGCTAGTCGCCAGCATTGGCCGCTACGCCATCCGCCAACCCTTCGCGATCGACCGTGATCACGACGCGCTCGCCTTCGCGCAAGCCGCTCGTGACTTCGACGTACTCCCAATTGCGCAGAGCGGTCTCTACGGGCTGCAGCCGGACGCGATTTTTTTGCGCGTCGAACACGTACACGTGGGTTCCTTCCAGCAGCGCGCGCGTTGGAATGCGCAACGCCTCCGCGCGTTCCTGCAAAATGACTTCGACATCGGCGCTATAGCCGGGCAACAGTTTGGCTTCTTCGATGTCTTCAAGCTCCGCTTCGATCTCGACTGTACGCGCCTGCTTTTCCAGATCGAGCACGTAAGGCGCGACGCGACGTACCCGTGCGGCGAAAGTGCGGTCGCGAAACGCGTCGAGCGTCACTCGAGCCTGCATGCCTTCCCGAATGCGCGGAGCGTCGACTTCATCAATGGGCGCCGTCACGTAAATGCAACTCGTATCGACGACATCGACCGCGGGCGGCGTTGGAATGCCGACCGGCGAGGGTGTGACGAATTCGCCGAGTTCGCCGTTGATTTCCGCAACGATGCCGTCGAACGGCGCGCGCAGCAGCATCCGTTCCATCGTCGCCCGCGCCTGGGCGATGCGCGCCCCGGCGACCTTGATGTTCTGCGTCGCTGCGCGACACGCCGCCTCGCGGCTCTCGGCTTCACCCTTCGCCTTGTCCACGAGGTCGAACGCAACGAGACCCTGTTCGAGCACCGAGTCCAGCCGATTCGCCTCTCGCCGTGAGACGCGCGCCGCGACGCACGACTCTTCGGCGCGAGCACGCGCGGCTACCGCGTCACGTTCGGCCAGCGAAAGTTGCGCCTTGACGTCGTCATTCCACAATTCGAGCAGGACCTGACCTTTCTTGACGCGATCACCCTTCTTTACTGGCAGTCTCGCGATTTGTCCGCCGGAAGGCGGCGCGAGTCGCGCACGCTGACAGGCCTTGATCGTGCCGGCGCGGGTATTGGTGACGGTCTCCGCAACTATGCCGCGCTCGACGAGCGCCGTTTCGACCGCGATCGGATCTGGCCGGGTATAGAAGAACAAGGCCGCGCCGAGCACGACAATGAGGCCGCCGATGATGACGAGACTGCGGCGCTTCATGCCGGATCCTTGTTGTTGAATCAGCCCGCGGGATTATACGGGGCGGCCGTGACCCGAAGTCGGTCGTCGAAGTGCGTAACCGGAAGCCTGGACCAGAAACAGAGGACGCACGGCGCGACGGAGTGTTCTTCACCTGGTTGCGGACTGCGGACTGCGGACCACGGACTGTAGAAATGCAGCGTCAACCGGCGCTATCCCCCCTTTCACCGATTCGTCTTACCCTACGCGCGAGCGCAGGTTTAGAATCCGCCGCCCTGCACTAGAACAATCTCAACGCGCGCACGAATCATGTCATTTGATCAGAACGCTCTCGACAGTCTGAAGATCGAACGCACTGCAGAGCCTGCCGAGGCGGGTTCCAACAGTGTGTACAAGTGGTTCCTCGGCATCGTTCTCGGCCTCGCCCTGATCGCGGGCGCCTATGCACTGCTGCGCGACAACGCCATTGAAGTGGAGACAGCCACTGCGGTCGCCGCGGCTTCTGGCGGCAGCGGCGGCGCGGCGGTATTGAATGCGTCAGGCTATGTCGTGGCGCGACGACAGGCGACGGTGTCCTCGAAGGTTACGGGCAAGGTCGACGAGGTGATGATCGAAGAAGGCATGTCCGTCAAGCAGGGCCAGGTGCTGGCTCGCCTGGATGAGACGACGACGCGGCCGGTACATGCGCTCTCTCAGCGGCAGCTGGAAGCGGCGCGCAAGAACCTCGAAGAAGTGGAAGTGCGCATTGCCGAAGCCGAACGCAACCTGCGTCGTATGCAGCAGCTGCGCGCCGACAAGCTGGTCAGCGAATTGCAGCTCGACCAGGCGCAATCGGAGTTCGCCGCGCTGACCGCGCGTCTTGAAGCGCTCAAGAGCGAAGTGCAGGTCGCGGCAGGCACGGTGCGGGTGCGCGCGCAGGAACTTGACGATCTGATCGTGCGGGCGCCTTTCGATGGCGTCGTCGTGTCGAAGGACGCACAGCCCGGTGAAATGGTGTCGCCCATCTCCGCCGGCGGCGGCTTTACGCGCACCGGCATCGCGACGATCGTCGACATGGATTCGCGCGAGATCGAAGTCGACGTGAACGAAGCGTTCATCAACCGCGTCAAGGCGAATCAGAAAACCGAAGCCGTGCTCGATGCCTACCCGGACTGGGTCATTCCAAGCCATGTCATCAACATCGTGCCCACTGCGGATCGGCAGAAGGCGACGGTGCGGGTGCGCATCGGTTTCGACGAGCTCGATGCGCGCATCCTGCCGGACATGGGCGTCAAGGTGAGCTTTCTCGACGACAGCGAGAAGGACCAACCCGTCGTTGCGCGCGCGTCAGTGCGTGTTCCGGCAGCCGCGGTCATCAAGGACGGTGACACGAGCTACGTATGGCGGGTCATCGACAATGAAATCGAACGCGTCGCGGTCCGCACCGGCGGCGAACGCAACGGTCAGATCGAACTGCTGTCAGGCGTGAACGCAGGCGATGTCGTGGTCGCGGCGCCGGCCGAGGGTCTCGTTGAAGGCGCGTCAGTGAAGGCGAAGAGCGGCTAGGGCCTGAGCCAGGCACATTCTGCGGGTGAGTGAGGGCGGCAGAGAATCTCCTTGCCCGTGATGTCGGATCGACGCAACTGGATACGTCTTTGAAGCAACTCTGCCTGGGGTTGTCATGTTTCTGTGATTACTTATGATCACTTTGCCGCGCGCTGGTCCGTGCGGTCTGAGCTGGAGAACGATGGAATGACAGACGAATCTCTTGTGAAACTCCGGGGAATCGCGAAGGACTACAAGCGCGGCTCGGAGACGGTGCACGTGCTGCACGCGCTGGACCTGGATATTCCCAAGGGCGATTTCCTCGCGCTGATGGGTCCGTCCGGCTCGGGCAAGTCGACGCTGCTGAACCTGATCGGCGGGCTCGATCGGCCGACCGCGGGCACGATCGAAATCGCAGGTCAGCGTACGGATTCCATGAGCGAAGCACAGCTGGGCCGATGGCGCGCCAATCATGTCGGTTTCGTTTTCCAGATGTACAACCTGCTGCCCGTGCTCAGCGCCGAGCGCAACGTGGAGCTGCCTTTGTTGCTCACGTCGCTTGCCGCAAGCGAGCGGCGCAAGCGCGCGCAGGCAGCATTGTCGCTCGTGGGCTTGAGCGAACGCGGCAAGCACAAGCCGCGTGAGCTGTCAGGCGGCCAGGAACAACGCGTCGGCATCGCGCGCGCGATCGTCTCGGAGCCCACGTTGTTGTTGTGCGACGAGCCCACCGGCGATCTCGATCGCAAATCGGGCGACGAGATTCTCGATCTGCTGCAGGCGCTGAATCAGCAGCAGGGCAAGACCATTATCATGGTGACGCACGATCCGCACGCAGCCGCGCGCGCCAAACACGTGCTGCACCTCGAGAAGGGTCAGCTCGGCCAGGAAGCTGCTGCCTGACAGCCTTTAGCTGCTAGCTTCTAGCTGTTTAGCGAGAAAGACGGCCCAGGATGGGCGTCATTCAACTCTGATTGGTGGAACCGACCATGCTGATGGATTTAGATCGTTCTCATACTCCGACTCGCTGGCTAGTCGCTAGTTGCTAGTAGCTTCCCATGAAATACCTTCCCCTCCTCTGGGCCAATCTCAACCGTCGGCGTCTGCGCACCTGGCTGACGCTCGCGTCGATCGTCGTCGCCTTCCTGTTGTTCGGCCTCATGCAGACGTTGCGCGCCGCGCTGACGGGAGGCGCGGATCTCGCCGGCGTGGATCGGCTGATCACGATGCACAAGATGTCTCTCATTCAGCCGCTGCCGGAGAGCTATCTCGCGCGCGTTCGCGGCATCGAAGGCGTGAAGGCAGCCGTCCCTCACATGTGGTTCGGAGGCGTGTACCAGAACGATCGTAATCAGCTTCCAGTGATGACTGCGGAGCCGGAAGCGTTCTTCCAGGTGTATACGGAGTACAACCTGTCGGCTGAGGAAAAGCAGGATTGGCTGCGTGACCGGACGGGAGCCATCGTCGGCAAGGTCGTGGCGCAGCGCTTCGGCTGGAAGGTAGGCGACACCGTGCCGATGCGCTCGAACATCTGGCAGCAAAAGGACGGGACCAACGTCTGGCCAATGAAAGTCTCAGGCGTCTACAGCGCGACGAACGGCGACAACCAGAGCATCTACTTCCATCACAAGTACTTCGATGAGTCGCGCTCCTTCGGTCAGGGCACCATCGGATGGGTGGGCGTGCGCCTCGCCGATCCAGACAAATCCGCGCAGATCGCGAGCACGATCGATACGATGTTTGCGAACTCCTCTGCCGAGACGAAGACGGCGACCGAGAAGGCGTTCATGCAGGGATTCGCCAATCAGATGGGGAACATCGGCGCGCTGCTCACGGCCGTAGCCGCCGCAGTGTTCTTCACCATGCTGCTCGTCACCGCCAACACGATGGGACAGGCGATTCGCGAGCGCATCAATGAGATTGGCGTCATGAAGACGCTGGGCTTCTCGGGCCCGCAGGTCACTGTGTTGGTGCTCGGCGAGTCGCTGCTCATCACGGCGCTTGGAGGCGCAATCGGCCTTGCGCTCGCAGCGCTGTTTGCGACAGCGCTCGGGGCCTCGCTGCAGCAGTTCTTCCCGGTGATCGGCATTCCGCCCAGCACCTATGTGGTGGGTGTGGTTCTGATCCTCGTGCTCGGTGTGCTGGCAGCCGCACTGCCGAGTTACCAGGCCGCGCGTTTGAAGATCGTCGACGCTTTGAGGACGGTGTGAGATGGCCAGCAATGCACTGACGCAGGTGGCGGCGATCACGGGCATGAACCTGCGGAACATGACGCAGCGGCTCGCGTCCTCGATAGTCGCGCTCATCGGCATCGCCGGCGTCGTGATGGTGCTGGTCGGCGTGTTGTCGATCGGCGAAGGATTCCGGGCGGTGCTGGACCAGTCCGGCGCCGACGACGTCGCTATCGTCCTGCGCAGCGGCGCGACCGACGAGATGAGCAGCAACGTCAGTCAGGACCAGACACGCATCATCGCCGACGCCCAGCAGGTCGCACGCGATGCGGGCGGTCCCATCGCATCGCCGGAGCTGTACGTGATCGTCGACGTGCCGCTGAAGAGCACGGGCACGTCGGCCAACGTGCCGTTGCGCGGCGTCGGTCCGCAGGCGTCCAAGCTGCGCCAGGAATTTCGCATCGTCGAAGGCCGCAACTTCACACCCGGCACGTTCGAGGTGATCGTCGGGCGCGGCGCCAGCCTTCAGTTCGCCGGGCTCACAGTGGGCAGTCAGTTGCGCTGGGGCACGACGGATTGGGTGGTTGCGGGCGTCTTCGAGGATCGCGGCAGCGTCGCCGAGTCCGAGGTGTGGACGGACGCCACGGTGCTGCAAGGCGCCTACAATCGCGGCACGACATATCAGTCCATGCGAGTGAAGCTCACCAACGCGGGCGCGTTTCAGGCGTTCAAAGATGCGCTGACGAGCGATCCGCGCCTGAACGTGCGCCTTTACACGGAAAAGCAGTACTACGAGGAACAGTCGCGGATTCTCACGACGCTCGTGCGTACGATCGGCTCGGTGATCGCGATCCTGATGGGTCTGGGCGCCATGTTCGCGGCGCTGAACACGATGTACTCGGCCGTGTCCGCGCGTACGCGCGAGATCGCGACGCTGCGCGCGCTGGGTTTCGGTTCGACGCCCGTCGTAATCTCCGTGCTCATCGAAGCGCTGCTGATTGGACTTATCGGCGGGCTCATCGGCATGGTGATCGCGTATTTCGGTTTCGACGGGTTGCGCGCCTCCACCATCAACTTCGCGAGCTTCAGCCAGCTCACGTTCGCCTTTACCGTAACACCGCAATTGCTGACGCAGGGCCTCATCTACGCGTTGCTCCTCGGTCTGCTCGGCGGGCTCTTGCCCAGCCTGCGCGCAGCGAAGCTGCCGATTACGACGGGATTGAGAGAGATGTGAGCACGGGCAACAGGCTTCAGGCGACAGGCTTCAGCCAGAGAGGTAGCAGGACGCTCTCGTGCATCTCTGACTTTAGCCTGTAGCCTGTTGACGCGGCCCGCCGCCTGTCCATGCCCGAACTCCCCGACATCGCCGTCTATCTCGAAGCGCTCGAGTCGCGCGTCATTGGGCAGCGGCTTGAGCGGGTGGTGCTCAAGAATCCGTTTCTGCTGCGAACCGCCGAACCGGCTCTCGCGGAATGCGAGGGCAGACTGGTCTCCTCCCTGCGCCGACTCGGCAAGCGAATTGCGATCGGACTCGAGAGCGATCTGTGGCTCGTCATCCATCTGATGATCGCGGGGCGATTGCACTGGTATGACGCGGCCCATGACGCCGGCCGCTCCAGCGCATCCCTGCGCCCGCGGCATTCGCACATCCGTGTGCAGCAGATTCGACCGGCTTTGTTGCACCTGGAGTTCGCAAACGGCGTCCTGACGCTCACCGAAGCGGGAACAAAACGTCGCGCATCGCTGCATGTTGTGCACGGCGCAGATCTCGATTCGTGCGACCGGGGCGGGCTGGAAGTGCTGGATGCAGGCCTGGAGGATTTCCGCGCTGCATTGACGAGAACGAACCACACACTCAAGCGCGCACTCACCGATCCGACGATTCTGAGCGGCGTCGGCAATGCTTACTCCGACGAAATTCTGCACGCGGCGCGGCTCTCGCCGCTGATGCAGACGAAGCAGCTCGATGACGAGGAATGGCGTCGCCTGTTCGAAGCAACGCGCGCGACGCTGATCGAGTGGACGCGACGTCTGCGTGCTGAATCTGCCGATCGCTTCCCGGAAAAGATCACCGCCTTTCGCAAGGACATGGCCGTTCACGGCCGCTACGGTGAGCCGTGCCCGACCTGCGGCACGGCGATCCAGCGCATTCGTTACGCGGAGAATGAAACCAACTATTGCCCCCGCTGCCAGACCGGCGGCAAGCTGCTCGCCGATCGCTCGCTGTCACGCCTGCTGAAGTCCGACTGGCCGAAGACGATCGATGAGCTGGAGAATCAGAGGAAGAACTGAGAATGGAGTAACCACATAGAACACAAAGATCACAAAGAGATCTGCGTCTTCTGTCGTCCTCCATATATCCATGTGCTCTTTGTGATCTTTGTGGTTACTCACTATTCTTTTCCGGAATCTTGATGCAGCCTGCACTTTTCTGCACACATCGTCCGGCGGCGCCGCTTGATCGGTTCATCGAGCGGTTGTGGTATTGGGAAGGTGAGCCGCCGGCGCATGCCAAGGATCGGTTGCTGCCGTCCGGCAGTGCGAGCCTCGTCATCAATCTTGCCGAAGATGAAATCCGCAACTACACCGGCGCTGATGATGATCGGTTGGAACGTTTCCCGGGCGCCGTTCTCGTCGGCGCACACTCACGCTACTCGGTCATAGACACCCGAGAGCAGTGCGCGGTGATCGGCGTGTCGTTTCGTCCCGGCGGGATGTGGCCGTTCTTCGATCCCGCTGCCGATGAATTGCACAACGAGCACGTCGCAATGAGCGATCTATGGGGAACCGCCGGCGCTACGTTGCGTGAGCGCGTCCTGGCCCAGCCGACCCCACAGGCAAAACTGCGACTCATCGCGGCCGAGTTGCTCGAGCGCGCGATTCGGCCGATGACTCGTCGCCCCGAAATAGACTTCGCACTGACGCGACTCACGTCTACGCCGCACGAGCATTCGATCGCGATGCTCAGCGAACATGTCGGCCTGAGCGCGCGGCGCTTCACGCGGCTGTTCACGCTCGAAGTCGGCCTGACGCCGAAGCTGTACGCACGCATCAAACGATTCGAGCTTGCGTTGCGACTCATGAATGGCGCGGCGATCGACTGGACCGGCATCGCGCAGCACTGCGGCTATTTCGATCAATCGCATCTGATACGCGACTGCAAGGCGCTGTCGGGATTCACTCCGACGGAACTCGCGAGCCGCCGCATCGAAGGCGGACAGCACGTCGCAATATAGCGGACAGCGCCGAATAGCTTCTTAGCTTCTAGCTGCTAGCCAGAAAGTTTCAGCGCCCGGAATTAGCCTCCACATTGCGTACCGCGCAGAACTCTGGCTAGTTGCTGGTAGCTTCCGAAGGATCTGTCCAGCCTCTTGCCGTACCTCATCCATTCGCGTCGAATAGCGCCTCCCGCTCATCAGCATCCGGGTCGTCCATGACCGCCGCTCCGCTCGCCGCGCCTCGTCGCGCGGCTTTCGCGTTCGTCTTCGTCACTGTCCTGCTGGACATGTTTGCGATCGGCGTCATTATTCCGGTGCTGCCGAAGCTCGTCGAGGATTTCATGGGCGGCGACACCGCGCGCGCTGCGGCCATCTATGGGATCTTCGGCACGGCGTGGGCGCTGATGCAGTTCTTCTTCTCGCCGGTGCTCGGCGCGCTGTCGGATCGCTTCGGACGTCGGCCGGTCATTCTGCTGTCCAACTTCGGTCTCGGGCTCGACTATATTTTGATGGCGCTCGCGCCGAGCATCCTCTGGTTGTTCATTGGACGCGTCATTTCGGGCATCACCGCAGCGAGCATCAGCACCGCCGGCGCATACATCGCGGACGTCACACCGCCCGAAGGACGCGCCGCGAAATTCGGCATGCTCGGCGCCGCGTTTGGCGCCGGCTTCGTGGTCGGGCCAGCGCTCGGCGGATTTTTCGGTGAGATCGATCCGCGCCTGCCGTTCTGGATCGCCGCCGGCTTCTCATTGCTCAACGCGATGTACGGGTTGTTCGTCCTGCCCGAATCATTACCGCCCGAGAAGCGCACCGCATTCTCCTGGCGCAAGGCGAACCCGGTTGGCGCGCTGAAGCTGCTGCGCTCGCACAGAGATCTCTGGGGGCTCGCGTGGGTGAATTTCCTGAGCAACCTCGCGCATGTGGCGCTGCCGACGCTCGCCGTTCTGTACATGGGTTATCGCTACGAATGGAATACGCGCTCGGTGGGATTCCTGCTCGCGGGCGTCGGCGTGTGCTCGGTCATCGTTCAGGGCGTGCTCGTCGGACGCGTGGTCAAAGTGCTCGGCGAACAACGCACCATGCTCGTGGGCCTGATCTGCGCCGCGCTCGGATTCGCCATTCAGGGACTCGCGCCCACGGGAACGGCGTATGTCGTCGGGATCGTCGTCATGTCCCTGTGGGGACTGACCGGCCCGGCTCTGCAAGGTCTGATGACGCGTCTCGTCAGCCCCGGTGAACAGGGACAGTTGCAGGGCGCGAACAGCAGCATCTTCGGTATGTCGAATCTCGTCGGGCCGATTCTGTTCGCCCAACTATTCGCAGCCGCCATCGTTACGCATCGCGAGTGGCATATGCCGGGTGCACCTTTTCTGTTGTCGGCGGTGTTGGTCGTCTTCGCCATCGCAGTGACGCTGCGCGTCTCCGCAACGCGACTCAGGGAAATCCCTGCAGCTCGCACTGCCGTATGACCTCGCCGATAAAAGGGCGCGCAGCTGTTTTGGCGCATTCACCTCGAACGCTGCACAGCCGGAGGGCGGCAGACTGACGGCGTCGCAAAGAACGCCGCGGTTTTGTCAGGTTCTGATGCTGGCACACGTCGTGCATTCATGAACTCGAACGCCTCGAGGCGTTGCCCCGGTTTCAACATGCTGACGACGATGGTTGACCATCCCCCTGAGCCATCCCGGATGCAGGCGTGCGTGATGTTTCGATGTCACGCACGCTTCTTTTTGACCAATCACACCTCGTTACTTCAGCCACTGCGGCACGAGCGGCCACAGTGTTTTCTCGAACTGCGGGCGGAAGAAGCCGAAGTGGCCGATTTGTTTTGCTCCGATATCTCTCGGCGCGATGCGGCGATATTCTATCGATGCGCCTGTGTACAGGCCGTGCAGCGACCGGATGCCTTCTGCGGACATCATTTCATCGTCGGTGAACGAGACAGCGAGCATCGGCGTGCGCACTGATGCGTAGGCTTCACGCACGTTGTCGCCTTCGGCGCTCACCATGTACTCACGACTGAGACACCAGCGGCGCCATTGTTCGATGACGCCGCGCGGCAGGTCGCCGACTTTGCGCAGACGCTTGCCTGGGAAGTACCCCGCGATCCTCGTGGCGAGCGGGACAGCGACGTACCACATCCACCAGACGAAGCGCCTGGTCTGCCAGCTGTTCTCGCGCCAGTAGCCACTGCCCGTGGCAACGGTCATCACGCGATCGATCTTGCTGCAATTGGGAATGAGCCCGAGCAATTGACCGCCGAGACTGTGACCGATCCAGAACAGCGGCGCCTCGGGCAAGCGCGCTTTGATGAAGTCGATGACGACGGCGCAATCCTGTTTCGCCCAGTCGACGATGTTGACCTCAAAGCCACGCAGTGAGCGCGGTGCAGATAACCCAATGCCGCGATAGTCGAAAGTGGCGACCAGGAAGCCCTGCGAGGCGAGCCATTCCGCAAAGCGCGAGTAGTAGTTCTGCACGACGCCCATCGCAGAAGGGAGGATTACCGCGGCGCGTGCTGGGGCGGATGGTTCGAACAGCCGCAGCACGAGCGAAGCGTCGTCCTGCACGGTGATCGTGTGTTGGGTGTGCGGCATGGAACAAGCGGTTAGCTGTTAGCGGTTAGCGGTTAGCGGTTAGTCAGAAGTCTACCGCGTCACTACGCGCCCCGACCCCAGATAAAGGCTGCTACGCAGCACCTGTACTCTCCGCTGCTCGCTATCATCGCCTAACCGCTAACCGCTAACCGCTAACAGCTAACCGCTCTATGGACGTCTCCACCGCCATTGATTCCCGTATGAGCTGTCGCGCATTTCTCGATACGTCGATCGCCAGAGAGACAATCGTCTCGATTCTCGAGACGGCGAAACGCGCGCCGTCGGGCGGCAACCTGCAGCCATGGATGGTGCATGTGCTGACGGGTGCGCCCCTGGCCGAGTTCGTCAGCATCATTCGCGGCAAACTGCGCACGCAGCCGATGGGCGAAGGCGCGGAGTACAACGTGTATCCGCCGAACCTGCATGATCCTTATCGATCGCGACGCTTCAGATGCGGCGAGGATCTGTACGCGACGATCAATATCGCGCGCGAGAACAAGCTTGCACGGCTGCAGCAGTTCGCGCGCAACTACGAGTTCTTCGGTGCGCCGGTCGCGCTGTTCTTTGCAGTCGACCGTCGCATGGGCGCCGATCAATGGGCCGACCTCGGCATGTTCATGCAGAACATCATGCTGCTGGCGCGTGAGCAGGGTCTGCATACGTGTGCACAGGAAGCGTGGGCGGTGTGGCACAGGACAGTCGGAGAATTTCTGCGGTTGCCCGCAGAGCAGATGCTCTTCTGCGGGATGGCGCTTGGCTACCGCGATGAAAACGCGCCGATCAATTCACTGAGAACCGATCGGGCGGCGCTGGAGGAATTCGCGACTCTGCGGGGATTCGACTAGAGAGAGGAGCCGCAAAAGACCGCAGAAAAGAATGCACGTGGTTCAGAAGCAATTCGCACGCAACACGATTCTGACCCCCTGACGCAGAAAGCAGACCGTGGGCGGGCTGTGGGTTTGGTCACGTGTAGTTACTGCTTGTTCTCTGGCCGTTATTTTTACCTTCTTTTTTGCGGTCTTTCGCGGCTCTCGATCCTGTATGCAACGCCACCTGTTGCCAGCCTGCGACATGGGTCGTGTCGCTGAAGTTCACTGGCTAGAATGTCGACCGCCAGCAACGACGCTGGCACGCGTCGCCCCGCGCCGCTTCAATTATCAGGAGACTTTCACATGCAACGACGCACGCTGAGCGTGCTGGCTACCATTGCAGCCGCACTGCCTCTCGCGACACAGGCCGGAACGATGGACTATTCGTTCGTCGAGCTCGCCTACCTCGATACCGAACTGGATGCGCCGGATGTGGACGGCGACGGATTCGCGCTACGCGGTTCGATTCCCTTCCTCGAGAATTTTTTCGCCTTCGCCGAATACGAGGATCTGGGTTTTGATCTGGGCGTCGACGTGACGACGTTCCAGGTGGGCGCGGGCGGGCACTGGCCGCTGAACGAAAAAGTCGACCTGGTCGGCCGCTTCGGGATCGTGAAGCGCGATCTGGAAGCGCGCCGTTTCGGCTTCGATGAGGACGAGGATGGCTTTACGTTGGGCGCGCGAGTGCGCAGTGAAGTAATGCCGCGTCTCGAACTCGAAGGCGGCTTCGATTATCTCGACGTAGACAGCGGCGACGACACGTCGATCGTGCTCGAAGGCCGATACTTCTTCATCGAGAATGTGTCGGGCGGCCTGCGCCTGGATTTCGGCGACGAGGACACGATCGGCATTGCAGCGCGACTGACGTTCTGATCAAAAAGGGGCGCTGTACGGACGCTGCGCCCATTCTGAGCGACAAGCAGAGTATCTCCGGATTCCTTGGCTTCTCGCCAATCGCCAGTCGCTCCTCGTCAGAACTCCGCGAACGTCGCTTCGAGGATTTCCGCCTCGGCCGCACAGCCGATCTCCCGCACCGAATTCGGCGCTGGGTAAAACTGGTCGGTGAGGTCCTTCCCACCCGCGGCGCGCCACCGGATGGTGGTCGCCACGGTCTTGAAGGTGTGCGTGTTGGTCAGCCACAGCCGATTGTTCTGGTCGTCACAGGCGCCTTCGAGCTTCAGCGAAACGAAGGTATTCGGCGCCGCTTCTTCAGCCGCCTCAAGCCCCGTCGTCGCCGCACTCGCCAACACCACGATAACGGCTGCGATCTGTGTCGCTTTGCTCACGATCACGTCCTCCCGATGCGCGCCCGCGTCACTCTCACGCGGAAACTACCCATCTTCTGCCCCTGACAAAATCCGTCGCGCCGCCAAGGTTGGATTCATCGTCCCATTTATCCCGGCGGAACAGCCCGAAATATAGACCCTCTCGCGAACGCACGCATGTGCGCTGAGCGGTATACATGAATCAATTTAAACCCCGCGCACTGTCTGTTCGCTGAACGGGCGCCTGTCGATGTGACCCGCGTCACGTTCGCGGCGCAGTCTTTGCCACATACGCCGCCAATCCATGCGCGATCGGCAGCCCGGGCCGGATCGGGTTGAACGCGAGCAATATGCAACGCTACGGCCGAACTGGATTGCGCGACGCCGTGGGGTCCGAGCTTGTGAATCTCTCGTCGTCGCTACGCACGGAACACTACTTGAGCGACGCTGCGGGATTCGCGCGCCATACAGACGATGTCTGCACCACGGGTGAGCATCACCCGCCGCCTCCTTCGACGGCAATCCCGCAGCGGGCGAGACCTGCGCCCTCGGGCGTCGCAACGTCCGACTCTTCCAGCGGAACAACAGCGGATCCATCAGCGCGAGAAATTGATCGCGCAATCGTGGTCGTTCGCCCTGAGCGAGCCGGCGCCGATGAGTCGAAGATCGAAGCGTTCTTCGTCTTGCACTCATCCATGGAATCTCAGCACCAACGGAATCTACGAGGGCCGCAATGAGTTGCGATCTACAGGAACTTCAAATTGCGGCGAGGCGTTCATTCATATTCCCCCGAAGCCGACTGGAGCTGTGAACATGCCCTTCACTCTCAACCCTTTGCCGTTTCCGAAAGACTCTCTGGGTCCGACGATGTCGGCGCGGACGCTCGAGCACCATCATGAAAAGCACCACGCGACTTACGTGAAGACGCTCAACGAGCTGGTCGCGGGCACGAGGCTGGAGAATCAAAACATCGAGGACATCATTCGCGCGACGGCCAGAGCCGAGGGCAAGGACAAGAAGATCTTCAACAACGCGGCGCAGGTGTGGAACCACGACTTCTTCTGGCAATCCATCGCGCCGAATGGCGGCGGCACGCTGCCTGAGCCGATCGCGAAACGCATCCAATCCACGTTCGGTTCGGTCGACAACTTCCGCGACAAGTTCGTCGACGCCGCCGTGAATCAGTTCGGCAGCGGCTGGGCCTGGCTGGTCGCAAAAAACGGCAAGCTTGAAATCACGACGACGCACGACGCCGATAATCCGTTGACGTCAGATGCGCACGCCCTCTGGACCTGCGACGTGTGGGAGCACGCGTACTATCTCGATTATCAGCAGGATCGCGCCGGCTTCGTGAAAGCCGTGATCGAGACAATCGCGAACTGGCAATTCGTCGGCAAGCGGCTGGCGGAAGCAGAAAAGTAGGCGGATTCAGTTCGGATTGATGCGGCGGCGCCGGTCACCACCCATCCCGGTAAGTACTTGCACCGCTTTATCTTGTTGGGCGCAACTCGCAACATTTTCGCGCCGCAAGCATTCAACTCCATGCGTCCGCAATCAGACATCCGCGCCGAAGCTGCGATCTACTGGACCGCGGTGAGTCTCATCGTCTGCGAAGGGCTGTCGATCGACAAGGCGGCGGAACGACTCGGCGTGGAGGACGAAAGATTGCGCACGATCCTGCATCGTCGCCAGACGCTGCGGCCGCCTGCCTCGGAAGAGCCGCGGCCGAAGGCAAAGCTGATCAATCTGTTCCAGTAACAAACGCGGCGCGAGTCCGCGGCCTGCGGCTTGCGCCAGAGTTGACGGAACCGGCGCGGTAGCTTCCTTTGCACAGCGCGGGCGCGAGTCGCGGCACAGCCGTCAATTGCGAATCATTCTCGACTACGAATAGAATCAACCGCACTCAGAGCCGTTGATCGCCGCCGATCGGGCTATTTCCTACAACGCGAGTTGATTCACCCATGCGCGTCCCGCTTCGCCTCGCCGCATTCGCGGCAGCGACCTTCCTTGTTTATGCCGTTGCCGGCTGTGCACGTCGCGAACCGGAGGATCCCCGCCGCGCCGTGGTCGAAACCTACGCGCAGATCGTGTCGGCGGCTTACGACGACAGCCTCATCGCAGCGCGCGCACTCGAAGCGGCGGTCGATGCGCTGCTCGCCAATCCCAGCGAAGCCACATTGACTGTCGCGCGCCAACGCTGGGAGGCAGCCCGCGTTCCCTACGGTTACTCCGAAGCATTCCGCTTCTACGGGGGCCCCATCGACGGCGAAGGCGGACCCGAAGGTCAGTTGAATGGCTGGCCGCTCGATGAGAACCACATCGACGCCGTGCGTGTCGATCAGTACGGCGCAGCGCCCGGCGCCGACATCATCGGCGATGTAAAGACCTTTCCGCAGATCACGCCCGAACTCATCGCCGCGCAGAACGAAGCAGGCGGCGAAAAGAACATCGCGAGCGGTTATCACGCTATCGAATTTCTGTTGTGGGGGCAGGACGTGAATGATCCGCCGCAATCCGCGGGCCAGCGTTCGTACGAGGACTTTGTCACGACGGGCGATGTAACGACCGAAGTCAACCAGCGTCGCGGCAAATACCTCAAAGCGGCAACGACGCTGCTGATTCAGGATCTGGAAAAAGTTGCTGGCGCATGGCGCAAGCCGCAAGCCGCAAACCCGTCGGAGAACTACCGTAGCGCGTTGGCGACGGGCGATGTCTACACCGCCCTGAAGCGCATGCTCACCGGCATCGTCGCCCTCGCGGAAGTGGAAATGGCGAGCGAACGCCTGAACGTGCCGTTGCTCTCCGCAGATCAGGAAGAGGAGCAATCGTGCTTCAGCGACACGACGGCTGCGGACATGCGGGCAAACGCGGCGGGCATCGAACACGTGTACTACGCGCGCTACACGCGGTTGGATGGCTCGACGATCACTGGTCCAAGCCTGGCCGATCTGCTGCAAGCGGCGGACCCGCGTGTTGCGGAGGAGATGAACGCGCGCATTACGCGAACTCGCGAAACACTGGCTGCGCTGCGCAGTCCGTTTGATCGCGAGATCCACCCGGACAACAAGGACGGTCAGGCGCGTGTGCAGGCGGCAATCGACGCCTTGCACGCGCAGGCGCAGACGACGATGCGCGCCGCGAAAGCGCTGCAGATATTCCTGTCGCCGATTGACAGCGATGGCGACTGAGAGCGGCGTGCGCACGGGAAGAGGTGAAGAACTCCCCTCACTCGCGCTGCGCGCGACCAGGGTGAGGGGGTCGCGCGCGAGCGCATTCTCATCATCCGCCATCGCCTCCAGCATCCAATGCCTCCTCCTCGGCGTCGCTGTCCTGATGGCCGGTTGCAGCAGCAGACAGGACGCGACCACCGAGCTACTCGATCCGAACTCCGGTGGCGCGACCACCGTGCACGATAGGACCCGCAACGCATACTCGCAGCCAGCGGCCAATCTGGAAGTGGAGCGGCGCGGCGAGTTCTTCATCGGCAATGCTTTTTTCAACAGCGCCTGGATCGTCGCGCCCGCGACTGCCGGCGCGCGCGACGGGCTTGGCCCGCTATTCAATGCGCGTAGTTGTGACGCCTGCCATAACAATGACGGCCGCGGCCGACCGCCTGAACACTCAGGCGAGCGGCCGATTTCACTGGTGATGCAATTCGCCACCCCTACGCCCGGCGCCAACAACGAGCCACAGAGCGATCCGCGTTACGGCGCCAATTTCAATCCGTTCGCGATTGGCGGCGTTCCCGCCGAAGGCAACGTCCGCATCGAGCATCGGGAATTTCGCGGCAAGTATGCAGGGGGCGAGGACTACGCGCTGCTCGCGCCCGAATACATATTCGAAGAGCTCGCCTACGGCGAAATGGCGCACGACACGGTGTTCTCACCGCGCCTCGCCTCTTCCGTGTTCGGCGTCGGACTGCTGGAAGCGATTCCGGAGGCGCAACTGCTCGAGCGCAGCGACCCTGAGGATGTGAATGGCGACGGCATATCAGGTCGACCCAATCGGGTATGGAATCACCTCGAGCATCGCGCTGTGATCGGGCGTATCGGCTGGAAAGCGAATCAGCCAGACGTTGCACATCAAACGGCGGCCGCCTTCTCGGTAGAGATGGGAATGTCGACATCGCTACGTGCGGGTCAGAACTGCACTCCCGCGCAGACGCTCTGTTCGCGAGCGCCGAGCGGCGGTGAGCCGGAAATCAGCGACGAGATCTTCAAACATATCGTCAAGTATCAACGCATGCTCGGCGTTCCGGTTCGTCGCAATCTTGCCTCCCCAGACGTAAAGCACGGTGCACAACTGTTCGTCCGCGCAGGCTGTGAAGGCTGTCATCGCGCCACGTTCACGACCGAGGAGATCGAAGATGCGCCCTGGCTATCCAGGCAAACCATTCACCCCTACAGCGATCTGCTGCTGCACGACATGGGCCCTGAGCTCGCCGACGGCCGCGCAGACTTCGAAGCGAGCGGCAGCGAATGGCGCACCGCGCCGCTGTGGGGCCTCGGATTACAGCAAATAGTGAACGGCCACACGCGACTGCTGCACGATGGCCGCGCCCGCGATGCGAACGAGGCCATCCTCTGGCACGGCGGCGAAGCCGCGCGCGCGAGGGAAGCGTACCGGATGATGTCGAAAACGGAGCGCGCAGCGCTGCTGGCGTTTTTGAATTCTTTGTAAGAGGAGGAGTGGCCGCGAAAGACCGCAAAAGGGATTTGAACAAATAGAGAGGGAGCGGGAGGACTGGTCTGCGCAAAGACCTCGTTTTTGACTTTATAGTCGATTTTTTGCGGTCTTTCGCGGCTCTGAATTGCTGATTTCATGAACAACATATGAATCTCTCACGGCGCACATTCATTGCAGGCGCTGCATTCGCGCTGGCGGGCGCTGGCGGCGCGCTGTTGCGTTCGGGCGGGCGGCGTAGCGGCACGTTGCTGTCCGCCTTTGAGGACGCGCGCGGCGATCAGTATGTCGGCGGATTATCGCTCGACCAGGAACGAATCTTCGGTGCGCGTGTGCCGATGCGCGCCCACGGTTGTGCGGTCGATCCGCTCGATCCGCAGCGTGTGTTGTTCTTCGCGCGTCGTCCGGGGACGCACGCATTCGAGTTGCGCCGCGATTCGATGCAAGTGCAGAAGGCGTTCACCACCGGCGAGGGTCGTCATCTCGCCGGGCACGGCGTGTTCTCGCGCGATGGCGGCCTTCTCTTCACGCCCGAGCACGATTACGAAAACATTCGCGGCGTCATCGCCGTCCGGGATGCACGTACGTTCCGGGTCGTGAACGAGATTGATGCATGCGGACTTGATCCGCATGAGATTGCGTGGCTGCCGGATGGGCGGACCTTGCTGGTTGCGAACGGCGGCATCCTCACGCATCCAGAGACGTTTCGTCGCAAGTTGAATATCCCGACCATGGATCCGTCGTTGTGTCTGATCGACTCTGCCAGCGGCGAGCGCCTCGATCAGCAGCGGCTCGCGGATCACCTGCTGAGCATCCGGCATCTCGCGCTGGCGGAGGATGGAACCGCGGTCGTGGGCTTGCAGTACGAGGGCGAGCGAGCGAAATCGCCAGGCGTCGTCGCGATGTACCGTCCTGGAGCGAAGCTTCGCCTGCTGACCGCGCCCAGAAGCGACTTGCAGAAGTTCAATGGCTACGTATCGAGTCTTGCGATCAGTGAAGCGCACGATGTGATCGCGGCGGCGTGTCCGTACGGCGCGGGCGTCGCATGCTGGGCATTGAGCAATGAACGCTACCTGGGCTTCATCGAAGCGGGCGAAGTGTATGGATTGTCGCGACTTACCGACGGTTCGCTGGCGGCGTCCCGGCGCGACGGTGCTGCACTCGAGTTCGAACAAAGACGACTGCGATCACACTTCCTGAAGTTCGACAGCTCCGCACCCATACGCTGGGACGATCACTGGGTCGCGGTCGCATGACCTCGAATGCATAATCACGCGCGCCAGGTCGACCCAGGGCTTACGCGGAGAACAGTTGATGTCGATCAATCATCGAACGCGCTCAGTGCTGCCGCGCGTCGCGGGAGTTTTGATCGTGGGCGCATGGGGCGCCGCGCACGCCGCCGACAATCTCCCCGATTGGGCGCCCAAACCGCCGCCGCGCGTGGTCGAGGATCGATTTCGGGCGGAGGTGTTGTTGCTCGGCGCAGCCTATGACACGACGCTGCGCATCGATGAGGCGCTCACGCTGCCCGGCACGGTGATCAGCGCCGAAGATGATCTGGCGCTCGATGATTCACAACTCCTGCCGCAGGCCGAAATTACTCTGCTCCCCGGCGAACATCACCTCCTGCGCCTGAATGGCATGAGCACGCGCCGCTCAGCGCAGACGCTGCTCGAGCGAACCATCGAATTCGATGACGAGGTCTATCTGGTCGGCGAGCGTGTCGACAGCGAACTCAATCTCACGATGGTTGGCCTGACGTACGGCTACCGCTTTGTTGTGCGCGACCGGGGAGAGCTCGCCGCAACGTTCGGCATCCAGGTAGCCGAAGTAGAAGCAAACGCAGTCGTGCGCAGTCGCGTGATCCGGGATGCGGAGAGCGGCGTTGCGCCGCTGCCGCTCGTGGGACTGGAGGGCCGATTCGATTTCAGCAATCGCTGGTCGGTAGAAGGTCGCGCGCAATACCTCACCGCGGACATCGAGGACGTCGACGGCGACATTCTCGACGCCCGCCTGGCGCTCACCTGGCGCGTGAATCCTTATTTCCTGATTGGCCTGGGCTATCGGACGTTTTCCATAGACGTCGATTCACGCGACGAAGAGACGCCGGGTCTCGTCGAGATGACGATGGACGGACCGCTGCTGTTCATGCGCGCGAGTCTGTGAGGAAGCGACTGGTGAGTGGGGACTAGTGAATAGTCGGAGAAGAGCGCTTTGCGGGGTTCTTCTTCTGAACTAGTCACTAATCACTAGTCACTTCCGATTGTCGTCTTCCCAGCTTCTTCGCTTTCGCTACCGACCGCTTGATCGCCCTGCGCAGGCGGCTGGGTTACGTACGGTTGCAACAAGATCACGCCCGGTTCAGAGCTCGTCAGATCAGGCTGCGGCTGAACCGGTTCTGCCGGCGTCGCGGCCGGCATGGTGCTGTAGTTCTGGCTGATCGTCTGAATCACCCGCACGAAGGCGTCGACCGCACTGAAGAGCAGGTAAACCGGAATCACGGCGATCGCCATCACGACGAGCCAGCGTAACGGCGCGGGTTTGTTGGCTTCGCGGTCGCGCTCGCGCTCCAGTTCCATCGTCTCCTGTGCACGCAGCTGAACGGCGCGTTGCAGGTCCGACGGCGGACGCTCGAACGGCAGAATCCTTGCTGATTGCGGGTCAGCGGGTCCCGGCGCGGACTGCTCGAGGCGATCTTCGGAGTGTTGACTCATTGGGCCCAGGCTCAGGTGAGAAGCGAAGAACGGTGGGGCGAGATGAGTGTACCCCGCCAGCCCCATAGCAGAAGACAGGGGAATTTCCGACTCGGTTCCCTGATAGCGCACCCTGAAAGAGACGAACTCGGCCGCCGGCGCAACAAACACGTCGTACGCTATTGATTTGCGAACTTTCCAGGCGCCGAACAGCGAGGCTCCCAGTGCGGCTCGCTACCCATTGACGACTGGCCGGTCGCTTGACGGCTGACGGCAGCGGCGCCAGATTCGCCCTCATCGCGCGTTTTGGCCGTCGATCGAAGGAATCGCCATGAGAAAAATGAACTCCCTCGGATGTACGGCGACTCTCGTGGTCATTGCCGCGGCGGCGATGGCGGCCGATTCGGCGCTCGATGCGCAGATCGACGGGGTCGGGGTGAAGACCGAGCAGCCGTCGACCGAACCGGAGGCGCGTCCTGCGCGAGTAACTTGCCTCAATCATTGCAACGCCGCGTCGACGAAATGCGGCAGCGAAGTGCGCCGCGCGAAACAGGAATGTTCGCGCATGGCGTCCACGGGCGGGCGCGATCCCATGACGATGCGCAACAACGATTACTCGTACTTCTGCGGCTACTTCGGCGAGTCCGGCCTCCAGTGCGGTTCGGGGTTTTATAGTCGCGCCTGCGAGGCCCGCTTCAACCAGCGCTACGGGACGTGCATCGATGCAATGCAGAACAACATCATGTCGATGCGCCACGACTGTTTTCTCGCCGAACGCAGCGCGCAGAATTTCTGCCGGGACGAGTTGCAGGACTGCAAGGCGGCGTGCCAATCCGATTAAGAGAAGAGCCGCAAAGACCGCATAAAAGATTATCAACGGTGCGGAATCCGAGAACCACTGCGAGCGAAGCGATGCAGCGCCGGCCTTTCGATAGCTCAATACTCTTTTATGCGGTCTTTCGCGGCTCTACATCTTCTCCCTCATCAAACCCGTTCGATCACCATCGCGATGCCCTGGCCTACGCCGATGCACATGGTGCACAGGGCGTAGCGTCCTCTGGTCTTTTCGAGCTGATTGAGCGCGGTGGTAGCGAGGCGTGCACCGCTCGCACCGAGCGGATGACCGATGGCGATGGCGCCGCCGTTCGGGTTCACGTGTTCGGCGCCGTCGGACAGCCCGAGTTCCCGCGTGACGGCGAGGCCTTGTGCGGCGAACGCTTCGTTGAGTTCAATCACGTCGATCTGACCAATATCGAGTTTCGCGAGCGCGAGGACCTTGCGCGTCGCCGGGGCGGGACCCATACCCATGATGCGCGGCGGCACACCGGCGGTTGCGGTTGCAATCACGCGACCGCGTAGTCTCAAACCGTACTTCGCAGCAGCTTGCTCGCTCGCGAGCAGCAGAGCGCAACTGCCATCGTTTACGCCGGAGGCGTTGCCGGCGGTCACTGTGCCTTCGGGCCTGACGACGCCCTTTAATTTCGCAAGCGCTTCAATCGTCGTGTCGGCGCGCGGGTGTTCGTCGACCGCAAACTTAACCGGCTCGCCTTTCTTCTGCGGGATGTCGACAGGAGTGAGCTCACTATCAAAGAAGTTCCCGGCCTGCGCGCGCGCGTACCGCTGCTGACTGCGCAGCGCGAAGGCGTCCTGATCGACACGACTGACGCCGTATTCGGCCGCGACGTTCTCCGCGGTCTCGGGCATCGAGTCGACGCCGTACTTCGCTTTCATCTGTGCGTTGATGAAGCGCCAGCCGATCGTCGTGTCCTCGACTTTCGCGGTGCGTGAGAATGCACTGTCGGCTTTCGCCATGACGAAGGGCGCGCGCGTCATGCTTTCCACTCCGCCTGCGATCGTAAGGTCGGCCTCGCCAGTACGAATGGCGCGCGCTGCGAGATTCACTGCGTCAAGGCCAGAGCCGCACAAGCGGTTGATCGTTGCGGCGGGCACGACGTCGGGAATCCCCGCCAGCAACAGCGCCATACGGGCTATGTTGCGGTTGTCCTCGCCCGCCTGATTCGCGCAACCGTAGTACACGTCATCGACAGCGGCCCAATCGACTTTCGGATTGCGCTGGATGAGCGCCTTCAGCGGAATGGCCGCGAGATCGTCGGTACGAACCTGAGCAAGCGCGCCGCCGTAGCGCCCGATTGGCGTGCGAATGGCGTCGCAAATGAATACCTGGCGCATGGAGCGGGACCTGTCGAGGAGGAAGCGCAATTCTACCGCGCCCGTCGGTGGAGCCATGGCGAGAATAGTCGGGCTGAGCGAGCCGTTGAGGCTGTAGAAAACCTACAGTCTGGTTGTGCGTTCTGCGTTGTGAGTTGTGCGTTCAGAGCAGAGGCGCTGCGCCAGCGAGCAACGGACAACTCAAAACGGACAACTGACAACGACAGCCGTGCACCGCGCGGCTGTCAAAGGCTCGGCGTGCTCGCTGTCGCGTGCGTCTTTTCGTACCTCTCCTGGCACGTCAGGCAGCGTGACGCGGTGGGTTCCGCCTTCAATCGCGCAACAGGAATGCTCTGGGCGCAGTCGATGCACTCGCCATAGGCGCCGTTGTGCAGGCGCACCAGGGCGTAATCGATGCGGCGCAACTCGTCCGCATCGCGGTCGATTTCGGATAGATTCAGGTCGACGATGAGGTTCGAGAACGAATCGTCTTCAGCATCGCGGGCGCGCTCGGCGATCTGCGCGTGCGATTCATTGGATGAGCGCTCCAGCGTCCGCTGAATTTCGCCCCGAAGTTGCGCAGCGCGCTCCCGCAGATGCGATCTGAAGTCGCCAATCTGTTGTTGGTTGAAGGCCATGAACGGTCACCCCTCGCCACTGCCGGAACACAGATGCAGAACTGCGCGAGCGCCCGGAGGGTTCCCCTCGCGGTGCTCAGGTTCGCGGTCGCGTCGCAGCGACGAGCCCTCTGGCGCCGCTACGCGTCTGGCGCGTGCCGCGACTCCCCTGCAAACTCCATCAATGCAGCCTCCTACTACTCGCGATATCCGCGGCGTCTTCTCCATGCTGGGCGCCGTATTCTTTTTCGCGATGATGGACGCGTGCCTGAAGCAATTGGCCTCGACCTACGGGCCGATGCAGGTCACTTTCTTTCGCGGCGCGGCGGGCCTGCCGTTCGTGCTCGCAATCAGCGTCAATCGCAGCTCCTGGGGAGCGCTGATTCCCGTGCGCTGGTACCTGCATGTCATCCGCGGCGTGTTGTCGGTCCTGACCCTGTATGCGTTTGTTTACGCCGTGAGCGTACTTTCGCTCGGCGATGCGTACTCGATCTTTCTGGCGGCGCCTCTCATCGTCACGGCGCTTTCGGCGCCGCTACTGGGCGAACACATCGGCTGGCGACGCTGGTCGGCGATATGCGTCGGCCTCGCGGGCGCACTCATCATGCTGCGCCCGAGCAGCGCGAGCCTCGTTACGGTAGGCGGCGTCGCTGCTCTTGCCTCGGCCGCTCTATATGCGCTCGGGGTGATTCTCATCCGGGTCGCAACGCGGACCGACACGGCGGCGGCGACTGTTTTCTGGACGTTGCTCGTTCTGACGATCGTGTCGGGCGTGCTGGCTGCGCCGGGCTGGACGCCTTTGCGTCCGGAACACTGGACCTGGGTCCTGTTGATCGGCGTCACCGGCGCATTCGGTCAGTGGCTGCTGACCGACGCGTTCCGTCGTTGCGAGGCAAGCGTCGTCGCGCCGTTCGAATACTCCGCACTGCTGTGGGGCGTCACGCTCGACTGGGCGCTCTGGCATGTCTTGCCGAACCAGCGAATGCTGCTCGGGTCGGCGATTGTGGTAGGGAGCGGACTTTATCTGATCTTCCGGGAAAGACGCGTCGCTGCGACGATATAACGGGATTCGGGATTCGTCAGGAAGCGTTTGCGCGAAGCAATTGCGCGTCGACTGAGTTCTTGTGATTCCCGAGTCCCGGTCCTACAAATTGGGAGCCAGGGTGCGCCGCCGGCCCTGTTCAGCCGAGCATCCGCTCCATCTTGATATCGCAGCGCGAATAGCGCGAATCGGTCAGCGGCAATTCCCTGAAGCCATACTTGAAGTACATGCTCACCGCGGGCTGCAAAGCTCGTTGTGAGTACAGGATCACGCGTCGTGCACCGCGCTCGTGCGCGAGCGCGCAGGCCGATTCGAGCAGCCGCTTGCCGTATCCGCAACCTTGTGAGCGCTCATCGACCGCCATCTTGGTCAGTTCGAATTCACCGCCGTCTTCCCTTTTGAGCGCCACCGTACCTACAACTTCGCCGTCGAGCAGCGCGAACAGAATCTCTCCGCCTGACGCCAGGATCTCTGCTTCCGGATTGCCGAGTACGCGCTCATCGATCGGCTCCACCTTGAAGTAGCGCGTGAGCCAGGCGACGTTCAGGCGCCTGAATTCATCGCGATACGCCGGATCGAACGTGACGATCCGCAGGCCGTCGTCGAACGTATTCGTCACTCGTGACGGCGAACCGATCGAACCATTGCTCATCTGCATTGCTGTGCTCATAAATCAGCCGTGCACTCTGGAGAGACCTTAGGGGGTTGCTGCAGCGCGCGCCGCGCGCGCCACAATTTCGTGGGGCTCACATCCTGGAACAGCACCAGCGCCACGCCGAGCAGCACCAGCGCTGCCGCTGTGATCGCAAGCGGAGTGACGCGCTCGTTCAGGACCAGTGCGCCGAGAATCAGCGCGACGACCGGATTGACCAGCGCGTAAGTCGTCACCTTCTGAGCCGACACCCGCGTCAGGAGCCACAGGTAGCAGTTGAGCGCGATGATGCTGCCGAACACGATCAGATACAGCACGGCGAGCATCGAGCTGAGCGAGACCGCACCGAGATCGAGCTTCGACCATTCGCGATCGACGAACGCCATGGCGACCTGAAACAAGCCGCCGAACAGCATCTGCGCGCAGGTGAAGCTCAGCACCGTTTCACGCCGCGCAGCGCGCTTCTGCAACAAGGTGCCGAAGGCCCAGCCAATGGTCGCAGCGAACATCGCAAGCAGGTACAGCGGCTGCGCATTGCCAGACAACGTGCGAGTGTGCGCGACGATAGTCACGACGCCCGCAACGGCGATGGCGATTCCGAGCAACGCCTGGCGCGTCGGCGCTCGCTTGCTGAAGAACGCCCAATCGAAGATCAACACCGCCACCGGGACAGCCGCAACGATGAGTGCGGCGATGCCCGAGGGAATGCCCTGTTGGGCCCAGATCACGAAGCCATTGCCGACGCCGGACAGCAGCACGCCGCACAGCGCCGCAGCGCCGAGATTCAATCCGGCGAATGGCTTCGGATCTCGCCATCGCAGCCAGGCGTACATCGCAGCGCCGGCCAGCAGAAAGCGAACCGCACCGGCGATAAAGGGCGGCATGCTCTGAATCGCGATCGCGATTGCAAGATACGTCGTGCCCCAGACGATGTAGATGCCCGCAAACGCGCCGATCACGCCAAGGGAGAGCCTGGCAGCGGATTCTGATTGGGGGTTCATGGGATTACTGTGCCTCGCGGACTGGTCAGCAGTACAGATTCAGGTAGAGTGGCGGTTGGCCAGTACAGATGGAAACCTTGGGTGAGTTGTGAGCCGTGAGTCGTGAGTGGCGGGGAAGGAGCCTACCGCCCTCCTTCTGAACGACTCACGATTCACGATTCACGACTCACAATTTCACAACTCACGGTTCACGACTCATGTCTTCCACCGCCCCTCTTCTGTACGAACGCATCGCGCAACTGGTTGAAACTCAGATTTCGACCGGCGCGCTGCGCGGCAATGAACGCATTCCGTCGGTGCGCGCGATGAGCCGCACGGCGAAGGTCAGCATTTCGACGGTGGTGCAGGCCTACGTACACCTGGAAAGCATTGGTCTCATCGAAGCGCGGCCGCAATCGGGCTTTTTCGTGCGCTCGCCCAGCGCCAAATCGCTGCCCGAGCCCCGGCCCATGGCGACCCGCTCGCGTCGGCCCGTGTCCGTCGCGACGGAAGTGCTCGATACCTGTCGCGAAGCGTTGGCGCGGACTGACATCGTGCAGCTCAATGGCGCGTTCACTTCGCCGACGCTGTACCCCACGCAGCGGCTGAACAATATCGTGCGCGAAGTGCTGCGCGAGCATCCGTTGAACGCGGGCGAATGCATTCTTCCGCCGGGACATGCCGAGCTGCGGCGACAGGTCGCCAAGCGCATGGCGATTGCCGGCGCGCCGGCCGATCCGTCGCACGTCGTGATTACCGGCGGCACGATGGACGCGATCACCCTCACGTTGCAGACACTCTGCCGCCCCGGCGACACGGTGCTCGTGGAATCGCCGACCTATTTTGGTCTGCTGCAGGCGATCGAACATTTGAGTCTGAAGGTGATCGAGGTCCCGAATCTTCCGGGTCGCGGCATCGATGTGGACGCGGTGCGCACCGTCGCCCGCGCCACCCGGCTTGCTGCGGCTGTCTTGATGCCGAATTTCAACAACCCCGCCGGCAGCCTCACGCCCGATGACGCGAAGCGCGAAATCGTTGCGATTCTCACGGATGTCGAAACGCCCATCATCGAAGACGACATCTACGGCGAACTCCATTACGGCAGCGTACGCCCCAGTTCTATGCGCGCGTTCGACGAAGCGGGGCTCGTCATTTCCTGCGGCTCGGTGTCGAAGACGATTGCGCTCGGCTACCGCATCGGCTGGGCGGTCAGCTCGCAGTTTCATAGCGAGATCGCGCGCGCGAAATTTTTCACCTCGGTCGCCTGCCCCACGCTGCAGCAACTGGTGCTCGCGCGCTACTACGCAAGCGGCGGCTATGACCGCTATCTGCGTCGCGTCCGGATGACCTTGTCGGCGAATTCGCAGCATTTCAGTGAGGCCATTGCTCGTTACTTTCCGCCTGGAACTCGCATCGCACGTCCGGCGGGGGGCGTCGTGCTGTGGGTGGAATTGCCGTCGAACGTGGACGGCGCCGAACTCTTTCGCACCGCGCTTGCGAGCCGTATCGGCATCGCACCGGGGGTGGTGTTCTCGGCCAAGGCCGACTATCGCAACTACATCCGGATGAGCTGCGGCCTGATCTGGACGCCGACGATCGAGCGCGCCATCGAAAAATTGGGTCGGTTGGTCAGCGGCATGGCGCGGGCGTGAGCGTGCGACAAGTTGTGCGTTGTGCGCAGAACAGTTCGCTCCCGATCCAGTAGTCGACTGTCGCCGACAGGCGCTGTGCATTGTCCGCTGCGCGCCGAGTTCTCCTCTTCTCCGGCGGACAACGGACAACGCAGGACGGAGAACCACGAGCGGCGGCTCCGGTCACAGCACAGCCGGCTGCAGCGTTACATTGGCCGCGGTTGCAGACGCGGCCAGATCGGCGTCCGTCAGCAACTGCGTGATTGACACCTCGCCGGACGGCGGAACCTGCGTCTGGTGCGCGCTCCAGTCGAGCGCTCCGAGGACGGCGAGATTGACCGCGACCGAAGCCGCAAAGGCGATCAGATTCTTCATGATGACTATCTCCAGGCTAGAACGCGCACCGGCGGTGCACGCAGCGAGTATTCGGATTCATTGTTACGGGGCGCCGGACGCTCCGGTTGCGGCTGCGTTGCAAGCGCTTCGCGCGCTTCACGCGCGAGCCTGCGTCGGTCGGCCTTCAATTTCGCCAGTATCAGGAATGTGTAGTCGTCCATTTGAGCCTCCTCGAGATATGCATCTCTGTCATGGGAGGCGTAGCGTAGGACTGGCCAGGAAAGGCGAATAGCGATACTTTGTGCTCCGGATCCATGATCGCCGGTCATAGCTCAGGAAAGTGACTGATGACTGGAAGTGACTAGTGAATAGTGACTAGTGAATGGCCGAAAAAAGCTCATCACACCTTCTTCCTGTTCACCAATTGCCGGTCACGAGCCCCCTCCTCTGCCGCCCCATTCACCAGTCACTAGTCACTTCATCAAACAATGAAACGCATTCCCGTAGCTCCCCTGCGCGCCTTCGACGTTGCGGCTCGCAATCTCAATCTGAGCGCCGCGGCGGAAGAGATGAACGTCACGCATGCGGCCGTCAGCCGTCAGGTCAAACAACTGGAGGAGCGGCTCGGGGTGAAGCTCTTCGAGCGTCTGCCGCGCGGACTGAAGCTGACCGCACACGGCGCGTTGCTCGCGGAAGGCACTCGCGAGGCGTTCGACAGACTCGCATGCGCGCTCGAGGACGTATCGATCCCGGCGGTCAGACGTAAGTTCACGATATCAACCTTCGCCTCGCTGTCGGCGCGGTGGCTGATGCCGCGCGTGCAGGCATTCGCGACGTTGTTTCCCGAAGCGGATCTGCAGGTCGTGACGACCACGCGGCTGATCGACTTCGCTCGCGAAGACGTCGACATCGGGATCCGCTTCGGCAGCGGCCGCTATCCCGGACTACACGTCGTCCCGATGTTCAAACCGAAGGAGATCGTCGTAGCCTCGCCAGCGCTGCTGAAGCGCGGCCCGCCCATCGGCACGTTCGCGGATCTGAAGCACTACACGCTGCTGCACGATGATTCGCATCGCGCGTGGATCCGCTGGCTCGATGCAGCCGGCGTGAAAGGCGTCAACCCAAGGCGCGGAATCATCTGCGGCGATCGCAATTCGATGCTGCAGGCGGCGCTCGAAGGTCAGGGTGTAGGCATCGCTTCGGAGGTGTTTGCCGCCACCGACCTGGCGAATGGCCGGCTGGTGAAAGTCTTCGAAAACGAAGTGGCGAGCGAGTTTGCAATCTACGCCGTGTGCCTGCCGCGACGCCTCAATGATCCACTCGTATCGGGCGCACTCGACTGGCTGACGCGCGAAGCGACCACTTCACCCGATGCGTATCCGCCGGCGCCGTGAGAATGCTCGAAAGAGAAATATCCTGACCCGAGATTCAATCGATGAACGCAGAGTCAAGAAGCCTTCGACAGGCTCAGGGCGAACCGGGGGAAAGGAGGGATTTAACAGCCTCTTTCCTGTTCCGTTCGCCCTGAGCTGGGTCGAAGGCTTCCTGGTCTCGAGAATGCTTCGACGTGCTCAGCATGACTGGGTTGTTCGATGAACCCAGCGCGAACCGATCAGGAATTCTTCGTACGCACGTCCTTCGCGCCCCGAAGATCTTCAGTTCCGATTTTTCCTGCCGAACAACGATTCGAGCTCCGCGCGCGCTTTATCGGCGGCAGAGGGTTGCGGCTCGGGTTTGCCGCCGCCAAAAAGAGAGTCGAGCTCTGATTTTGCTTTCGCCGCTGCGTCGGCGGGAGCGACGGAGTACGCCTCGGGCCGAGGCTTGAAGTAGTCGCAGAAATTCGAGCGTTCCTTGTCCTTCACTTCTTCGGCGATGGTCTCGCGGCAGTGCTTCGCCACCGACGTGCTGTACCACTCGCACATCCTGCAAACGTGCAGCTCGGCGCCGCACTTGCGGCATTCCTCGAGACGGCGCAGCGGCAACGTGTAATCAGCCAGCGAACCGCCGCATTTCCAGCAGACTAGATCGGACATGAGAGGTGAGGAGCCGCGAAGGACCGCATAAAAGACTCAAGAAATGGGGTAAAGAATTTGTAATGTAGACGCCCTTGCTTCTCGCATCCATGACGTCGCAGAGAGCACGTCCGCTGAAATGCCGATGCCTCTGACTATTTAATTCTTTTTTGCGGTCTTTCGCGGCTCTTCCTTCTTCTCCCCGGGAGTAGCGATGTCATCGTAGCCTTTGCCGATGAACTCGATCAGGCAGACGCCGTGGCCGAAGGGGTCGGCAAGCATTGCGATCTTGCCCCAGTTGTTCATGCGGACCGGGCTTTCAAGACGCGCTCCTGCGTTGCGGGCGCGGTCGACAGCGCCGTCAATTTCGTCCACCACGAAATCCAGATGTATCGGCGTCCAGTGACGGGCGTACGAACGCAGGTGGCGGCTCGTCGCCGAAGCGACCGTGCCGTTCGGCTTGACCAGCAGGTAAATCGGCGAAGACGCGCCGAGCAATTCAACCGAGTCGGTCCCGAAGCGGCGTCCGACGCGCAGCGCGAACGCCTTGCAGTAGAAGTCGGTCGCTTTGTGCAGATCGTCAACGTCGATATTGACGAGCAACGTGGTGGTCATCGCGAACCTCGCTCTGTGGACTTGAGCGCGAGAGTAGCGCGAACCGGGATGCGCACAGTAGTCGCCAAGTTACGACGCCGCGGAAAGTGAGTCGTGAGTCGTGAGTTGTGAGCGGTCAGAGCGGCAGTCTTTCGGCTCACGGCTCACAGCTCACGATTCACGAAGGTCGAGTTCCATAGCGCCTGTACAGAGCCGCCCGCTTCGAGGGCTGCACATTCACCTTCGTGATATCGCCGCCCGCCCATTGCATCAGCTTCGGATGCATCACCTTGAACCACAAGGGCGGGATCATCGCGAGGCCGAAGCATCCCGGATAGCCGCTCGGCAGTCGCGGCAGATTCTCGAAGTCGCGCAGCGCCTGATACGGCCGCAGGGCGTTCGCGTGATGATCGGAGTGACGCTGCAGGTGAAACGAAATCAGATTCGAGTAGATGTGGTTCGTATTCCACGAGTGATGCGGCTCCGGCAATTCGTAGCGGCCATTCGGCAGCTTCTGACGCATCAGGCCGTAGTGTTCGACGTAGTTTGCCTGCGTCAGGCCGTACCACGAATACATGTGGTGGATGATCAGGAACGGAATCAGCACGGCGCCGAAGGTTGCGACGAGTGCGACAGCGATGGCCAGCGTCAGCGCCCAAGACAGCAGGATTTCATTTTCGAGCGACCAGACGCGCTTGCCCGCTTTTTCGAGTCGTTCCTGCTCGAGCTGCCAACCGCGCTTGAACGCACCGGGGACTTCGCGCAGCACGAACGCGTAAATGCTCTCGCCCATGCGCGCGCTGACGCAGTCCTCCGGAGTTGCAACGTTTACATGATGGCCGCGGTTGTGCTCGATGCGGAAGTGTCCGTAACCCACCAGTCCATTCACCACCTGCGCGGCAATACGGTCGAGCTGGTTCTGCTTGTGCCCGAGTTCGTGCCCGATCAGGAGGGACCCGGCGCTGGTGAATCCGGTTCCGAGCGTCAGCGCGACATAGGCCCACCACGGCAGCGAGTGTGTTCCGATGAACCAGGCGACCACGAAGAATTGCACGTACAGGAGCACGACCCCGATGTAGAGCAGCACCCGGTAGTAGTTGTCCTGCGCCATCAGCGGCACGATTTCCTCGGGCGGGTTATGCCGGTCCTCACCGAAGACCGCATCCGCGACGGGCACGCAGAAAAACGTATAGGCGAGCGGGAAAAGCAACGCCAGAGGACTGCTGGTATAGAAATACAGTGCGACTGCGATGATCGGAATGAGGGGCGCTGTCAACGACGCCAGCCAGAGATATCGCTTGCCATCTACATAACGGATCGCGCCGCCATCAGCCGCCTGCGCCACAAAGGCCATCATCGTCCCCTTCGAATGCGGCGCTACTTACACGCCTGTCAGGAGAGTCTACGCCGCTGAAACGACGCCGAGAATCACGGAAGTATGGTTTCGTTCCTGGCGTGGCGGCCGAAACGCGCCGCAGGCGTTGCGCCGCAGAGAGACGCCCTCATGTCTGCGCAAGCCGGTCGGGCGGAATAGATGTCATTCCCCCAGACCCGCAGATGCAATAACCCCGGAGATGGCAAGCTTCGAGCCATGAACGCTACAACTTCGCTACAGACGCCATCAGCAGGCCGCCCGCGCCGCACCGCGCAGCTCGTGACCGCCCAGAACACGATTGAAGGCGGCGGCTTCCCTGTGCGCCGGCCCTTCCCGGTCGCCGGCTTCAGCCATTTCGATCCGTTTCTGCTGGTCGATCACCTCGGGCCCGTGCAATGGCCGCCCGGTGAGGCGCTTGGCGCGCCGGATCACCCTCACCGCGGCTTCGAAACCGTGACCTATGTGCTCGCGGGCGAGAACGAGCACCGCGACTCCTTCGGCAACGCCGATGTTCTGCGTCCCGGCGATGTGCAATGGATGACCGCCGGCGGCGGAGTGATTCACTCGGAGATGCCCACCTCGCGATTTCAGGCAGAAGGCGGAGTGCAGGAGGGATTTCAGATCTGGGTGAACCTGCCCGCGGTCGACAAGATGATGACGCCGCGCTATCAGACGCTGCGCGCGGATCAGATTCCCGTCGCCACGAGCACTGACGGCCGCGTGCACGTGCGCGTCATCGCCGGCGAATCGCTCGGTGCGACAGCGCGCATCGATACGCGGGTTCCGATCCAGATGCTGCACTTCACGATCGCTCCCGGCGGTTCGCTCGAGCAGTTCGCGCCGGCTGAGCAGAACGTACTGATTTATGTCTTCAAAGGCGCCGCGCGCATCGGCGCCGATGGACGCGAAGTGAAGGAAGGCCAGGCGGCTCTGCTCGACTCCGGCGATTCGGTCGGGATCGCGGTGGCTGAAGCGGCGACTCAGGCCGCGGAAGTCCTGTTGCTCTCAGGCAAACCGATCAACGAGCCTGTCGCGCGCTACGGTCCGTTCGTGATGAACACGCGCGAGCAGATCGAAGAGGCGTTCCGGGACTATCAGAGCGGAAGATTTGGAGTGATCCCAGCGCGAACTTGACTGCGCGGTCCCGTCTTTCGGCTGCCTTTCTTGCGGAAAGAAGCTTTGAGCGCACCTCGCTTTCCACCCCCTCTCCCGTTGGGAGAGGGTTGAGGTGAGGGGATCTGCTCTCAGTCCACTGTCTTCCGATTGTCGTCCGGCATCCGGTCGATCAGCTTGTTGTATGGATCGAGCCCGACCTCTGAGGGTTCAGCGTCGACGACCACGCTGATTGTGCCTTTCGCGGCGTCGATGCGGTGATTGCGAAGGTAGAGCACCTTCTCCTGCGCCTCCTCCTCGCCGTCGTCACGAACGAATACACCGACCTCCATCGTGTCGTTCACGATCAATTCCGATTCCGCGCCGAGACCGTCTGATTCGCGCTTGGCTGCTTCATAGTCGATCTCGACTTCGTATCCGCCGTCGTCCCGCTTGCGCGAGCGAGTCTCCACGACGCGGTTGTCGTAGAAAATGATCCTGGCGAACAGATCGTCGATGAGCGCGTGCTGCTCCGCCGGAGCCTGTGCGCGAATGTAGTCGAGCATTTCCAGCGTCGTGGTGTAAGGCGGCTGCTGGAACGCCTTGTCGCGGATAAAGTTGGCGAGCGCGCGATTGAGGTTTTCCTCGCCGATCTCTTCACGCAGGCGATAGAACACCAGCGATCCCTTGGCGTAATGGATGTACTGCTGATTCTCGACGCGCATCAGCGGCAGTTCTTCGATCAACTCGCCGCCGCGGCCGCGCAGGTAGCGATCGAGCTCGTACTTGAGGAAGCGGCGCATGTGTTCGCGCCCGTATTCCTTCTCCATCACCATCAAAGCGGAATACTGCGCGAGCGATTCGACGATCATCGTCGATCCCTGGACGTCCGCACCGATCACCTGATGCGCCCACCACTGATGCGCAACTTCGTGCGCCGTCACATAGAAAACATAGTCAATGTCGTTGCGGTCGCGCAGGTCTGCGATGAACCCGATCGACTCCGAAAATGGAATCGTGTTCGCGAAGCTCTGAGCGAACTGTGCGTAGCGCGGAAATTCCAGGATCCGCACCTGTCTGTGCTGATACGGCGAGAAGTTCGCAGTGAAGTATTCGAGGGATTTCTTCGACGCATCGATCATCCGGTCGACGTTGTAAGGATGCTTCGACTCGTAATACACCTCGATCGGCAATCCATTCCACTCGCCGCGCTTGACCTCCCAGCGCGCGGACAGATAGCAGAAGAACGGCAGCATCGGGCTGTCCATCTTGTAGTGGAAGTAGCGTCGGCCGTTCTCGACCCACTCGCGCTGCAGGTAGCCCGGCGCCAGCGCAATCTGATCCGCGCTGGTGCTCACCGTGGTTTCAAAGTTGATCCAGTCCGCGTCCGGGAATCCCAGGCTGCCGCGCGCCGATTCATCCTCCAGCTTCGCCATGCGCGGTACATCGCCCAGGCCGCGCTTCCTGCGTTCGTTGCGATCGAGAATCTGCAGCTCGGCGCTGTAGCCCAGGTGCGGCAGCATTTCGATGCTGTTGAAGAACGTACCGTTATCGTTGAGCGGCGAACGGATGTCGCCGGGTCTGGCTGAAGGCGGCATTCCGTCGTTGGTGAAGCCGCGCTCCGCGCGTGCGACTACGAAGTCAAGATCGAGCGCGTCTCCCGGCCGCATGGGTTCAGCCAATTTATAGATGCGAAAGCCGGTTTCCGCATCGTTCAATGTCAATGTCGCGGAGTCGAGCGAAGGAATCTCCAGGTCGGCTTGCGGGTTCATATACACGTGCAGCTCGCCGATAGGCTGGTCGTGCTTGTTCATCAGCCGATAATGGCCGCGAATAACCGCGCGGCGCTCTTGCGGATAGATGTCGACATCCGCACGCACATCCACGATGCGCGGCTGCGGCGCATTGAGATACTTGCGGTAGTCCTTTTCGAAACGCGCCTGGCGATCGAGCAGCACATCGCCGGGGACATATTCATTCAGGACGTTCGTGTTGTAGAAGATCCAGGCGCCCACCGCGACGAATGCGATCAAGAACGCACCCAGCAGCGCACCCTGCGATCCGCGCAGCGCACGCACAGCCTGACGCCAGCGATCGCTCCAGCGCGGCGCGGTCCCGCGCACCCAGAAGGCAGCGGCAAGCAGCACCAGGCTGGCCGCGAATAATGACCAGTACACCTGAAACCAGCTCCATGCCGTCAACAGATGGCCATAGCCATTCATGTCGGAATACGTCAGGAGCGGCGCACCCGCGTACGTGTACAGGTTGTGTTCGAGATTCACGCTCGACAGTACGATCTGCAGGATCAACACGACGATGAGCAGCAGATACCCGAGGAATTTCTGGTTGCTGACGACCTGCAGGAATATGGCGAGGACAGCCATCAGTGCAAAAGGCAGCGAGTCGATGAGGGTGCTGCGCAGATACAGGCCGATCTCCAGATTCGTGTAGCCCTGGAATATCTGGAACGTCATGCCGGCCAGCGCGCCGACCAGCATGAAAACCAGGACGACCGCGACCAGGGCGCCGAGCTTCGCCAGCAGTGGAACCCAGTTCGGCGTGGGCAACGCGTCGCTCACTTCGGCGAGCTTCGCATCACGCTCGCGCCAGAGAATGTCGCCGGCGTAGAACGCGACGATGATGATGAGCAGAAATTGATAGCTGCCCTGCATCGCTTCGATCATCAGGCCGGTGACCGGGTAGACCTCCGTGCCGAACGTGCTGTCGATCGTGCGCGCGCCGCCAATGAAGTTGAGCAGCCCGAACGCGAGCAGGACCAGGAAGGGGATGCTCTTGAGGACGCTCGCAGCATCGAAGCCCAACTGATGGAGGAATTGGCGCCATGCGATCGCACCGTCAAACGTGCGCGGCTGGGCAATCCTGAGCTGTCTTGCCGGTTCAGGGGAGGGAGCAGGCGCTGCGGGATCCGGGGCGCGACGTCGACGCCATCGTTGCTTCGCGCGCAGGCTTTGCGGCCGGAACAGGGCGTGCGCGGCAGCGAACATGGATGCGGCGATCGCAAGCCACAGGACGCGATTCATCAGCAGCAAACCACTCAGCTCGGGCAGC
Source organism: Steroidobacter sp. (assembly GCA_050738395.1). GTDB lineage: Bacteria > Pseudomonadota > Gammaproteobacteria > Steroidobacterales > Steroidobacteraceae > Steroidobacter. Next base: position 36,546 of record JBOHZJ010000477.1, read on the forward strand.
TGCGAATTGCGTTCAGCGACAGACCAGTAGCGCATCACGCGCGCAATCGTGCGCCCGGCGAAGGGATCGATCAGCGAGGCGATCGTGTCATATTGGATGTCGCGCGTCAGCGCTCCTGCGATCATCCACAGCACGAGAAATGCGATCGCACCGAGAAACACCAGCAGCAAGCGCCGCGTCGTCACTGCGAGCAGCGACAGCAGCGCGGCGGTAAAGATGAGGTTCGGAATGATGAGCACTCCGAACGCCCATAGATAAGGTTCAAGCGAGAACGGGCTCAGACGCGTCGGATCGAGCCACGGCATCAGCGAGCCGAGCATGAAGGCAAGGGCGATGATGACGTATACGACCAGCGCCGCCGTCAGCCCCGCGGTGACGCGGCCCCAGATATAACCGCCCTTACGCAAGGGGGTGCTGAAGAACAATTCCTCCGCGCCAATTTCGGCATCGCGCAGCAACGGCTGAGCGACGAAAGCCGTGGCGATGAACAGCCCAAGAGTCGAGAACACCGCGAGGAAGCTGATGAGCACGGCGGGGGCGTTGCGATGAACGTTGCCGATGCCGCCGCCGATCTGGATGCTGTCGGAGGTCATCGCGCCGAAGGCCATCAACGCGAATACGAACGCCGTTATCCAGATCAGCGGCGACTTGAACTGATACCGCAGATCGAAGCGGAAGAATTCGCGAAACAAGATCAGCTCCGGAGAATGGACAGGCGTGGGCTACGCCGCGGCGGCGCCGTGCACTCGCAGGCGCTTGAAGTAAACGTCTTCCAGGTCCGGATCGACCGCAGCGAAGCCATCTTCAGGACGCGCTTCGCTGTAGACGTGAATCAGCGGCTGACCGCCGATCAATCGCGTCGACAGCACCGTATAGCGGGACTGGTAGTCGGCCAGCAGCGACTTGCTCACCAGCTTGCTCCATACACGCTCGCGCATCGCGGCGATGGCCTCGCGCGGTTCGCCCGTCATCAGCACTTCACCCCTGGAGATAATGGCCATGCGGGGACACAGATCGGCCACGTCTTCAACGATGTGCGTCGACAGGATCACGACTACCTGCTCGCCGATTTCCGCGAGCAGATTCAGGAAACGATTGCGTTCCTCCGGATCGAGGCCCGCCGTCGGCTCATCGACGATCACGAGTCGCGGCGCGCCGATGAGCGCCTGCGCGATGCCGAAGCGCTGACGCATTCCGCCGGAGAACGTCCCGAGCTTGTGCTTGCGCACGTCCCACAGATTGACCTGGCGCAACAAACCATCCACGACTTCCCTGCGTTCCTTGCGTTGCATGAAACCCTTGAGCACCGCGAAATGATCGAGCATCTCCAGCGCGCTCACCTTCGGATACACACCGAAATCCTGCGGCAGATAACCCAATGTACGGCGGATCTGTTCCTTGTTGGCGAGAACGTCAACGCCATCAAACACGACGCTGCCGGAGTCAGGATCCTGCAGCGTTGCAATCGTTCGCATCAGCGATGACTTGCCGGCGCCGTTCGGGCCGAG
>JBOHZJ010000478.1:0-28290 GCA_050738395.1 Steroidobacter sp.
GCTGCTCCTCGACGCTCGGCGCGTAACCGATCGGCGCCGTAGAGAAAGTATTGATAGCCCGCTGATACGGCCCCAGCTCGCCGAGCAATTTGCGCATGCGCTCGGCGTCGCTTCTGGAGAAGCGCGCCAGCTCCGCGAGCGTGCGGTCCAGATCACCAGTCCACACCGGGATACCTGTACCGTCTCCCTGGATCTGCACGCAGGCCAGCTCCTGCTGCTTGGCAAACTCGAGGCCCCATTTTTCCTCGAGCTCCAACTCGTCCTTGATCGCGCTGCGGTGCAGCCCGGCCGGCGTGTTCGCACACGGCTCATGCTTGTAACCAGGAATCGTCAGCTCTTCCGTCGCGGTGTTGCCTCCCGCGACCGGCTTCGCCTCGAGCACGACGCACTTGTAGCCTGCCTTGGCGAGATAAGCCGCGCACACCATGCTGTTGTGGCCGCCGCCTGCGATGACGAAATCGTATTGAGCCTTTGCGCTGGTCGCGCTGGTCTTCTGTGCAGCTGTTGCCTTGCCAGCAGCAAGCGCAACGCCGGTCGCTGCCGCGCCCTGCTGAAGAAAAGCCCTGCGGCTGAGAGAGTTGTCGTTGCTCATGTCGAGTATGTTCAAGTGAGGATGATGAAGTTTGCGGCGACGAGGAATGGCTGGCGCGCTTGTCGCTCTCAGGAGCCGCGTGTCTTTCGCTCGAGGAAACAAATCAGCGCGGCGCGATCGGCCGGGTCGCGTAGTCCGATGTAAACCATCTTGGTGCCCGGAACCGCGCGGGCGGGCATCTGCAGGAACGCGTCGAGCGTCGCGCTGCTCCACACGATGCCTGAATCGCGCATCGCGTCCGTGTAACCGAAGCTGTACTTTTCGGCGCCGGCCTTGCGGCCGAAGACTCCAGACAAGTTGGGGCCGGACTTGTCGTGATTGCCGGCCACGTAGGTGTGACAGGCCGCGCACTGCAGGAAAACGTTGGCGCCACGCTCCATGTCGCATTCCAGCGCGAATGCAGTGGTGGGCAAGACGAGAATTACGATGGCGGCGCGTAAGGCTCGCGACATCGACGTTACGAGGCGCGCCGCACCGAGATCACGCACCGATATCGAAGCACGATACTGCAAGCGCACTGCATCCCCCGACGATCGATAACCGACGACCTGGTTTTCAGCAGTCTAGGGGAGCGAGGGTTAAGAACCTCTTAAGAGGCTGGCGAGGCGCAGTGCGGCGAGTCGCCGGCGCTGGGCCTATTCGCAATGCGCCGGGAAAGCGGCGAGCACGCGCAGACCCACGCCTTCGTGTCCGCTCGACAACGAGATCTCCCCGCCATGCAGCTCGATCACACGCTGCACGATCGACAGGCCGAGACCGGTGCCGAAGCCTGTGGTGCCGGGTGCGCGCCAGAAGCGCCGGAACACATTGGATTTTTCCGTATCGGCGATGCCCGGACCGCGATCTTCGACCTCGACGACGCCGCGGTTGCCGTCGCGGTACACGCGCACATCGATGGGCATGCCGGTATCGGAATACTGGATGGCGTTCTCGACTATGTTGCGCACCAGAACCGCGATGGCGTCCGCGCCTCCCGTCACGACGACCGCGTCACCGGCCGCTACCCGCAGAAGTTGCTCACGGATATCGGCAACGGGTTGCAGCTCGACTACGGTGTTGCGCGTCACGGCGGCAAGATCCACAGCCTGGGCATAGGCTCGCGGCGCCTGCGGATCGAGCCGCGCCAGCGTCAGCAGCTGCGAGATCAGCCGGTTGGTGCGATTGACGATGCGCACGATTCGCCGCAGCATCAGGCCGCGCTGTTGATTGTCGGTGGCGTGTAGGGCCACCTGCGCGTGAGTCTTGAGCGCCGTGAGCGGTGTGCGCAACTCGTGCGCCGCATCCGCAGTGAAGCGCCGCTCACGCTCGAGCGACTCACCTACGCGCGTCATCAGATGATTCACCGATTCGACGATCGGCGACATCTCGCTGGGCAGGTTCGCGGTGGCGATCGGCTGCAGGTCTTCCGCGGAACGATTGCCGATCTGTTGCGCGAGCTTCTCGATCGGCGCCAGCGTCCAGCCGAGCGCCAGATAGATACCGACGGTAATCAGCACCAACACCAGCAACAGCGTCCAGGCGATGGTGCCCAGTATCCACCGACCGATAAGCATCCGCGCCGGCAAGGATTCGCTGATGGCGAGCAGCATCGAGCGTTCGCCGCCGGCGGTCGCGAGCGATTCACGCCGCGCGTAGATACGCCACTCCATATCCGGCGTATCGAAGTTGGAGAATCCTTCGGCTGGCGCAGCGGCGCCTGCCGGGTAGTTCTCGTGGCGCGCAGCAAGCCGTCCGTCGATCCAGACAGCGAAACCCTTGCTGGCCGGGGCCCGATCCAACGCGACGAATTCACCGACGTCGGTGAGTGGCTCGATTGCACCCTCGAGCGCGCGGCGGCGGACTTCGGCCGCCAGAACGTGAGCCTCAACTGGCATGCGCGTGTCGAAACGAGTCTGCAGCCCCGCCATGACGCTCACCTGCGCCATGATCATCAGTCCGACCAGCACCGCCACGACGACCAGTGTCACCGCCACGAGACTGCGCGTGCGCAGCGACTTCATGCGGCAGGCTCTTCGACGATGAAACCCACGCCGCGCACGGTGCGGACGAAATCTTTGCCCAGCTTGCGCCGCAGATGGAAGATGTGCACATCGACGGTGTTGCTGTCGATGTCATCGACCTCCCAGCCGTACAAGCCGGCCATTAGGCGGTCACGGCTGACGACCTGCCCGGCGTTATCCATGAGCTGCAACAGTATCGAGTATTCCTTGGGCGGCAGCTCGATGAGTCCGCCGCGGCAGGTGACCCGGCGCGTCGCCGGATGCAAGTGGACGTCGCCACAAACGATCGAAGGGGTGGCGCGGCCGTGCGAGCGCCGCGCGAGCGCGCGCAGGCGCGCGCTCAACTCGTACATGTCGAATGGCTTGGCGAGGTAGTCGTCGGCCCCCGCGTCGAGACCCCGCACGCGGTCATCGATCTGATCGCGCGCCGTCAGCACCAGAATCGGAATGTCGTGCCCTGCCTCACGCAGACGGCGCAACACTTCCAGGCCATCCACTCGCGGCAAGCCGAGATCCAGAATGATGGCGTCGAAACGCTCGACCTGGCAGGCCGCCAACGCTTGCGCGCCATCGCGCAAGACATCGATATGATGCGATTCCAGGGCCAAAGCGCTGCTCAGCGCATCGGACACATCCACATCATCCTCGACGACCAGAACTCGCATGGCGGATCACACTGCCACAAGATGCCGGCGATTTCGCCGTTGCGAGAGCAAAATGACGGCAGCCGGCGCGCTGGTCCACCTCGACTCACGTCCCCGCACGAGCCTCGCGATCTGCATGCTCGAGAAACCATTCGCCGATATCTCGCACGAGCTCGCCGAAGTATTCCGGCGCGCAATGCTGCGACATACCCATCGTCCACACTTCCTGCGTTTCGGCGGCGCCGGCCAGTAGCTGCATGTCGGCGATCGTCGATAGCGAGTCACGCCCCCCGTTGGCGACCAGCAACGGCGTCTTGATCGTCTTCCGGCCGGGAATGATGACCTTCTGATTCACCAGCGAGAAGCGTGCAACCGCTTTGGTGTACGCGTCGAGGTCTTCGGTCGCGACGCCGATGCGATGCGAGAAAGCGAGTATCGTTCTGCGCTCGGGCGAAGCCAGTGCAGCCCGGGTCTGCGGTACAGTCATGGTGAAGACGGAGTGCACCGGACCACACACCGCCGCGACGGCACGCAACCGTGGATCGTTGCGCGCCGCCATCCTGGCCGCGAAGTAGCCGCCAAAGCTGACACCGACTTCGAAGATGTTCGCGGGGTCTATGTCTTTGCGCGCCGCGTAGTGGTCGAGCACTGCCCGATGCACAAACTCGCCGTCCGGCGTCAGCTTCCACACGTCGTTCTCTGCGACGCCCGCAATGTCGAACGTCACTACGGCAAATCCCATGCTGACCAGTTTGCTGACCGCAGAGTATGCCTGCGCCTTGAACTTGTCGGTCCCGTTGGTCCATAGAATCAACGGTGGCCGCCCCGCCCGCGCCGGACGATGGAGGTACGTCTTCATCTTGTGCCCGCGAACTTCCACGGGAACGACCTGCAGCGGCGGGCTCATATACTCGCCAGCCTTCTCGTACGCCGCCAGGTGCTTGCGCAAGGCTTGCTTCTCGGCTGGCGTGTAGTACTCGGGGAAGCCGGCGATGGAGTAGTAGTTGGCCGCAAGCAAATAGGCGTTGAACGTTGCCGCGTTGTCGCCCGCCGCGGCGATGCTGGCGGCAGCTTTCTCCTGCGCCGCCCCTTCCATGCTCCACTCGCGAACCCACGATGACGGGCCATCGCCCTGCGTCGTCTTGACGCGAGCCATCACCTCCTCGAGCGTCTTGCGGCCGACGCCGTCGTTGACGAAGCCTTGCATGCGCCGCTCGGGCAGCGTGGCCTTGCCATTGACGATCTCCTGCGCCGGCGCCACAGCTGCCACTATCGTCGTCAGCGCAGCGCCGATCAGCAGGACACGCGCTCGTTTGATCATGGAACGTCCTTCAAAAGTTGTACCGCAAAGTCAAACCGTAGGTTCGCGGCGGGCCGTAAGCGGTGGGTGCTTGAGAGACGATGGCCTGTGGGCCATGTCCAACCACCTCGGCTTCGTCTGTGAGATTCCTGCCCCAAAGCGCGATGTCCCACATCTGCAGTGGCGACGTCCACGCGATGCGCGCGCCGAAGATATCGACGGCAGGTTTGACATCCTCCTCGAAGGGCCCTTCGTAGACGTCGCTGCGGCCGCGATAGTCGCCGCGCAACGTCAGCGTCGATCCGTTCGACAAGGGGATGTTGACGTTCGCGGCGAAAGATGCGGTCCACTTCGGCATGGTGTCCGGAATGTTTCCGTCGACGGAAATGCCGCCGACCGCACCCTCCAGCTCGCCATCGAGATAGGCATAGCTGGCAGTCAACGTCAGATAGTCGTTGGCGACGAAGACACTCTCCAACTCGATGCCCGGCGCCTTGACCCCGCCTGCGTTATCGATGAACGCGACGCCCGAGGGTAGAAAGTCCTGCACCTGCAGATCGGTGTAGTCCATGTAGAAGACCGCTGCGTTGAGGCGCAGACGGTTGTCCAGCCAATCCGTCTTGGCCCCAAGCTCATAATTGAGCGCAATCTCTTCGTCGTACGGCGTGATCGCCGAGGCCACATCGCTCGGCTCGCCATTGAAGCCGCCCGACTTGTAGCCGCGCGAGACCAATGCATAGAAATTGGCCTGATCCGTCGCCCGGAAACTGAGCGACGCGGCGCCGGTGATCTGATCCCAGGTGTTGGATGCACTCGCGGACAATGGATTCGAGCCTGGATCGACGAAGGAGTCGCCGAGCGGGCCGGTGGTCCCGTGGGACGCGCTGAAGTCTTTCCTGTCGGAGGTGTAACGGCCGCCGACGGTGAGGTTCACGCGCTCGGTCAAATCGTAGCCGAGCTGGCCGAACACCCCGTAGCTGGTAGTCTCGTTGTGGTTCCTCAGCATCGAGAACGTCGCGAAATCCGGGATATGAACCACGACTTCGCGATTGTCGCCATTGCGCTCGTGATCGTCCGTGTACCAATACAAGCCGAGCAGCCAATCGAGTGCGGCATCGGCGGCGCTATTGTCGAGACGCAGCTCCTGCGAGAATTGCCAGGTGTCATCCACGCCGCTCTGGATGAGAACCTCGAAGGGCGTGCCGAAGGCGCTGAGCACCCGCTCCAGGCTGGCGTCGATATAGGCCGTCACGGAGGTGAGCCGGACTGCATCGGAGAGATCCCACTGCAGCTCCGCCGTCGTGTTGATCACTTCCCGCTTCAAGAGGAAATCGCGGTTGTCCGCGAGGTCGGATTTCCATGGATCGCACGGCTCGGTGTAATCGCCGAAGGGCTGCTCCAGCATCGGCTGGGTGCAATCCGCGCCTTTGCGGACCGCTCCACCGTCGTCGTCCTTGGTCCATTCCATCTTCAGCAGGGCGTTGAACGAGGTGGACGGCTCGAACAGCAGCTGAGCGCGAACGGTAGTGTTCTGTTCCCAATCCAGATCGTTGCCGGTGGATAAATCGGTGGTATAGCCCTCGCGATCGTCGTAGTGCGCGCTCAACCGCGCGCTCAGCGTTTCACTCAGAGCTCCATTCAGCACGCCCGTCAAGTCGTAAAGATTGTAGTTGCCAGCCGTCGTCTCGACATAGGATTCGAAGTCACGTGTCGGGCGTTTGGTGAGAATGTGAATCAGGCCGGCCGAGGTGTTGCGGCCGAAGGTGGTGCCTTGCGGTCCGCGCAGCACCTCGACGCGATCGATATCGAAGAATTCCACCGACTTCGCGAAGTCCTTGCCGATGACTACGTTGTCCACGTAAGTCGCCACTGATGAATCGCCGGCGGCGCCTTCGCTCTGCGAGCTGATGCCGCGCAGGCTGAAGTCCTGCTGACCCTTGTTCCACGAAGTGAAGTTCGCGCCCGGCGTAAATTCCAGCACCTGCGCAACGTCTCGAATCCGTTGCTGGTCGATGAAATCGGCGCTCAGAGCCGTGATCGCAGAAGGCACATCCTGCAGACTCTCCTCGACTCTGCGCGCGGTAACGGTAATTTCTTCGAGACCGGCGCTCTCCTGTGCCGACGCGGTTGCAGCCAACCCTGGCAAGGCCAGTGCCAAAGCCTTGGTCATCGTTCTCATAGCCCCCCCATTCTTACGGTGTATGCCGGCGGATTTCCTCGGCCTTTGTGCGCTTCCATGCGTCAAGGAGGCTAGCAGCGGAAGAATTAAGAAGCTGTTAAGGCGATTGTTAGGGCGGACGACCTTCGCGCGGCGACCTTCGGGGACAGATTTATTTAGCGCATTCGCGATGGCGACATCGATCGATCACGCGCTCGGCCTTCCGGGAGGTCGATGAAGGATTCTCTCGCGATGCGTTTGCTCGATCTCGAGAATGAAGGACTCTGGCCCGGTGAGTTGATTGCGCTGGACCGCGGTGCAATGAAGTTGAGCTCATAGGCGTTGATGCTGGACGAACTCTGGGTCGAGCTGTTGACGTCGCTCTTCGGTAGTTGCAAGTCCCATGAAAAATGGATCAGGGTCGAGCCATTCACAGCGTGGCAGGCCCACGCGCGCTCTATAGCTCGACCACGAATAGTCTTCGGGCGCGCATGCCGCCTGCGAACGCGTTCCCTGCACGTGCTTCTTTGCGAACTCCTTTCCGCGAACGCCTACCTGTTTGCTACGATTACCGCAGCGGGCTGCACACTGATTATGACAATGCGCCGGGAGCGCAGAACGCAGGGATTCACTATGAATGTCGGGCTGGTTCGCGCCAATCGGGCAGCGTGCCTGGGTTATGCGCTGCTCTTCTTATATGGATGTGGTGGAGGAGGAGGAAATCCGCCGGCCACGCCAACGACGCCGCCCACGATCTCGCTGACCGCAGCTCAGAATCTCATTCAGGAAGGTCAGTCGACGGAGCTGACCTGGTCAAGCACAAACGCGACCACTTGCAGCGCCTCCGGCGGCTGGACCGGGCAGCTCGCGGTTTCCGGCACGCAGAGTACGGGGCCGCTGTCGACAACTACGACTTTTACGCTGGGATGTTCGGGCACTGGCGGCGCAAGCCAGTCGTCGACCGTCGTCACTATTCAGCCGATCCAGTCGAGCGTCACCCTGGTCGCAACGCCTCGCGTCCTCCGTGGTGCGCAAACCTCGCAGCTCACATGGACCAGCACTGGCGTCAGCGCGTGTGAAGCTCTTGGCGCGTGGTCTGGCGAACGGCCGACCTCCGGCTCGGGAACGGTGGGTCCATTCATACAAAGCGCGCAACACTCTTACATCTTGCAGTGCACGCCGATCTCGGGCGGCTCTGTCAGCGACGGCGTGCTCGTGGAGTACCGCACCGGAATCAACATGCCGCCAACGGCGGACGCTGGACCCGATCTGACAGTGGTCTCGACGCAATCCGTGGAGTTGGTTGCCGGGTTCAGCAGTGACGATCATGGCATCGAATCGTGGCGGTGGACGCAGACGAGCGGACCCTCTGTGACGCTGCAGTCCGTCGCAGTTCCAATAAACATAGGATTCATCGCGCCGATGGTGACGAGCGATACGGTGCTGACGTTCGCGTTGACGCTCACGGACGACGAAGGCGTCACGAGTGCACCTGATTCCGTCAACGTAACAGTGCGACCGATCCCACCCATCGTCACCCTCACAGGTGACGTGCAGTTTGAGTCTGTGCCGCATGGCGCTCCTGGCGCCGGATTGGCGTATGGCGGTCAGGGATTCGTTACGACCCGCGCCGCGTTCGTCGAAGTACTCAATGCCGCCACACAACATGTGGTCGCGAGCGGTCTATTCACGGGCGACTTCCAGTTTGACGTGCCGGGTCAGACGGATCTGGTGTTGCGCGCCACTGCGCAGTTGATGCGTCAAGCGCCTGCTCCGCTGCCGCACTGGCAGGTGTCCGTTCGCGATCTGGACGCGGCCGGCGCGTCGCTCGGCGAGGTCTACTCATATACCGGTCCAACCTTCAATAGCGGCGCCGGCGGAACGCGTTCGTTGCAGATCCCCTCGGGGTGGAATGGGTCAGGGCAACTCACCGGCCAGCGACATGCAGCCCCGTTCGCCATCCTCAATGCGGTCTGGCTCGCGCTGGAGGAACTCGAGTCCCTCAGTCCGCGGCCGAGTCTTCCGCCAGTCGTAATTGATTGGGCGCCGGGCAATGTCGGCGGTCAGACGTTCTACGTAACCGATGGCGCGGGGCAGCATCGTATCGTGCTGTCGGGCGAGGTCAATGTAGACACGGATGAGTACGACTCAAGCGTCGTGCTCCACGAGTTCGGCCACTTCTTCATGAGCGCTGTGTCGCGCGATGAAAGCATCGGCGGACAGCATGGTTTCGGCGATCGGGTGGATATGCGCGTCGCCTACAGCGAAGGATTCGCCACTGCGTTCGGCGCGCTGGTCAGTGGAAATACGGCGTATCTGGACAGCTTTGGCCATGGGCAGTCCGACTCGGGTTTCTTCAATGTGGACTCGGACACGACGTTGAACGAAGGCTGGTACAACGAGTTCTCGGTTCACGAGCTGTTATGGCGCGTGCGAGATCTACAGGCGATCTGGGAGACCCTGCAGGCGCCCATGCAGCAAACCGATGCATTCACGAGCGTGTTCCCGTTCTTCACCGCGTTGAAACAGCTGCGGCCTTCGGCTGCAGGAAACTACGATGTGCTGCTCGCGGGCGAACAGATCGTGGGTCCCACGATGAGCGCGTTCGGAACGACCGAGATCAACAACGCCGGATCGGCAAACGTCCTGCCGATCTACGGTTCGATCGTGTCGGGCGGATCCGTGCAAGTGCACAGCACGAATGAGTTCGGCGTCGGCAACAGGCTGGCGACTCACCGCCATCTGAGATTCAGTCTCCCGGCTGCCGCCAATGTTCGCTTTCAGGTCTCCGCGGCGGCGGGAAGAGATCCCGACATCGAGATCTTCCGTCGCGGTGTTTCGCTCGGCCCTCCACAGGGTGCTGCGAACGAAGACTTTCTGTTGATGCTCGACGCGGGCGAATATGTGCTCGACGTTTTTGATTGCGGCAACGCCGACTGCAATCCGAATGTCGCGCCCGCGCCGACCGATATCACCGTGTCGATTACTGCAAACTGATAGGGCCGGAGTGATGAACATGAAACGAAGGCAAAGCACGTACGCTGCCATATTGTCTGCGCTCGCGATCGCGTGCAGCGGTTGTGCGCAAGTGCAGACATCAGGCGTATTACGCTCGAGCACCGCATCGAACCAGAACGAGGCTGTCGCGGAAGCATCGCCGCCGCCGCTCGAGCACATGAAAGTGGCGCAGGTCAACGGGAAGATCACTGTACCCGTCGAGGTGAGATATCAGTTCGCAAGCGAGCCGCTGCGCAATCAGCCGACGACGCTCGATCTCGCGTTCGTGCCGCGAGTCGGAGGCGAGAATCTGAAGATCGAGCTGCCGAAGTCGAAATCAGTAATCGTTCAGGCTGCCGGTGCGCCGCTCATGCAACAGAAGGCGGACGCGAAGCAAACAATCCGACGCAAGGTTCTCGTGACAGCGCTCACCGAAGCGAGCAGCGAAGTCCGCGTCCTCGTCTCGATGGACGTGGAGGGCGGGCGTTATTTCGGGGTGTTCACGATACCAATCGGCCGCTGACCATGGACGACGAAGCGCCGTTTGTCACGTCCTCGAGCCTCCGACCACGGAGTTGTGTCTCCGTGTGGGGGAGTCTCAACTTCTGGCAACCTGCCGATCAATCGCCGCCGTCATTTCAATCAACGCCTTCGCCACATCCTTCTTGAGCGAACTGTCGATGATCCAGAGCTCGTGATGGAGCACGATCTCGGCGGCTTCGCTCTCGGGCGTCGCAAGGAGATCGCCGATCGCTTTACGAAACTCCGGTCCTTCCTTCACGGGGATGCGGACTTTGCCGCGACCGTTGGTGAGATAGCCGCCGAGACGGCAGGCGCAGATAACGAGAACGCCCGTCGTTGGATCCTTTAGATCTGGAAATGCGATTCGTGCAAGTGACAGCTCAGCCATTCGGTGTCTCGATTTCTTGAGTTCCTGTGCGACGCGAACGCGCAGGTCCGCGTCGAGCGCGAATGCTGCGGAATTTCCGAGACCACGAATGTGAGACGCAGCACAGCCCGCTCGCGCACGACGCATTTCGGCCTAAAGCCGTGACGCAACTTCCGTGTGAGGGTCCTCGCTGCGGGAATCCCTGATCGGATTTCTTCTACACGAGCAGGACTCGTCGACTCCGCCGTCCTTGGCTTGCGCCTGCCGGCCTGGATCACACTTCTCACTCGCTCTCGCCCAACGCCCGCGTCACTGTGCGGCAATTCAAACTTCGTTTTTGCGCGCGACGCTAGTCTCCCGAAACCCATTCTTCGGGAACGCTTTCAGGACTCACGATGAAGACTTCGATTCAGCGCTTCGCTGCGCTTGCCTTTTTCCTTTTTGCCGCTGCTGTGAGCGCCGGCACGAACGGAACTTACGTCATGGACGGCGGCGCGTATTCCATCAACGTGGAGTTCGTCGCTGAAGGACTGCAGATCGTCGAACCCAACAAAACTTCCCTGTACACCTCGACGAGTCCTGGCGTGTATGAGTTCACGAATCCCAATAACGGAATCCATTACGGGCTCCGCGTCATCGATGAGAACACCATCGAAGCGTTCAAGCCCGGCAGTGCGCAGCCGGGGACGGTGCTGAAGCGATCCGGCGGCGCGGCAATGGTCGTCGACGAAGACAACCCGAACTACGCTCACTACGCGGGGATCGCGGAGAAATACGCGAGCATGATCGAGTCTGACCCAGACAGCGTGCATGCCTGGAGCGCGTGCGCCGCCGCCGCATTAGCGTGGGCGCACATGCCCGCCGCAGAAGCGACGCAGCTCGTCATTCAGAGCGCGACGATGCTGAAGTCGATCATGGGCGAGGGCAGCCCTACGCCTTGCGATGATGCGATTCCGGGGAAGTTCTGGTGATTAAGCGCCGACAGGCGCGCTGACGACGCCGGCTTCGCGCTGCTCAACCCTCTCTCGTTACGTCACGATGCGCGGCGCCGCCGTCTGGCGATCACCGGTGTTCGGCGTGCCGGTGGGCTCAATGAGCAGAACGTGAGCCTCCTGTCGTGCGACCGGACGATGCTCGACGCCCTTTGGGACTATGAACAGCTCGCCCGGTCCGAGGGTCACGGTGCGATCGCGAAGCTCGATGTCGAGATCGCCTTCGAGCACCAGGAAGAAATCGTCTGTCTCATCGTGCCTGTGCCAGACGAACTCACCCTGAACCTTCACCACCATGACGTCATAGCCATTCAGCTGCGCAATCGTTCTTGGCGACCAGTGTTCGGTGAACGTCGAAAGCTTCTGCTTTAGATTGACTTTCTCGGTCATCGCCTGCTCCGGCTAAGATTTCCTACCGAGCGCGCGAACCCAGCAACAACGCCGCTGCCTGAGTGCTTGCATCGGCGGCCCTGTCCTCGCGAGTCACATCCGTACGCGAATTGACGCTTACACGCTGGTGAGTATGCGGGCTGAGCAGCGCCGCCGCCTGCTGATGCACGTCAGTTCCCGCCGATTCAGCACGCACCGACGAGGCGGACGCGACTGACGGCGTCGCTTGCAAACCGCTAAGCAGTGCGGCCGCACGAGCGTGAGCGTCTGCGTGCGTCGATGCTGACGCATCGATGGCGCTCAGCCCTGTACTCGCAACAAGGATCAACGGAATGAAGAGTGCACGTGTGTTCATGGGAATGGCCTCTGGTGATGCGAGGCCTACGTTATCGATGCCGCAGCAGCGGAAAAACCCATCTGCACGAATAGCAGTCATTCCGCTTGGGGAGGGATCGCCCTATTCTCCGCTGCACTCTGCCCCGACGCGGCTCGATTTGCGAGCTACACAGAGTAGGTGTCGCAGCTCGCCTCGCCATCTTCGATGCGATACCACAGCCGCCACGGCTGCGCTCGCGCGGGGGTGTGCTCACCGATCCACGCGCCGGGATCGTCATGGAGAGTGTCTTCGAAGCGCATCGCCTCCGGATCGACTGCATCCCGCGGCGCCCACCGTCCAGCGAGCGCCTCGACGGTCAGATACTCCCACGCATGGACCTCGATCTCACCGAGTGCTTGATCCAGGTCGATCGTTGCGCCGTGCACGCCGAACGACGGCAGCTCAGCGCGCTCGAGCGCCCAGTCAGCGACGACGTCGTTCCCCAGCTTGATTCGAACCGTAACCGCGATGCGGCCGTCGACCAGCGCCGGATCGCGCGGGTCGGGGAGCTGCAGCTTCGTCGCGACGACGCGCAGTCGGCGCGTGTCGATGAGAACTCGCACGTCGATTTGCGGCTGCGTGGCGGGCGCGCGCAGGTTGACCAGAATCTCTCCAATCGCAGCGGCGACGTCGACAATCGATTGCTTCAGCAGAGCATGGCCTCGAGACGCGCCTTCGATGGCGCGCTCGCGGATCATCTCGGCTTCAACACGAGGCCGTAGTCCGCGACGTCTCTGTTCGCGAAAGTCCATCGCCTGATGCAATAGCGCCCCGCCGATTCCGCCGACGATCGCGCGGTTCACGTGCTCGGCTTGCACGCCGGACCAGACGAGCGCGGATGCGGACACGTCGGCTTCGGGCGGCGCGAAAAGCCGTCGATCCACGAACGCGTTGGCGAGCTCCGCGAGGACGCCTGGCGACGCGCTGGCCTTGAGCAAGTGCAGGGCGCGTTCGCCGATCTGCAGGATGTTGTCCGGACTGCCGAATTCCATGGGCGGCGCGTTCACGAGCACGCCCCATATCCCCGCAAGGAGCATCGCGCGGCGCTGGGTCGGTGTGGCGAGCCACAGCCCGACGTTGCGATAGTAGGCCTGCATCTTCGCGTACTGCCGCTGATGGAATAGATGCGGTGGAAGGTTCTCCGGATCCAATACGTTCAGCTTCAATGTCGCCACCGGTTCAGCGGCCCTTACGGTCGCGTGCAGGTTGATGCTGAGCCAGTGGTGCCATGTCGAGTCGACGACGATCCTGCCGATGCCCACCGCATCGCCGTCGTATACACCGACCAGTCCGAATCGTTTCGTGAAGGCGGTCGTCTCCGCACCGCCAAAAATGTTGGCGGACAACAGATTCCGAGCGATCACCTCGTCGGGGAAATGGCGGTTCGTGGTCTCGCCATATGCGACGACGTGTGGACGCGGCCGGTGCAGCGGGAACACGTTGTCGTGGAATGCGTTGCCCACCACAACGGACGGGGAGGGATATTCGGGGCGACTGTAGCCCGGGATGTCGAGCGGCAGATCGAGCAACACTGCGTCGTCTGGAATGATCTCGCCCTCGTGCATGTGATCCGGAAATCGGTCGATCAAGCCGTGCGCCGACTGGAACAACGGATGCGGCGCTGAAGGGCCGACGAACGGCCACCCGCCGCTCTGCTGCTGCACGAGCTCGATCGGCTGAAACAGTGCGTCCATTTCCGGATCGACGCCTGGACTCGGCTGCAGGGTGTCGTGCCGCTTGCTGGCGTCCCTCGGCGGAACGTGCTGCGCCAGCTTCCACCGGCGCATCGTCCGCACGCGCGGTATCCGGGAGCACTTGGAGGCGCCGAGGAGCGTGTGATCGCCCGTGGCGAACACGCCGCCGCCGCCATCCATCCATTGCGCGATCATCCTCAGCTCCGCATCGGAGAGCGCGAACTCGCTGATGTCGTTATCCGTCATCGCGCCGTCGGCGCCGTCGTTCTTGTTGGGTCGGTCGCCGAAAAACCAGAGCTGGTCAAAGGCGTCGAGGTCGAAACCGGCGTCCGTGAACCTGAAGGACCCCTGCGGTCCTTCGTGTCTTTTCACATCCACCTGGAAACGCACCCACCAGGAGAACGGCGCCCTGAGGGTCTCCAGCACGTACCCCAGGCCGAATTCGTTCGGATCTTTCGTCTCGTTGATCCGGCCGTCGATGACGATGAGAATCCGGATCGTCTGCGGCCACAATCCTACGGTGTCAGCGAAGTCCCAATTGCGAACGATCGGATTCATATGCGCCTCCATCGGCGCCGCAGCGAATGTGATGCGCCGCGAAATCCGTAGAGGACGCGTCGCGTCTTAGTGGAAGAAGGGATGAACGACGCTTCTGCGAGCGGCTAGCAGGATAGACCTCTGAAGAGGTCGGCATAGATGGCCTTATTGCCGATGCGTGTGCGACGAGACGGCTCTCATGCTCGTGTCGCGAGCGTAAATGGCGCTGCTCACCGATCGGCATCGCGAGCTTCATACGGTTGCGCTTCACGTGAGAGAGACGGGTCCGCTTTACGCGTAGGCGCTAACATCGCACTCGTGCCAAGTCTCATTGCTGGCGTGGATGGCTGCCGCGAGGGGTGGCTGGCGGTTGTCCAGCGCGGTCGGGAGTTGCGCGCCTTCATCGCGCCCGATCTGAACGTGCTGCTCAGTGCGATTCCAGATGCGCTGATCGCGATCGACATTCCGATCGGGCTCCCCGATCGCGGTTCGCGCGACTGCGACCTGCAGGCGCGGAAGTTGCTCGGACGCCCACGCAGCAGCAGCGTGTTTCCCGCGCCGATCAGGGCGTGCCTCGAAGACGCGGAATACAGCAGCCTCTGCGCCTTGCACAGAAGGATCGATGGGCGCGGCTTGACCAAGCAGGCGTTCCATCTACTGCCGAAGATCAGGCAGGTCGACGACTTCGTGATTCGCGTTCGCGACTCCGCGGCTCGCATTCACGAAGTGCATCCGGAGGTTTCGTTCGCGCTCTGGAACGGCGGCCAGCCGATGCGGTTCAACAAGGCGCAGCGCCAAGGTCGGTGCGAACGCGAGCGCCTCATCGATCGCGAGTGGCCCGGCCAGCGGGTACGTCTGGCGCAAGCGCTCCACGGCCGCCGATACGCGGCAGATGATTTGAACGATGCGTTCGCTGCGCTGTGGTCGGCGCAGCGCATCGCTGCTGGATGCGCGCAAATGCTCCCGGCTGAGATTCAGCGAGACGCGTTGGGTCTGCAGATGCGCATCGAGGCGTGAAAACGCAAGACCGCACCTTCAACGCGTGTCGCTCCGCGATCTGCGCTTCGATCCTGAGAGCAGTTTCTCGTTCCAGCTTTTCGATCCGGAAGGCCGGCTGCTTTCGATCCCGCTGCATCGCATTCGCAAGGTGTACCGGGACGGCGAGCTGATCTGGAGTCGGCCGGAAGGGGAATGATGCAAGCGAACTGAAACCGGCAGCGCTTCGCTCGCAAACGGCCTCCGCCGGATCGCTTCCCGTTGACGCCAAGTGAGCCGCGCAGTAAGAAGGGTGCGCGCGCAGGGGCAAACGACGAAATCACCTGACGACGCCCCGCAGCACGGCCGCAGATCGACGGGAACATGGGGAGAGATCGATGATGACGGATTACGTTAAGCGCTCACGCGCACGCAAGCTCGTGGGCGTTGTAGTCGCGTGCTCAATCCTGGCCGCTTGCGGCGGCGGCGGTGGTGGTGGCGGCGGCGGCGCTGGCGACGGAGGGACCGGAGGGACCGGAGGAACCGGAGGAACCGGTGGTACAGGAGGCACGGGCGGCGGCTTGCAGTACACCGGGCGCACGAGCGCAGCGACCCTCGATGCGAGCACTACTCCGCGTATCACGGCCGCACTGTTGTACGAGCTCGGACTGCAAGGCGGCGGCCAACCGGTTGCGCAAGCATCCACGCAGCGTTTCCAGTTTTCCGATGCGTTCGCCGGCGTTTCCGCACGTGCCCGCATTTCAGCGAAGGGTCGTGCAACGATGCAGGCCGTCACGAACGAGGCCTGCTCCGGCGGCGGGACTGTCAGCATCGACGATCGAACCAACGCGAGCGGCGTCGGCCTCGTCGTGATCACTTACGTGGGTTGTATCGAGGACGGTGCGCGCGCTGATGGGGTGTGGAACGTGCAGGTTGCTGCGTACGATCTGGCGGTCGACGCACCCACCGATTTCACGGTGGAGTTTCGGGGATACACGCTCGCGGTTGACGGCTTCACCACCGAGCTCGGCGGTAATTTTCGAACGGTTATTACAGGCACGACGGCGGTCACGACCTATAACACCGTGACTCGCTATCGGCCGGAGGAAGTGCAACACCGCTACCAGAACCTGCGCGTGATAGAGCGCGTTCATCCTCAGCCGCAGCTCTCCGGCGCTTACGGGCTCGCGACCGTCGAGGGCCGCTTCTATCATTCGACGCACGGCTACATCGACGTCGTCACCGCTGACACTCTGTTGGTCCATCTCGTGACCGGATTCGCGTCGGCAGGGACGCTGCAGTTTGGCGCGACCGGCGCTTTGGTCGACGTGCGTTTCTCAACGATCAATGAATTCTTCGTATTAC
This sequence comes from Steroidobacter sp., assembly GCA_050738395.1. GTDB lineage: Bacteria > Pseudomonadota > Gammaproteobacteria > Steroidobacterales > Steroidobacteraceae > Steroidobacter. The sequence goes on from JBOHZJ010000478.1 coordinate 16,910, forward strand.
TCGACGAGAACGGCGACGGGGCGTCCGAGCGCGCACTGCGTGCCTTCAATCTCGATGACCTGATGGGCTCCCGCAATCACTTTCCCGTGGCAAACGCGGGTCCGGATAGAACCATTGCCGAAGGGCTCGCAGTGACGCTCGATGCAGCCGGAAGTTCCGACTGGGAGGACGCCCCGCTCACATATACATGGAGCGTGAATGGCCCGATGGGCGGACTAAACCTGGGCTCAGAGGAACAAGTCCAGTTCCATCCAACGCTGCCGGGGATTTACACGATCAGCCTCTTGGCGAGCGACGACCAGTTCTCCAGCGGCTCTGACTCGATGATCCTGACGGTGCTGGACAATCTCGCTCCGGTCGCTCGCGCCGGCGAAGACGTGAGCACGATCGAGCGTACTTCTGTGACGCTCGACGGCTCAACGAGCACCGATCAGGAGAACGATCCGTTGACGTTTACATGGGAGCTGATCACGGCGCCGTCCGGCGCAGCCGCTCCAGGGAGCAGCAGCGAAGCGAGGCTCACGTTCACACCCGATCAGCTCGGCGATTATGTGTACAGGCTCACCGTCGCGGATGCACTCGGCGCCTCGTCCGATACCGTGACGGTCACCGTCAACCGACTCGTCAACTTCATACTCTTCGGCGGCGTCAACATCGTACCGAGCACCGTCGCGGCTGAGTTGTCGGTGAGCGGTCCAGTGGAGACCGATCAGCTCTATGCAGGGCCGCCGGTCCCCCTGACTGTGAGCGTCGACGTTCCATGGGTCGAGATCGTTTCAGCGCCCGCTCAGACCGGTCCTGACGCGGAGGTTTCCGTGAGGATCGATCCGACGCAGCTCGAATCCGTGACCAACGGCGACTACTTCGCCAACGTGACGGTGACACCCGCGGGAGGGTACACCGCGGTCACTTGGCGCCTACACGTGAACATCGCGTTGCCGCAAGTCAATTACATCGGACCCTATGTGGCGTACGCGGGCGAGACGATGCCTGTCACACTCTACGGTGAGTTTATGCACCTCGCGGTGGGCCGCAGCCTCATCGTGAACGGCGTAGAAGCAACCGGCTTGACGAGCGTCGATCCGGCAACCGGCGAGATCACGATGCCGGGGCTGCCGCCCGGCGACTATCAAATTCAGGTCAGCAACAACTTGGGCATCGAGCGGCCAATGAGCCGCTACGTCGTACGCACGCCGCCCGTGTATCCCGAAGGTCAACTGGATATCACGGGACGAGTCGAGGCGCTCGACTACGACAAGGAACGGGATGTCTTCTTTGGTGTGTTCTGGAACACCGAGACGCGTGCGCCCGCCGAGGCCTATCGCTTGCGTTTCGACGGAACGAGTTGGCAGCGCGATTTGATCGCAGCGCCCGGCGCCCAGGCGCTCTCGTTGACGGCGGACGGTGAGCGGCTGATCGTCACGAGCGAGGGTTGCGTCGTCAGCGAGTTCGATCCGGAGTCGCTCGCGTTATTGCAGATGATGGCGAACCCATCGTGCAGCAGCATCGCCTGGCTCGGGTTTGCGGCCGGTTTCGCCGACGGGCGCGTGTTCATTGGCGATACGAATCAGTGGCCGACCGTGTGGACGTATCCGGATTTCGTGCAGTTCTTTTTTCCTTCTATCCATACGCCGATCCCGCTCCTCAACCAGACACGCGAGCGCATCATCTGGGCAGGCTCGCCTACCAGCAGCGGTCCGCGGCAGCTCTATCTGTTGGATCGGTTCAACACCGTGGAAATCGCCATCAACGATCCGGAAACGTACTTTCTCGCTTCAAATCTTGCGATCAGCGGCGACGGTCGACGCATGATGCACACGGCGGACGTCTATGAAGGAACTCAGTACATCGGCGCCGTCGATGGCGTCGCCGGCGCGTATCTCACGCCCGCACTGTCGTATAGCGGAGATCGGGCGTTCGTGCTGAATCCGGACACCGACACGCTCAGCGCCTTCGATGTGAGCGGCGCGGCGCCTTTCCCGGAGATCACAGATCTCGAGGTGTTCTCCGAGAACGTCGGCGGCGGCACGCGTATGTTCGTGCTTCCGAATGACGACACGATCTTCGTATTCACGACGCTGTTCGATCAGAACGGCGCCACCGGGTTTCGCATGTACGTAAGGGAGACGGAGTAGCAAGGAGTTGGCGAGCGGATGGGCGAGAGTGAAGGACAGCCTATGCAGGAAGGCGTGCGCAGGAGAGCATTCGCAGGCAGAGGTAGGCGCGACGTAGACGCATCACCTCTGGCTTGCCGAAGGCCTTCCTGCACCCGCTGTCCTGCGCACGCCTTCCTGCGAACGCCGTCCTTTAAACTCGGCGAATGGACAAATTCGACCGCATCTTCCAGCTCCATTCGATCCTCGCGAACCGCCGCACGCCGATCGACTCGGAGACGCTGCAGGCGCGGCTCGAGTGCTCGCGAGCGACGCTGTTTCGGATCATGGGTTTGATGAAGGATCACCTCGGTGCGCCCATCGAGTTCGATTCGGGGCGCGGCGGGTTCTGGTATCGAAGAACCTCGACCGAGGAGACCTACGAGCTGCCCGGGCTCTGGTTCTCACCAGCAGAGCTGCAGTCGCTGGCCGTCATGCAACGCATGCTGCGCGATCTCGGCGGCGGCTTGCTGGCGGATCAGGTCTCTGCGATCACGAAGCGGCTCAATCAACTCGTCCAGCATCGGCGTCTCAATCTCGGCGAAGCTGCCGCACGTCTGCGGTTTCCTGCAGTGGCGTCGCGTTCCGCGGGCGAGGCGTTTCAAGTCGCCGCATCCGCGACGCTGCAACGGCGGAAACTCTGGTTCGAGTATCACTCGCGCGGAAGCAATCGACGTTCCGAACGCACCGTGTCACCGCAGCGCCTGACGCACTATCGCGAAGCGTGGTATCTCGACGCGTGGGACGATGAATCGGACGAGCTACGCACGTTCGCGATCGAGCGCATGCAGCGCCCGAAGGTGCTGGAAGACGTCGCCCTCGATGTTCCGGACGCAGAGCTCGACGCGCATTACGCGAGCGCGTACGGCATCTTCGGCGGGAAGGCTGACAAGGTAGCTGTCCTCCGCTTCTCAGCCGAGCGCGCCCGCTGGGTTGCTGATGAGACCTGGCATCCGGAGCAGAAAGGCGAATACCTGCCGGACGGCCGCTACGAGCTGCACATTCCCTATCGGGATCCTCGCGAGCTCGTGATGGACATCATGCGGCACGGCGCTCACGTCGAAGCGCTAGAGCCTCGTGAACTGCGAGAACACGTTGCGGACGAGCTTGGAAGAGCGGCAGCGCAGTACGAGATTGGCGCTATTCCGTCTTCATGATTCCAATGCCGAGAAGCACCTCCTCCGTCTTCTCGAAAGTATCTGGCTTCCGGCCGTTCCGATAGGTCAGCGTCAGCGCGAAGTTCCTGGCGAGATCGTACTGTAAGCCGGTCGCCACGAACCCGCGCTGCCAATGCTCATCTACATCCCATCGATATGCGTAGGACGCATTGAAAGAGAGAGGAACAGAGCTTGGCCACATCAGTTTGAGGCCGATCCCCGCCACGACGCGTTTGTAATCCCCTTGCTTCTGCAGCGCCTCGAGCGCTTCATTGCCGCCCGCATCGTTGATGCTGCCGAACTCCGCTGCCAGCGTCGGCTGCCAGTACAGGATGTAGTTGTCGACCAGGCCAACGCTCGTGGCGCCGATCGGCGTGTTGTAGCCAGCGCGCAGAATTCTTCTCGAAGTCGGCGCGAGCGTGGCCGTCAGTTGCACCACGTCGCGGCGAAAATCCCTGTCGGTCGCGTACTTCGGTTCGACGCCGAGACCGAGCCCATCGATCAGCGCATCGTGCGAATACAGCCAGACGTGGCTGAACGCCGCCGTGAAGTCGATGGTGCTTTCGCTCGACGCTTTGCTCGTCGCGACATCGAGCGATGATGCAATGTCGAGATTCGAATCGCCCCACCTGGTCGCCCACCAGCGGATATCGCCCAGCGCGACGAACGAATCGTCCTTGTCCTGCCGATTGTCGAGATAGCTGAGGATGAACGCCGCCGGATACTTCTTCTGTCGAGGATCTGCGGCATCAGTGAGCTGTCTGCCGATTCGCAGCGTGTCCCACCCGAAATCGAGCTCCCGAGGCTGCTGTGTGTTGAGCAGGCGCTGGTGGAAGTAGGCTGCGGCTTCGTCGAAGGAGATCGTCGGCTCACCGGGACTACCGCTCGTATTTTGCGAAGTGCTGATAGCATCCGCCGCGAGGTCCGCCGCTTCTTTTTTCGCCGTCGTGGCTGGCGGCACGTGGTCAGTCGCCATCTTCTTGAGCGTCGGATCGTACGTCAGGAAGCAGTGCGTCAGCTCCGCCTCGGACAGTCTGCGATCCGAGGTTGTATCGCAAGCCTGCAGGGGAATCCTTTCGGACGCGACTGCAAGGAGACATACAGAGGAGCACACGAGGGCGCATGCAGCGGCGGCGACTCTCACGCTGTCACCTCGCTCAGTTTCTTGTCCGCGAGGTCACGTACGTCACGCACCGTTTTCGGATCTGCATCCTCCCATTCACCCGGTGTAATGGGAAAGGCGCCTTCGTCCTCGAACTCCGCGTTCATGTCCCGGCGCAGCTCATCCAGGTGATCCGTGCGCAAGCGAGAGAGCTTCGTGTCGAGCGTGATCTTCTGCTGGTCGATGTCAGCCCACGAGCTGATCACGCGCTTCGTACGCCGCGTGGTTTCCGTCTCTCCACCCATATAGCGACCTCCCCAGAATGCGCCTACTGCAGCGCCGTGATGATTTCAGAATGCATTTGCCGTTGCGAGCCGGTTCCGGAAGAACGTGCGCGATCGGGCGCGCTCAACGGGCGTGAGTAGAGTGTGGTGAGCTGAAACGCCCTTCGCCATCGCATGCATATGCGACGGGCCGCTCCAGGAACCAGAGAAATCGGCGGGCTTCCCCGTGGCGGATTCCCACTGCGCGATCCGGTCGTCGATCCAGCCGTGAAGCTTCCAGAATGCGGGATTCACATGGCTCGAGTACGTGGATCCAAGATAGTTGTTGCGCGGATCGTTCTCGTCCTGTCCAGGCAACCCCTTGAACCACGGATCAGCCGCCCAGTGCATGTGCAGCCAGTTGTGGATGCCGTTTTCGATCTCCGCACCGAGCTCATCGAGGCTTACCGTGCCGAGCCATGCTGGATTTTCGTATCTCTCGCTGACGCGCGTTCGCCACCGCGTGGTAGTCGTCGGATCTTTAGCCAGCGGCGACCCATCGGGATAGTTGGGCGGCATGGGCCACTCAGGATCTGAATGGTCCCACGGGACTGGATTCCAGCCTTCTACGCGGGGATAGAGCGAATCGTTGATCTGTGCGAGCAGCGCGTTGACTTGCTCGATCATGCGTCGATGCATGAACAGAAAGTCGAGACCGGAGCCCGGATCTCGGCCCGGCGTGGTCCCGACGTCTTCGGGCCAGCGATTCGGATTCAGTCGCGGCGGCCTCCAGTGCGCAGCTTCGAATCGCCCTCGCTCCGCCGCACTCATCACGTGCCAGCGATCCCGGACGTAATGCCAGATCGCATGGTGCTCGCGCATCGCTTGCGATGCGAGCACTTCGATCACCTGTTTCGGCAGTGCAGGCGGGGCCATTTCACTTCCTCCCTTCTATCCGCATCCTTGGGTTGGTGAATCCGTTTGCCTTCGCGATCTCAATGTTCTGAATCTGTCGCGTGAGCGGCCGACATCTCACTACTGGAAGAGAGGGCAAGAGAGCTGGTGCAGGACAATGGGCCCAAGAAGGCGACTCCGGCATCGCCTTCCTGCGAGCACTCCGCTGTAGGAAGCTTGAGCCTTAACGATATGAAGATGCCGTAAGTGGTTGATGTTAAACACAGGCGTCCGGCGGGAGTGGCCCGCTCACACATATATATGCGCCGCCTGCCGTCCAGGCGCACCGTGAGTCTCATGTTCTGAGACTGCTACCTGTTGAGATGGTCTCAGTTCTCACTGGGAGGCCCGCCGCCATGCCGCTCACTTCTCGCTCGCTCGCGAACCGCGAGGCGCATCCATCCGAACTCACGATCGCGTGCCCGCATTGCGAGGGCGAGATCAAGCTCACGGAGTCGCTTGCAGCGCCGCTGCTCAAGACGCGCGAGGCGGAGTTCAAGCGCGCCGAAGCCGAGCTGCGCGAGCGCGAAGCGGCGCTTCGCAACGAGCGTGATTCACTCGAGCGTGCGGTAGCCGAGCGCCTGGCGCTCGAACGCAAGAAGGTCGCCGATGAAGAGCAGAGGAAAGCTCGCCTCGCGCTCGGCGCCGATCTTGAAGCGAAGCAGCGCGAGGTCAAGGAGCTGAACGAGCTCCTCACGACTCGCGACGCGAAGCTTGCTGAAGCCCAGCGAGCGCAGGCTGAAGTCATTCGAAAAGAGAGGGAGCTGGATGCGGCGAAGCGCGAGATCGAACTTACGATCGAAAAGCGCGTCAGCGCGAGCGTAAGCGAAGTTCATGCGAAGGCGAGGCATGAGGCCGAGGAGCAGATGAAGCTCAAGGTCTGCGAGAAGGAGCTCATCATCCTGCGCATGCAGAAGCAGCTCGAAGAGATGCAGCGCAAGGCGAAGCAGGGCTCGCAACAGTTGCAAGGCGAAGTGCAGGAGCTCGAGCTCGAAACGCTCCTCGCGAGCCGCTTCCCGCACGACACGATTACGCCCGTGCCGAAGGGCGAGTTCGGCGGCGACGCCCTGCAGCGAGTGCTGAGCACGTCCGGCGTCGTGTGCGGAACGATTCTCTGGGAGTCGAAGCGCACGAAGAACTGGAGCGACGGCTGGCTCGCGAAACTTCGCCAGGACCAGCGCACCGCGCGCGCGGACTTCGCCGTCATCGTCACGCGGGCCATGCCGAAAGAAGTTCAGCATTTCGACCTGATCGACGGCGTGTACGTCGTGAGCCCGCAATGCATCGGCCCGGTCGCCGCGCTGCTGCGCAAGGCGCTGCTGGAGCTTGCGCTCATGCGCCAGTCATCCGCAGGCCGCGACACGAAAGCGGCGCTGATCTACGAATACCTCACGGGTCCGCGCTTCAGACAGCGCATCCAGGCGATCGCGGAATCGTTCTCGTCAATGCAGGGCGATCTGAACGCAGAAAAGAAAGCTATGCAGCGCCAATGGGCGAAACGGGAAGTGCAGCTCGAGCGGGCGCTGACGTCAACTGCGGGGCTGTTTGGAGATGTGCAGGGGATTGCGGGGAAGGCGGTGCCGGAGATTGAGGGGTTGGGGTTGCCGGCGCTCGAGGCGCCGGACACGCAGTGTGGATAGCCGTTGCAGGAAAGCATTCGCAAGACGGCGTTCGCAGGAAGGCATTCGCAGGCCAGAGGAAAGCCGTTTCCGCTCCGACTCTGCCTTGTGAACGCCGTCCTTCAGTTCCGGATCTGGCTTGCGAACGCTTTCTTGCACCGGCCTTCCTGCGAATGCTCTCCTGCGAAGGCCGTCCTTCAGTTCTGTATCTAGCCGAACCGCCCGGTACGAGACCGGATCGAGCAAGCAGTGGTTGTCAATGCCGACCGGCAAGCTTGAACAGCCGCGGAGCAACGCGATCGGGGACACTCATCGCGGCACGGTCGCGATGCGGCTCGAGTTCTTCAGATCAGAAGAGCGCGACGCGCCAAAGTCAACTCGTGCGAATCCTCGCCGACGGCGGCGCACAAATGAGACCCGGTTCAAGAAAGTGCCGGGCGGATAGTGCTGAACTCTGGTCCTCGGCGTCGCGGAGACGGATTTCGTATGGCCAGACGGCGCGAATCGACGTCCGCAGGACGGCGAAGCGATCGCTGAATGCGGCTATGCTTGCATCATAAGAACTAACCGGGTGGACCGTCATGGTGAGAGTGATCGGGGCGGCAGCGCGGCCGCAGCTTCTACTTGTCTTGTGTTTGCTTGGTATCGGCGCCGCGCCCATCGGTGCAGCCACGCTCGACGCGAGTGTGCAGTCGAGGGTCCGCGCGGCCACGTTCGAAGTCGTGATGAAGAAGCCAGAGCAGGACTCCCTCGTATATGAGCGGCCGTTGCCGCTCGAGCTGCTGCCGTATACCGAGCGCACCGACAAGTACGTTTCTGTGGGCACTGCGTTCGCGATCGGTCCCAATCGCTACGTCACCGCTGCCCACGTCGTGAGGCCTGGATTCGTAACGCAGTACGGCCAACCCGCCTTGCGCGGCGCTGACGGCGTCGTACACGAGATCGGTGACGTCGTGAAGTTCGGCCAGCATCAGGATTTCATCGTGCTCACGCTGCGGAATCCTGTCTCCGCACCGGTTTTCGAGGCGAATGTCGAACCCAAGCTCGACGAAACCGTGTTCGCGGTCGGGAACGCGCTCGGCGAGGGGATCGTCGTGCGCGATGGACTCTTTACTTCCGAGACGCCGGAGCAGCGCGATGGGCGCTGGAAATGGATTCGCTTTTCCGCTGCTGCTTCGCCCGGCAACAGCGGCGGTCCGCTGCTCGACAACAGTGGCCGCGTGATCGGCGTCGTGCTGCAGAAATCCGCTAACGAGAATCTGAACTACGCCGTGCCGATTTCCCTGGTTCTTCAGGCTCCGGAGGGCGTCGCTCGCCTGGATGGAGACGCCGCTTACTGGTCTTCCGTGATAGACGGTGCAAAGGAAACGAAGCCCGTGGAAGCGGAGCTGAAATTGCCGCTCTCGTTCCCGGAGTTCGCACGTGCGGTGATTGCGGCAGAGGACGTGCATTTTGCGAATCTGCAAAGCGAGCTGCTGCGCAAGAACGCCGACACCATGTTCCCCCGCGGCGAAGGTTCCACGGCGGCCCTTCACAGCAGCTACACGAACGACATGCTCAGCGTTCTCCGTCGCAAGGAAAACGGCGCCTGGGAGTACTTCTTTCCTGAGACTCCCGCCGTGACGCAGCTCGACGCCAATGGCTTCGTCGCCTCGTCGCAGATGCACGGCGTGACCATCCTCAAGATTCGCCGACCGGACACGACGCCGGTGAAGGAGTTCTATTTCGATTCGGACGCCTACATGAAGACGATCCTCAAGGCGTTGCCATGGAAGCGCCCTGTCGGTCGCGAAGAGGTACGCATCCTCGGCATGGGCAAGGCCAGGAAAGAATCGCAGTACACCGACGCCTATCGACGCAAATGGCAGGTGCGCATGTGGAACGCCGAGTACCAGGACATGGTTGCACTCTCCATGGCGCTGCCTACGCCTGATGGGTATCTCGCGATGGTGCATTGGGTGTCCACGAGTCAGCGGGACGACTGGCTGGACGATCTGCGCGTCTTCGCGGACTTCTCACATGTCGCGTTCGCCGGTTCCCTCAAACATTGGAGCGAGTATCTCGCCCAGAAAGAGCTGCTGCCGCAGAGCTTCGAGCAGATTCGAATCGAATACGAATACGGCAAGTCATTCAGCTATCGCTCGCAGCGTCTCGAGCTCAGCTATTCGCAGTCGGAGATGAAGATCGCGCCGGAGTCGCAGCTGCGCCTTGCCTTCGGGTATTTCCCCGAAGGCGAATCCGTTGCCTGGGACGTCCGAATGGTCGCCATCACAGAAAACCTCACCGCAGATCAGGCCCTGTTCATCGCCCGTCATGCCAAGCCGCCGGCATCCATGCGTCAGGAGCACGCGGCGCAATGGCAAAAGATGATCGACCGCGAGTTCCCGTTCAACGCACAAGTCGTGGACAACAATGGCATGTCGCTGATGACGTCGGTGTGCCCGTACCCACCACCCGAAGGAGCACCCGCACCGCACCGTGTCGCATACCAGCTCGGCTATCTCAAGATGGGAAAGCAGCCACAGGGGGAAATGCAGCCGAAGTTCGCGGAGCTGTTCAAGAAGATAAAGGTGCTGGAGGAGTAGAGGGACCGCACTCACGGAAGAGCGTAGACCGAGTAAGGCGTTCGCGGGAAAGCGTACGCAGGGCAGCGGGTGCAGGGAAGCCTTCGACAGGCGAGAAATCGGAGTTGAGATTTGGACGCGTCGGACACCCATCTATTCCGGCGCGCAATCGATGGGTGTCCAATGGTGGTGACGTCTCTGCTTCACGTCTCTTGCATCTGCCGGCACGAACGGCACGTACGTGATGGACGGCGGGGCGTATTCGATCAACGTTGAGTTCGTTTCGGACGGCCTGCAGATCGTCGAGCCGAACAAGACTTCGATGTACACGCCGACCGCCCGCGGCGTTTACGAGTTTACAAATCCGACCAACGGGATCCGATACGGTCTTCGCGTGATCGACGACAGCACGATTGAGGCGTTCAAGCCCGGCAGCAGCGACGCCGCTACAGCATGAGTCAGTCGTGCCGGGTCGTGCATTCGTGTATTTGCCTGAATTCCACAGATAACGATGTGGTCAGGCCATCCGCGCTGACGCAGACTTGCGCATCGCTCAATCGATCACGAGGAGGCAAGGATGCCACGACCATTGCGTGTGCACGTGCCCGGCGGTTTCTATCACGTCACTCTGCGCGGGAATCATCGGCAGCAGATCTTTTTCAGGCCGGCGCATCGGCGCATTCTCGAATGCATCGTTCGTGAAGCAATCGCACGATTCGATGCACGCGTACATGCTTACTGCTGGATGACCAATCACATTCATCTGCTCGTGCAGGTGAGTGATCCTCCGCTCGGTCGCATCATGCTGCGCATTGCGAGTCGCTACGCGCGAACTGTTCAGGCGCAGTTGCGCACGCGCGGACATCTGTTCGAGCGGCGTTATCACGCGGTGCTCGTGGACGCGGACGCATACCTGATCACGTTGCTTCGCTACATTCATCAAAATCCGCGCAAGGCGGGAATCGTCGAGGCCCTTGCCGATTATCGATGGTCGAGCCATCACGTGTACGCAGGCACTCGCCGGGCATCGTGGGTCACGAGCGATTTCGCCCTCGGCGTGTTACATCGCGATCGTCCGACGGCTATTCAAAGCTATCTGAAGCTGGTCGAGGAGGCGGTTTCGTCTGACGAGTTGCTTCCGCATCCCGAGGACAAACGCGTTATCGGCGACGACAAGTTTATGCAGCGTGTGCGCAGCGATTACGCACCGCGGATGATGCGTTCGTTGGAGGATTTGATGAGTGCGACGTGCGCGAAATTCAGCGTGCTACGCGCGGAGTTACTGTCGGGCAGCAAGGAGCGGCGACTCGCGCAGGCTCGAGCATGGCTAGCGCATGAAGCAGTCACCCATCGCGTTGCATCGATCTGCGAAGTCGCACGACTGTTGCATCGGCACGAGGCTTCCATCAGGGGATTGCTGCGCAGGCGCCGGCGGGCCGAGTGAATGCACGAATGCACGACCCGGCACCCGGGGGATTCCGCTAGCAAGCGGACTCATGGAAGGTGTAGGCGTCGCGGCGGCGTGCGCCCTATCGCCCGGTGCGCGCGTTGCGACTGAATTCATCCCCA
>JBOHZJ010000479.1:0-20233 GCA_050738395.1 Steroidobacter sp.
CTTCGATTACATCGAAGTGTTCTACAATCGCGAGCGACAGCACTCGTATGTCGGGGCGATCAGTCCGGCTGAGTTCGAGAGACGAACCGTTTGCTAACAGGGTGTCTGTGAATGGCTGGTCAGCTCAAGGATTTGAACCTGCGACCTATACGTCCCGAATTTTCCAATCCCTGGTTGAAAGTCAGGTCACCGATCATCCGAGCGCAAGATAAGGTGTTTGCGGGAGATTTGCGGGAGCTGGTGCTGCTTCGTCGTGCTCAGTCATGACAAATGCAACGGACGCCATGCGAGCTCGCGGTTGGTGACGTTAGCGGACTTCCGCCAAGCAATCATCTACGTTCGAACCAGTTTCCGAAATTCACGCCGCTTTTCGTCTGCTCCAATTTGTAATCAGGGGGTCGTGGGTTCGAGTCCCTCAGCCGGCGCCACCAATCTCGCGCTATCCGATCAGGCGGCGACACTGGCCGTTGCTCTAATGTGCGAGCCGTTCGATGACGGGGCAGGGCGATTCCTCTGCATTTGCATCGCATGCCGCCACCAGGCGTGCGAGTTCGCTTCGTAGCTTACGCAGCTCCCGAATGCTCTCGTCCAGCACGTGAAGCTTCGCGGCCGCGAGCTCACGCGTTGCGTGGCATGAGCTTTGATTGCGTAGCCTCAGTAGGTTCTTGATCTCCTCCAGTGTGAATCCCATTGCCTGGGCGCGCTTGATGAAGCAAAGCCGCTCTGCATCGGCGTGCGCGTAACGACGAATGCCTCCGGGAGGCCGCGTCGGTTCTGGCATCAGTCCACGCCGCTGGTAATAGCGGACGGTTTCGATACTGACTGCCGCCGCATCTGCCAGACCCGCGATCGTGAAGGTTTGCCGTGATGCTGTACTGACCATACGAACCCTCTCCGGGAGCCTGCCGAGGACCTGCCGATTGCGCACTTGACTCCGTACCTAGGTACGGACCATATCCTATCGACTCGAGTTCACAAGACGGTCGTGCAAGTTGTCGATGGGCGAAAACCTAAAGGTGGCGGGCGTGGCAGGCGGTGCGGTCGGGTTCGGTGGCTTTGCAGCCGCGCTGGGTCTGTGCTGCGGCGTGCCGTGGGCCGTTGCTCTGCTCGGAGTTGCCGGCGCGGTGGCGTTAGCGCGCTTGGCATTCTTGCTGCCCTATGCGCTCGCAGGAGCAGCTGTGCTCATCGGCTTCGGATTCTGGTTGGCCTATCGCAAGCCCGCTTGCGAGGGCGATGGATGCGATGTCGCGCAGCGGCGTCCGCTGCAGTGGGTCATGTGGATTGCGGCCGCATTCGTTTTCGGACTGGCCGTGATGGCCGTGCTGTCGAGAGTGACTACTTCCTAGCTGGAGAGGAGCGATGCGCAATCCGCTTGTAACGGCAATTTCCTTTGCCATGCTCGCTGCCGCCCTGCCCGAACGTGCGCAGACTGCGGACGACGCTTCGGCTCCCGGCTATGCGTCGCTCGATGATGATTTCGGAAAGCTGCGCGATGATTTCAACACAGCGAAGGGATCAGTACGATTGCTGTTCGTGGTCGATCCGATCTGCCCAGGCTGCCTGCGGGGCTTGGACGACATGAATCGAGATCTCCTTGCTAAGGCGAAGGATGCTCGACTACGGACCTTTGTAGTTCACGTTCCTGTTATCGGAGCGCAGGCTAAGGATGTCTTGCCCGCTGCGAAACTAATCCACAACCCTCACGTACAACACTATTGGAACTCGAGCGGTGAGTTCGGGCGCGCTCTTGCCAAGGCTGTTCAGCTCAAGAACGACAAGGAGGTCGTTTATGCTTGGGACGTGTGGCTGTTGTACGGGCCAGACGCGCAATGGACGGGTACGAGCCCTCCGCAGCCACAACTCTTGATGCATCAGCTCTGGAAGCTGCAAGGAACGAAGTTTCGCAAGCTCGACAGCGAGGTCTTCGCGCGTGAAGTGCAGAAGCTCCTGACGAAATTACCCGCGGCGGCGGCTACGACTCAACGATGACCCAAACGATCGAGACCACGTGCGAACTCACATGCCCGGAGTGCGGGCACGCTTCGGTCGAATCGATGCCAACTGATGCATGCATGTACTTCTATGACTGCAAGGGCTGTGGGATGTTGCTGCGACCCAAGAAAGGTGACTGCTGCGTATTCTGCTCGTACGGGTCACGGAAGTGTCCACCGATACAGGCAGCTTCGCGGTGCTGCACGTCTACCTTATGAATGAGACCTGCGGCCGGCACGATCTCGTCAAGAGCCCGATGACAAGTTGGCTCCTGTGGGGCCTACCGGTTGCCGTGATCCTCATCACTGGCTACGTTGGAGACGGGGGCTGGATCATGACTGTCAGTTGGACGCTGTCGCTGATAGTGATGGGCGTCGCCTGCGTCGTGAATGCACGCGGCTGTGGACGTACACACTGCTACTTCACCGGTCCTTTCTTTCTGCTCATGGCGGTCGTGAGCTTGCTACATGGCTTGCAAGTGCTGTCGCTTGGGCCACGTGGCTGGTCCTACATCGGTTTGGTCTTGCTGCTCGGTGGGATCACGCTCTGTGCGATACCGGAGTGGCTTTGGGGTCGATACCGCAGCCTGCAGCGCTGACGACATGACGCGCAGCACTAGCGCGCAGCACTAGGACAGGCGCCGATTCTGGACGCCGATTGCTGGATGAATGTGGACTCTGTCGGGAACCGAGGGTCGCGGAAAACCAACCCGCGCAGCATTGACCGGGCGGTCACCGCGCCTGCACCCGCGTGACCGCACTCGCTTCGCGTCGCCCTCAGACCAATCCTGGACATCATTTGTTTCACGCGTTAGACGCCAGGCTCACGGCTCGCACCGGCGCATCAACCGAGCTTCGAAACGACTAGTGCTCTCGTGATGCACGCTGCCTGATCCGTATTTTGCCTTGTAATCAACGGCAGACTATGTCGATCCGAGCAACTGTTCGATGATCCGACTGAATAGCGCGAGGCCTGTCGGAATCAGCTCGTCGGGGAAATCGTAGTCGGGGCTGTGCAGCGCAGGTCGGTCGACGCCTGCGCCGAGGCCAAGCAGCGCGCCGCGTGTGGTTCGCGTGAAGAGGCCGAAATCTTCGGACCAGCGGATGGGCGTGGGCATCGTGTGGACGTCGAGTCCGAGCGAGGCGGCGGCGTTTGCGACCTGTCGCACGGCATCGACGTCGTTGACCGTCGCGGCAAAGTGATCGCTCCACTGAATGTGAGACTCGACGCCGTTCTCGCGGGCTGCGCGCGTCACGAGATCCGTCGCGCACGTTCTCAGCCGATCGAGATCCGCATCGTCTTCTGCGCGCAACGTGGCGAGCACCTCGGCGCGCCCGGGTGCGATGCCGAAGGAGCGATCGCCCAATGTCGCGTGCGTCAGCGTCACGAGCGTAAAGCGCTGCGCGCCGGCCGCTTCGGGCAGATTGGGCAGCTCGCGTAGCAACGTCGTTACGGCGCCTGCGGGACTCAGACCTTTCTCGGGCTCCGACGCGTGCGAGGTGCGACCTTCGAGCACTGTAGCCATGCCAATCGAAGCCATCGAGAACGCGCCTTCGCGCACGATGACCTGCCGCAGCGGATATCCCGGCATATTGTGAATGGCGAATGCGTAGTCCGGTGCAATCGCACTAAAGCGCGCGTCGCGCAGCACCGCTGCGGCGCCTTCGCCCGTTTCCTCCGCCGGTTGAAATAACAGCACCACGCGACCGCGCGCGGGTCGACGGCGATGCAGGATCGGCGCGAGTCCTGCGACCATGGCCATGTGACCGTCGTGTCCGCATTTGTGCGAGACGTGCTCGTGAATCGAGCGATGTGCAAAGTCGTTGATCTCGACGATCGGCAATGCATCGAGTTCGCAGCGGAACAGGACCGTGGGTCCCGGCGCTGCGCCACGGTAGATCGCCGCGACGCCGGCGCCGCCCAGATTTGCGATCAGCTCATCCGGCGGATAGTTCGCAACGAACGCCGTGATAGTGCGCGCCGTGCGCGCTTCCTGATTGGACAGCTCGGGCTCGCGATGCAGAGCCCGGCGAAGCGTGGTCGCAGCGTGTGTGGCGTGCGGATCGACCAGTTCATGCATTGCGGCGAAACTCATCGGCGGTCTGTTTCATGGATCCTACCCTATGCCCCGCGCGTCAACGCCACAGACTGCGTGATGGCGTGGCGAGCCGAAAATCAAGTGTCGGGCTGAAGCGCGACCGAGTCCTCATGAGGACTCGGATCGAAGCGGCCCGAACAGGTGTCGCTCCAGGACAGCGAATTCCTGCTGCGGGCAGAACTGTCATGCCGATTAATTCTGCGCTCACGCAGCCGGGACGCGCAGCACCAGGACAGGCGCCGATTCCGCACTGGTTGTCCACGCGTCCGTGCGCGGCGCAAAGACCGTTGCTTAAAAAAGGCGGAACACTCGCTCATTCTGAAAGCGGATTGCTCGACGGCTTGCTCAAGTTTCGATCCGAACTGACAGGCTTGCCAAACACCGGCGCGCCGTCGGGTCCGAAGTAAAACTGCTGGAGGCGTGGGGCGCGCCTGGCGGTGCATCTCATGCCCGCGGCCGGATTCGCGTGGTAGATGATCCAATGCTCCCGTCCGTCGGGCGAGGTGAAGAATCCGTTGTGGCCCGGAGCGAACACGCCGTTCTCGGGCGACTTGCTGAACACTGGCGCGGGCGACTTGCTCCATGCCTTTGCGTCCAGCGGATCGCTTCCGGGCGCTGCGCGCAACATACCGAGCGCATAATCGTCCGACCAGCAGGCGCTCGCGGAGTAAATCAAGAACAGATCGCCAGTCGGACCAAGCAGAAACTGGGGACCTTCAAGGATCTGTCGACCACCGCGCCTTTCCCAGCCTCGATCCGGACGGGCCAGGATGATCTCCGGACCCGTCAATGTCGTCGCGTCCTTCATGCGCGCGATGGCGAGAACGCTGTCGGGGCCGACATACGGCGAGTAAACGAAATACCGTTGTCCCCGGTAGCTGAACGTCGTGCCATCGATACCTGAATAGCGGGTGTTGATGCGACCGCGATCGATCCAGTCGCCCGTCATCGGGTCATCCGATGCGGTCTCGAGTATGAAGACGCCGCGATGTGCATCATCGTCGTGGCCGCTCGCGGCCGCCGTGTAATAGATGTACCACTTCGCGTCGATCCGATGGATCTCGGGCGCCCAGATCGAGATCGCGTTCGGTCCGCTCGCCGGCGGCGTCCAGATCGTTTTCTGCTCTGCGTTGGCGAGATCCGTGATGTCGTGCGTCTTCCAGAGCGCCAGCCTGTCGCCCAGGGTGTGCATGTAGTAGTAATGCTGGTTCTCTCGGATAACCCATGGATCGGGCCCTGACGGCAACAGCGGGTTGCTGAAGGAATCGGGCGTTGCGGGCGCAGCTGCGTGCGCTGCGCTCAGCAGCGTGAGCGCAACAAAGATTGCGATGCCCTTGCGGGATATGCGAAAGGAACCGTTCATGCGCCCTCTCAGTTCGGGTCTTTGTTTATGCCGAAGCGCGCCACCAGACTGTCGTACTGCTTGCGCGAAATCGTGATCATTGCGCCGTGCCTGACTTTCGGCGGCAGGCTGAACTTGTCCCAGTCCGCATGGAAGGTGTAGCCGGAGATCTGATACCAAGGGCCCGAGAGACGGTCGGCGACCGAGAGGCCGTACGAAACCCCGGGGTATTGCTCGTAGTACAAGTACCAGACCTCGCCGTTCGGCGAAGGAATCAGCATCGGCGCTTCACGGAAGTTCGGACTGACAGGCGGACTCGGATCGGAGTATGGACCGAGCAGTGCGTTGGATTGCGCGATGCGGATCGTTTTGCCCGTAACCCAGTCAAGCGTCGGATAGGTTTCGTCCTTGATGATCACCCAGTACTTGCCCTCGGCGCTTCTGAGGAAGACATCGATTGTCCCCATATCCCAACTGAACAGCCGCTTGGGATAACTCGAGAATGACCTGAGGTCTTTCGAAGTCACGTACAACGTGCGCTGACTCGCCCAATACCTTTCGGGGTCCTCCTTCGCACCCTCCAGGTGCGGGGTATGCCACGTCATCACGAACTGCTTCGATGCCGCGTCAAAGAACAGTTTTGGCGCGCCGATGCGCTGCAAGGCGTTTGAATAGCCGGGCGTCGATTTCAGGTCAGGCGTGTAGTCGCTGTGCGGCTTCCACTCGATCAGATCGGAGGACTTCCAGATGTTGATCGTCGGCGATGCATCGCTCGTGTTGCCGGCGATGTAGTAGGTCCCGTCCGGCGCCCTCGCGATGTCAGGATGCCCGCGATACTCCTCGGAGATTCGCTTGCCGTCATTGAGCCTGTACCAGTGCAGGCCGTCGAGGCTGACGCTGTAGTAAAGGCGCCCATAGTCGCTATGCGTCATGTGAGCGAACAGATAGGCCTCGTTCACGGGCTGCTCGCCCCGTCTGACCTGTCCCGGAGGATCGGGCTGCTGTGCGAAGGCGGCGGCGGTGAACAAACCTGCGGCGAGCAGCAGTGATCGGGAGATCCTCATGCGTTTGTGTCCTGTCTGTTGACTTGATGCTTACCACCACGCCGTGTACAGCGCGATCAGAACGACGATCACGCCCAGCGAGCCGACGTTGAACGCCGGTGCGGTGCTGAACGAGACGCCTGTAGTGTGAATGCGGTTGGATGCGGCGCTCACCGGGCGCAACAGCGAGAACATGACGCCGAGCGCGAGCGCGAGGAGGAACACGACGGCCATGCGGTCCATGAAAGGCAGCGCGGGCCAGAGCGCCTTGATCGCAATCGACAGCACGAATGAACCGATCGTAGCTGCAAGTGCGCCAGCTTCGGTCGCCTTCTTCCAGAACAGGCCGAGCAGGAAGATCACGACAATGCCAGGCGTGAAGAATCCCGTGTACTCCTGGATGTACTGGAACGCCTGATCAAAGCTTCCAAGCAGCGGGCGTGCAGTGGCGATCGCAAGCACGATCGATGCGACAGCTGCGATGCGGCCCATGCGCACGAGTTGTTCTTCGCTTTTCGGCGCGCCCATCTTGTTGTAGATATCGAGCGTGAAGATCGTTGCGACTGAATTGATCTTCGATGCGGTGGACGCGACGATCGCTGCTATCAGCGCCGCGAACACGAGCCCAGCGAGCCCGGCCGGCAGCAGCCGCATCATTGTGGGATAGGCTTCGTCCGGCCGCGCGAGATCCGGCGCAAGCACGACGGCGGCGATGCCCGGCACGACGATGATGAGGGGCATCAGCAGTTTGAGATACGCAGCGAACATCACGCCCTTTTGCGCTTCATGCAGGTCCTTCGCCGCGAGCGCGCGTTGAATGATGTACTGGTTGAATCCCCAATAGCTCAGGTTCGCGATCCACATGCCGCCGATGAGCACGGAAATTCCTGGCAGGTCTTTGTAGTACGGGCTCGCCTGCGTGAGGATCATGTGAAAGTGATCGGGCGCGCGCTCGACCAGCGTGCTGAGGCCTGCCGCGACGCCGCGCCCGTCACCGATCTCGGCAAGCGTGAGACCCGACACCATCAGGCCGCCCATGATCAGCAGCGACACCTGCACGATGTCCGTCATCGCCACCGCACGCAGGCCGCCGCGCAATTGATATAGCAGGGCGAACACGCCGAGCGCGACGAGCGCGACGTTCTGATCGACGCCTGCGACCTTCGTGACGGCGATCGAGCCCAGCCAAATGATGGATGTGAGATTGACGAAGATGTACAGCGCGAGCCAGAACACCGCCATCAGCGTGCGAATGCGGGCGCCGTACCGCTGCTCGAGGAACTGCGGCATCGTGTAGATGCGGTTTTCGAGAAAGATCGGCAGGAACCATTTGCCGACGATGACGAGCGTGATCGCCGCCATCCATTCGTAGGATGCGATCGCAAGGCCGATCGCATAGCCCGAGCCGGACATGCCGACGATCTGCTCGGCCGAAATATTCGCGGCGATCAGCGATGCGCCGATCGCCCACCACGGCAGATTCTTGGACGCGAGGAAATACTCGGTGGAGTCCTTCGGCCGTCCGGTCTTGTCGCGCGAGATCCATTGCGCGAGCGCGAACAGGCCGATCGCGTAGATCACGACGATGATGATGTCGAGGGTGGTCAGTTGCATGATTGCGCAGGTTCTTGGTGTTGGGAGTTCTTGACGTCGTGCGATGTGATCAGCCGAGACGGTTCATCGCGTATGCGCGCGTCGCGCATTCCAGGCCGCCGCCAGGTCCGCGGCGACCGTTCGCACCGAATCGATCGTGACGCCGGGTTTGTATAGCGAACCCCCGATGCCGACGCCGCGCGCGCCGGCTTCGAGCCACTGCGCGAGATTGGCTACGCTCACGCCGCCGACCGCCCAGATCGCGCAATCGGCCGGGAGTACTTCGCGCAGGGCGCGAATGTGTGCTGGACCGGTCGTGCCGCCCGGGAATAGCTTGAGGTCGCGCGCGCCCGCATCGATCGCTGCGAACGCTTCGGTGGGCGTCATCACTCCCGGCAGCACATCGAGCCCGCGTTCAACGGCGCGCGCGATCACGGCCGCGTTCGCGTTGGGCGATACGATCAGGCGTCCGCCGACCGACGCCACATCGTTCACCGCCGCAACCGATGTCACGGTGCCAGCGCCAACCAGCGCCTTGTCGCCGAAGCTTCGAGCAAGGCGTTCGATGTTTACGAGCGGCTGTGGAGAGTTGAGCGGCACTTCGATGATGCGGATGCCCTCTTCGATGAGCGTGTTCGCCACCTCGAGGACTTCATCGGGCGTGACGCCACGCAGGATCGCGATGATCGCGGGCGTTCCGCTCTGGAGCTGTGCATAGAGATTCAAGTCTCATCTCCCGCGAGGTAGCCGTGCAAGTCGCGCAGGCCCGCAATCGCACAGGCCGATCCGTCGTACAAGTCGCCGGTGACGCCGCGCGATGCAAATGCGGAGCGATATAACGTGGTGAGCTTTGCATCGCCGATGATCCTGACGCGGCGGGCCGGCGAATACGCGCGCATCATGCCGCCGATCTCGTGGCCGATCAGCAGGCCCGACAGAAAGCCCGACGCCCAGGCCCGCGATCGTTGACGCAGCAGTTGCGCCGTGCGCGCCTCGAACATTGCGCCAAGCAATCCTTCGTTGAGCTGCGCGGAACGCTGCCCGCCAGCGAGGAAACCCGCGTCGGCGTCGGCGGCAGCACCGCCGTCGCCCGCCTTCAGGAGGATCGAATGATCGCGCAGCAGCGCGAACAGCTCGCCAGTCAGCGCGGTGTGGAAGCGCACGATGACGCCGTTCGAGACCTCGACCCATTTGCAGTGCGTGCCGGGCAACACGATCAGGTGCGAACCCTCGAGCAGCGCCGGGTCAAGCCGCAGCGCGCCGAAGATCTGTGTCTCTTCGCCACGCATCGCATCGGATGCATAGGTGCGGTGATCGTCGCGCAATCCAGCGGCAATCGTGACTTGCAGCGGGCCCAGCTGCTTGCAGCACGCGGCATGCGCCCAGCTCGTGCGATCGACCGGCGTCTGCACGTAAGGCGCCTCGAACAGGCCGTTGCGCGATCCGGCCATGCCCGCAAGCACTAGCGGCAGCGGCTGCGCGGTGATCCAGGACGCGACGAGTTCCTGTAACGTGGCTGCAGGCGATGCGGTCAGCGCGCCGATGCCCGGTCCTTCGCGCTGCTCGGAGAGCTCGTCTCCATGGAACAGAAACAGGCGAAGGCGCGTCGTGCCCCAGTCTCCGAGGACGCAGCGATCGAACGATGCGTTCAAGCGTGACATGTGATTTTCAGAACTCGAACGCCGGCGCCTGGATGCGGACGCCGGTCGTGCACGCAGCGAGCGCGAGTTGCAGCGGACGCGTATCGACATCGCACGCGCGCCTTGCAATGAGCTGCGCGAACCGGGCATACAACCCTGGATACTCGCGGTTCTCTCCGGCGCATCGTTCGACGCCGTCGATATGCAGGCGCTGACCGCCTTCGGATAACACGAGCGCGCCGCGGTCGGTGTCGATCTCAATGTCCCACTGCTGCCGTCCTTCGTGCAGAAAGTCGAAGCTCGCCGGCGCGGGCGTGGCCTCGTCGTACAGCAGATCGAGTTCGGCGGCGATCGGCGCCTGACGGTTCTCCGGATAGCGCAGCATCGCGCTACGCAGCTTCAGGCGTCGCGGGAGTATATGCGTGAGGATTGACAGCGCATTGATGCCGGGATCAAACACCCCGAATCCATCGCGATCGAGAATCCAGTGCTGGCCCGGATGCCACACGCGGATGTTCTCCTTCCACGTCGTGCGAATGGACGCGATCGAGCGGTCTGCGAGCCAGGCGCGCGCGGACGTCACGCATGCGGCTTCTCGCGAATGCCAGGCGGCGAACAACGTCAGATTGCCGCGAGCGGCGCGCGCGGCGAGATCTTCGACGTCGGCGACCGTGAGACCCGGCGGTTTCTCCAGCATCACATGCAACCCAGCATCGAGCGCCACGCGCGCAACTGCATGACGTCCGGCAGGCGGCGTGCAGATCGATACGGCGTCGACGCCGGGTTGCGCATTCAGAAGGGACGCCAGATCCGCGAACGACGGCACGCCGCTCAGCTTCCCATGATGGCTTGCGGCGGCGACCAGCCGGAAGGCGCAGTTCGCGGCCAACGCGGGGACGTGCTGGTCGCGGGCGATCTTGCCGACGCCCACGACCGCGAGACGAATGGGACCTGCCATCACCGATATGCCCCGTGACGCAGCAGCCGGAATGGAAGTGAAGCGGCGACAGATCGCATTCTTGCCATGGCGTCGTAATCTAAATTGTCTGATATATATTCTTTTTATAGAATGTGCGTTCGCAGATCAACTCCTTCATCGCCGTCCTGGAGCGCCGGCTGGCGCCGTCGCGGCGCGTCATGCCAGTTCTTACGATTTATAAGACAAATAAGACTTGTCAGACTTTGGGAACTGTGATTCATTACGCGCCTGCACGCAGGCCGAAATCAGACTCTTGATCGGGGGATAAAACATGAAGAGGCAGAGTCACGTCATGGGTTCCGTGTCGGTCGCCATGCTGATGGGCGCAGCTCATCTGCCGGGCGCTCATGCACAGGACGCCGCGAACGCAGAAAGCGGAGAACTGGAGGAAGTCGTCGTGATCGGCTTGCGCGCCAGTCTGGAAGCCGCAGCTGAGATCAAGCGGAACGCCGATCAGGTGGTAGACGCCATCGTGGCCGATGATATCGGCAAGTTTCCTGACAACACCGTCGCCGCGGCGTTGCAGCGCGTGCCCGGGGTTCAGACCGTGGTCGGTTTCAACAACGAGATCGTCAATCCGCTGATTCGCGGCATCGGCGACATCCTGACCACGGTGGATGGCCGCGAAATGTTCACCGGCGTGGGTCGTGGCTTCGCTTTTCAGGATCTGCCTGCCGAAGCGCTGTCGCGCGCCAATGTGTACAAATCAAACACCGCGAACCTGATCGAGGGCGGTGTGGCGGGTGTGATCGATCTGCGCCTGCACAAGCCGTTCAACTTCGATGCGGGCTGGACGGCCGTGTCGAATCTGAGAGCGGCGTATACGGAAGAAGTCGAGGATTTCAACTACACCGCGGGCGCCCTCGTAGCCAATCGCCGCGAGACAGACGCTGGCGAAATGGGCTTTCTCGTCGACGCCTCGTACTCCGATCAGCAGTTCAATCGCCCGATTTCATTCAACTGCGATCCGCGTTCCGGAACCAACGGGCCGGCAGGCGCAGCGGGCGTCGTGCTGCCGACCTGCGTCGGCGGCCTGAACGATTACGGCGAGTACCAGCGGCCGCAGGTCAACGGCGCCTTCCAGTGGCGGTTGAATGACAACTGGGAGGTCTATGCCGATGGTCTGTATGCCGGCTACGAGGCGGAGTTTGAAACCGACTTCATCTTCTCGGACATCTTCGCGGCGCAGAGCATCTCCAATGCACAGGCGAGCGGCGACTGCTTCCAGGCGCGCGTCAATGGCGCCGGATTTCTCGGCTCGGCCACCGACCCTGTGCAGAACCTGTGCTACGGATCGGCCGCAACGTTCAACAACGTGCCGGGCTTGACGAGCACGCAAGCGAAGACAGCCGACACAGATCAGTACCTCTATGCGCTCGGAACGCGCTTCGACTCGGGTGTGTGGCGTCTCGGCCTGGATGTGTCCTACGTCGAGTCGAAGAACTCCAACCGCAACATCATTGTCGACATCGGTAAGCAGATTTCTTCCGTCAACGTCGTCATCGACAGCGACAATCATGGCGTGACGGACATGCCCGGCAATCCGCTGGGGGATCCCAATGGGTTCCTGTTCGCGAACAGTCTCTTCCAGGACATCAATACGGCGGACAGCTCGCTGTTCGCGGCGGCGCTGGATGGCAGCTACGATCTCGAAGGCTTCCTCGCGCAGTTGCAGTTCGGCGTGCGCTACGGAGATCGGGATGCGGACTATCGTTCAAACGCCCCGGGCGGCCCGCCGGCGCCCGGCGGCAATCGCGTGACGCTGGTCAATTCCGTGGACCTGCCTGCAGATTTTCTCGTGCGCTCGCCCGCCTCGATTCCGTTCATCAACGGCGGACAGCACTGGATGACGCCGGATGCGGACTTCCTGCGCAACAACACCGACACCCTGCGCGCGATCTACGGTGCGCCGGCCGGCGATCCGCCGTTTGATCCGTCGCGGAATTTCGATGCGACTGAGGACACGCTGGCCGGATACCTTCAGGGCAAGTACCGATTCGACGTGGGCGCTGTGGTCATCGACGGCCTGCTCGGCGCCCGCGTGACCAGCACCGATCGCTCTATATCGGGCGCTGGGCGCGTGAACGGCGTGCTGACGCCGGCGACCACCAACACGAGCGATACAGATGTTCTGCCGAACTTCAGTGCGCGCGTGCAGCTGACTCCGGAGTTGCAGATGCGCTTCACGGCGGCGCGCACGGTTGCACAGCCTGCGTTCACTTCCCTGAATCCCGGTCTGTTCTACGACGTGCCGACCAACGCCAACATTCAGCCGAACGGTTCCGGCGGCAACCCGAACCTGAAGCCGCAGAAGTCGGACGCGTTCGACGCCACTGTCGAATACTACTTTGCCCGGAGCAGCTATGTGGCTGCGGCCGTGTACTACCGTGAACTCGAGGATCGCGTTGCAACTGCATCCAATCCGGAGGTGATCGACGGCGTCACGTACAACATCACCCGTCCGCGCAATGTTGGCGAGGCGACGCTGCAGGGGGTCGAGCTGTCCGTTCAAACGTTCTTTGATTTCCTGCCGGAGGGCTGGAACGGATCCGGCGCGTTCGCGAACTACACGTATGCCGACAGCGAGATCAAGACAGTGAACGATCCGCTGAACGGCCACCCGCTGCCCGGCGTTTCCGAGAACAGTTTCAACGTCGGACTGCTGTACGAGAAGTACGGCGTCAGCAGCCGCCTCGTTTACACCTGGCGTGACGAGTTCAATGAGTTCCAGTTCGGGTGCCTGCTTGGTCCGCAGGGAAGCGCGGCCGCCTACTGCGGCAATCCGGGCGCCTCGCCGACCTTCAACAAGGTGAAGGCATACGGGCGCCTGGACATGTCCCTCGGCTACGACTTCAGCGAGCGCGTGACCCTGAGTCTCGAAGGCTCCAATCTGACGGGAGCCGACTACTACAGCTACTTCGACACGGCGATCTTCCCCCACGATATCCGCGTTGATGACCGCACGTACGGCGTGAGCGTCAGGGTGCGGCTGTAGTGCGTCGGCGGGTGCGGGCCCACGGCGGCCCGCACCCGCTTTATCGCTCTCGCCCAGGCATTGATGGATGCGAGTTGAATGACGTGCGCCTGAGCGCGATCGGTGCAGAATTGGCTGCGGTACAGGATCAGTTTGATCATCGATTTGAACGACCACTGCGGGCCCAGCCGGCGCGCTCCCAGTTCAATGGACGGCGCACAGAATGACAGACAGCAGACAACGCACGGCATTGCGCTCGCGGGCGTGGTTCGACAATCCGGCCAATCCGGACATGACCGCGCTCTATATCGAGAAGTATCTGAACTACGGACTGTCGCTCGAGGAGCTGCAGAGCGACCGTCCGATTATCGGCATCGTGCAGACTGGCAGCGATCTCGCGCCCTGCAACCGCCATCACCTGGTGCTGGCGGAGCGCGTCAAGCAGGGTGTTCGTGATGCAGGCGGCATTCCGCTGGAATTTCCGACGCATCCGATCCAGGAAACCGGCAAGCGGCCGACTGCGGGACTGGATCGCAACCTGACCTATCTCAGCGTCGTCGAGTTGCTGTTCGGCTATCCGTTGGACGGCGCCGTGCTCACCATCGGCTGCGACAAGACGACGCCGGCGCTGCTCATGGCCGCGGCGACCGTCAACATTCCCGCAATTGCGCTGTCAGTCGGTCCGATGTTGAACGGCTGGCGCAACGGCGAGCGAATCGGTTCGGGCACGATCGTATGGAAGGCGCGGAAAATGCTGGCCGCGGGCGAGATCGACTACAAGGGATTCATCGAGCTGATTGCCGCGTCCGCGCCATCGACGGGCTTTTGCAACACGATGGGTACGGCCACCACCATGAACTCGCTCGCCGAAGCGCTCGGCATGTCGCTGCCGGGCTCCGCGGCGATTCCCGCGCCGTACCGTGATCGCCTCGAATGCGCGTGGCGCACGGGGCGTCAGGCGGTCGAGCTCGTGCGCGCCGATCGCAAGCCGTCCGACATCCTCACACGCGATGCATTTCTCAACGCGATTCGAGTCAACTCCGCGCTCGGCGGATCGACGAACGCGCCTGTTCATCTCAATGCGATTGCGCGTCACGCGGGCGTCGAGCTCACTCTCGATGATTGGGAGCAGTACGGCGTCGATGTGCCGTTGCTGGTGAACCTGCAGCCGGCCGGCGAATACCTGGGCGAAGACTTTTACGCGGCGGGCGGCGTGCCGGCCGTCGTCGGTGAGTTGCTGCGCCACGGACTGATTGCGCCGAACACTCTGAGCGTGAACGGCCGCACCATCGGCGAGAATTGTTCCGCAGCGCACCCGCTCGACGAAGCGGTGATCCGCACCTTCGACGCGCCTTTATGCAAGGCTGCGGGGCTGACGGTGCTCCGCGGCAATCTGTTCGACGCAGCCGTGATGAAAACGAGCGTGATCTCGGAGAGTTTCCGCGAGCGCTACCTGAGCAATCCGGACGATCTCAACGCGTTCGAGGGTCCGGTCGTCGTTTTCGACGGTCCCGAGGACTACCACGCGCGCATCGACGATCCGTCGCTCGGCATCGACGAGTGCACGTTGCTCGTCATTCGCGGCGCAGGTCCGCTGGGATACCCGGGCGGCGCCGAGGTCGTGAACATGCGTCCGCCTGCAGCGCTCATTCGCGCGGGCATCGATGCGCTGCCCTGCATTGGCGATGGTCGTCAGTCCGGCACGTCCGGCTCGCCTTCGATCCTGAACGCGGCGCCGGAAGCCGCCGCGGGCGGTGGACTTGCCTTGCTGCGCACGGGTGATCGCGTGCGAGTCGATCTGCGGCGGCGCGAGGTGAACATGCTCGTGAGCGCCGAAGAGATCGCGCAGCGCCGCAAGGAGTTCGAAGCGCGCGGCGGATTCGCGCAGCCGCCGTCGCAGACGCCGTGGCAGGAAATTCATCGCGAGAAGACCGGACAGTTCGACGGCGGCGCGGTGCTCGAATCCGCCGTCAAGTTCCAGCGGCTCGCGCAGACCGCCGGCACGCCGCGCGACAGTCACTGATGAAGCGGCCCTCGAACGGCGAAGTCCGCGACGTGCCGCGCGCCGGGCGCGATCAACTCGGCGAGGGACCGTTATGGTCGCAGCGTGCGAACGCCCTGTTCTGGACGGACATCACAGGCCGCACAGTCTCGCGCCTGTCGCTCGAGGACGGCGGCGTCACCCGCTGGGTCGTGCCGGAAATGATCGGCTGGATCATCGAGCGTGAGCACGCGTCGGGATTCATCGCCGGGTTTCAGAGCGGCTTCGCCGAGCTCGAACTCGAGCCGCTGCGTATAGCGCCCATCGTTGATCCCGAAGCGCACATCCCGGAGAACCGGCTCAACGATGCAAAGGCAGATAGCCGCGGTCGAATCTGGGCAGGCACGATGCCGATCAAGGCGGATCGACCCACAGGCGCGCTATATCGTTTCGATAGCGATCGGCGCGTCACGAAAGTGGATTCGAATTACACGATCGCAAACGGCCCCGCACTGAGCCCCGACGAGCGCTGGCTGTATCACACGGATTCGGCGCTGCGCTGCGTGTACCGGTTTCGGTTGCACGATGACGGCGCGCTGTCGGAGCGCATCGAGTTCATTCGCTTCGAGCAAGACTGGGGCGTTCCCGATGGCATGACGGTCGATGCTGAAGGTGGGTTGTGGATCGCGCATTGGGGCGCGGGCCGCATCAGCCGCTTTCGCGACGACGGCGCCCTGGATCGCTTCATCGAGCTGCCTGCGTCGCAGATCACGTCCTGCGCGTTCGGCGGCGATGCGCTTGATCGGCTGTTCGTCACGTCCGCCGCACAGGGTGTCGAGCACGAAGAGTACGGCGGCGCGCTGTTCGAGGTGCACACCGGCATGCACGGCTTCGCGCCGCATCGATTCGGCGGCTAGAAATGGGGCAATCATGTCGATACGGGCAGTCAGCATCCTGATAAGCATGGCGACGGCGGCCGTGTCGTTCGATGTGGGCGCGGAGGCGGCTGCGACGAGCCGCGCCGAGTTCGGCAGGCTGCCGGACGGGCGCACGGTGGAAGCGGTCACGCTGCGCGGATCGCACGGGATTTCCGCCACGGTGCTCAACTACGGCGCCGCCTTGCAATCGCTCGTGACGCCCGATCGCGAGGGCAAGCTCGCGGACATCACGCTCGGCTATGCATCGCTCGAGGGCTATCTGGAGAAGTCGGAGTATTTCGGCGCAACGGTCGGGCGCTTCGCGAACCGCATCGCGCACGGCCGCTTCACGCTCGATGGCCAGAAATATCAGACTCCGCTGAACAATAACGGTCACGCACTGCACGGCGGCGACCGCGGTTTCGACAAGGTGCTGTGGGAGATCGCCGAGACGGGCAAGGGCGATGTCGCAAGCGTCACGATGCGCTACGTCAGCCCGCACGGCGACCAGGGCTATCCCGGTACGCTCACGACGTTCGCGACGTACTCGCTGAAAGGCAATGAACTCACGATCGAGTACCGCGCCACCGCCGATCGCCCGACAATCGTCAACATCACGAATCATGCGTACTGGAATCTGGCTGGCGACGACGCCGCGGTCGGCGCGATGGACCATGTACTAACGATTCCCGCGGAGCATTACATGCCGGTCGACAAGGGGCTCATCCCGCTCGGTGAGCTGCGCCCCGTCGCTGGCACGGTGTTCGATTTCCGCAAGCCGATGGCGATCGGCGCACGCGTGCGCGATGCGCGCGAACCTCAGCTCGTCGCGGGCCGCGGTTACGACCACAACTTCGTGATCGCGCGCGACGTCGCGCGCGAACTGCGGCTGCATGCGCGCGTCGCAGAACCGACCTCGGGCCGCAGCTTTGAGCTCTGGTCGAACCAGCCCGGAGTTCAGTTCTACTCGGGCAACTTTCTCGACGCCACGGTGACTGGCAAGTCGCAGCGCGTTTATCGGCAGGGAGATGCGTTCGTGCTCGAGCCGCAGATTTTTCCTGACACGCCGAACCGTCCGGAGTTCGGCTCGGCTCGCCTGGCGCCGGGCGAGACCTATCGCAACGTCATCGTCTATCGGCTGTTCAGCGGCAAGAAATAGCCGCGACGGCTACAACGAAATCTTCGGAGGAGAACGCAATGATTCGCATGGTTTCGATCGCGATCGCGGCAGTCGCGCACGTCGCGCTGCTGATGATGTCGCCTGCCAGCGCAACCGAGCGCTGGAGCGCCGCGCAGGCGAACGCGTGGTATGACAAGCAGCCGTGGCTCGTGGGCGGCAACTACAACCCTGCAAGCGCAATCAACCAGCTCGAAATGTGGCAAGCGGAGACATTCGACCCGGTGAGCATCGAGCGGGAATTTGCGTGGGCGCAGGCGCTCGGCATGAACACGATGCGCGTCTATCTGCACAATCTGCTGTGGGAGCAGGACGCGGAGGGCCTCAAGCGGCGCATGGACGAGTTCCTCAGGATCGCAGCGCGCCACAAGATCAAGCCGATGTTCGTACTGTTCGACAGCTGCTGGGATCCGGAGCCGAAACTGGGCTCGCAGCATCCGCCGATTCCCGGCGTGCACAACTCGGGCTGGGTGCAGGCGCCGGGACGCGCGCGTCTCGAAGACGCCTCCGGCTATCCGAAGCTGCGCGAATACGTCGAAGGCGTCGTCGGCGCGTTCGCGAAGGACAAGCGCATTCTCGCGTGGGACGTGTGGAACGAGCCGGACAACGACGGCGGCGGCAACTATCCCAGGCACGAGAGCAAACAGAAGTACGTGGAGCTGCTTCTGCCGCAGGTGTTTGACTGGGCGCGCAGCCGCAACCCGGTGCAGCCGCTCACGAGCGGTCTGTGGCAGCACGACGACTGGTCGTACGAAAAGCTCACGGCCATCGAAAAGATCCAAATCGATCGGTCGGACGTGATCTCGTTCCACGATTACAACTGGTCGGAGGTCTTCGAGCGCCGCATTAAGCAGCTCCAGACCTACGGGCGCCCGCTTCTGTGCACCGAGTACATGGCGCGCGGCAACGGCTCGACATTCGACAACTCGCTGCCGATCGGCAAACGCCACAACGTCGCCATGATCAACTGGGGCTTCGTCGACGGTAAGTCGCAGACGCGCCTGCCGTGGGATTCATGGAAGAAGCCGTACACCTTCTCGGAGCCGACGATCTGGTTTCATGAAGTGCTGCGCGCGGACGGCTCGCCCTATCGAAAGGCCGAGACGGATCTCATCAAGCGACTGACCGCGGCGCCGAAGGGCGTCGTGCCAACAGACTGAGCCGCTCGAGCGCAGCGAGCCGGCTGATGTCGCGCGCGCAGAGAGGAAGGAGCAGAAGGGTGCACTGCCTCGCTCCTGTGACGCCGGTCGGTCTGCCGCCGCTGTAACAGACGCACCGCGGGGGCGCGTCGGGTCGCGGGTCGATCGAACTGGATTCGAAGATCGGGTCTGCGCTGACGTTCAACCGAAGTCAGGCGTTCACTTGCGGCGCGATTTGAGCGGCGCGGCGTCCTGTTTGGAATCCTCGATCAAATCCAGCACATCGCTGATGATTTTCCGCATTGCGGTGCGCGCGCTGTCAGCGCGG
The DNA here is from genome assembly GCA_050738395.1 of Steroidobacter sp. GTDB lineage: Bacteria > Pseudomonadota > Gammaproteobacteria > Steroidobacterales > Steroidobacteraceae > Steroidobacter. Next base: position 19,204 of record JBOHZJ010000479.1, read on the forward strand.
CGCTTCATGATCGCATCCCTGACGGCGGCGTGATCTGCGACGTTTGCTGAACGGCCCTTGATATGGTTCGTGAACTGAATCGAGCTGCGCAACGCGGTCGAGACGACATCCCGAAACTGGGCGAAGAACGGGTTGCCGGACGCACGCAGAACGGCGACGTGGAAGGCGATATCGGCGTCGAGCGTGTTGTCGAGCCTCGCCTCCGCTGCTTCCATGCGCGCAAGCCCGGCCTGGATCTCTTCGCGCTGACGGTCGTCGGCGAACGTCGCGGCGAGCGCCGCCGCTTCCGGTTCGATCGCAACGCGGAGTTGATTGAACTGGTGCAGCAGGTCGACTGAAAATTTGCGGTCGAGCAGCCAGCGCAGCACGTCGGTGTCGAAGAGATTCCAGGAACTGCCCGGTTCGATGATCGTGCCCTGCCGCGGCCGCGCGCTGAGCAGGCCCTTCGCCGTCAGCATCTTCACGGCTTCCCGGGTCACGGAGCGGCTCACGCGATGCTGCTCCGAAAGCTCCGCCTCGGTTGGAAAGCTGCGGCCTTCGTAGCTGCCGGTGACGATCGCACGCCCCAGCGAATCGAGCATGCCGTAGGTGAGATTTCGTCCAAGTTGGTTGCGCACCCCGAGCGGGTCGACGACGGACGCAAATGCGAGCGTCGGGGCCGACGCCCCGGCAGTCCGCGACTGCGCCTTCGCCTGCTTACGCCGTTTTTGTCCATTCATCATATAAATGGACCATAGCACGGATGCGCGCCTGCTGACATCCCGGATAGCGGTATTCGGCGGAGCACGGACGGACGCTTCTTGTCGAATTTCGTGGGCATGTCAATGCCGGCGCCTTCTTGCTGGGCGCACACGTCATCAGAAGTTGACGAAGCCCGCAGCACTAGGACAGGCGTCGATTCCGGATTCCGCAGCACTAGGACAGGCGTCGATTCAACCCGCAGCACTAGAACCCGCAGCACTAGGACAGGCGTCGATTCCGGAAAGCGCAGCACTAGGACAAAGCGCAGCACTAGGACAGGCGTCGATTC
>JBOHZJ010000480.1:0-12281 GCA_050738395.1 Steroidobacter sp.
GTGTAGAACACGGGGAGACCGAAGCGATTGGGGTTGTCGAACAAATGGAATAACTGTCCCATGAGCTCCGGCGCGGCAGCGTTGTTCGCATGCCAGGCTTCCGAGAAAACCAGGTAATCGGCGGCGACGAGCCGCATCTGTCCATTGCGCGTCGGCTCATAAACGAGCAACTCGGGACGCGCCGGGTCCAGTACGCCGTCGGCGACCAGCGGGCCATTGACAAAGTGGACTCCCATCGCGCCCTCATCGTCGGATCCGCTCACGCACCCGAACTGAAGGACATAGCCTTCTGCCACAGCCACCGATACATCCCGGAAGCGTCGGGTTGCATCGCGGACGACTTTTACGAAGGCGCCCGTTCGCTCGTTGTGTTGCGGCGTCGGCATGTGATGCTGTGGCGCCGTTGCGTGATGCTGCAGCGCCTGCGCGTGCTTCGCGTCGTCGGACGCCAGGGCGCCTGACGACCAGGACGCGCTCATGCTGATCAGAACGCCGATCAATGAATACTCGAGTCGCTTTTTCATGACGTGATCTCCTCAGGTCGGGTGGTTTGGCAAGGGGCAGGCTTTCGCAGCGGCAGCAGCATCGGTACCCGCCGCTGGTAGTCGCGATAGGCGTCGCCGTGCGCGGCGACCAGGTCGCGTTCTTCCAGAAATTTCACCGCCACGAAGATGTAGGCAGTCGTGACGACCGCGAACAGCAGCCGGCCCTGGCTCATGTCAGGCGTGGCCCAGAACGAAATCAGGAAGCCGAGCATCAGTGGGTGCCGGACCAGGCCGTAGATCGAGCGGATCACAAAGGGCGTATGGGGACTGGGCAGGCCGCGAACATGCAGCCACACCTGGCGCAGGCCGAATAGCTCGAAGTGACTGATCAGGAACGTGCTGACCAGCAGCAGCAGCCAACCGGACGCGTACAGCCCGTGGAGCAACCAGCGCAGCGGTTCGGATTCGACGCGCCAGACGAGCGATGGCAGCGGCTGCCACCAGATGAACAGCGCGATCAAAGCCAGGCTGGAGAACAGCACGTAAGTGCTGCGTTCAATCACCGGCGGCACGATCTTCGTCCACCAGCGCTTGAACCCGGGCCGCGCCATCACGCTGTGCTGCACGGCGAAGACAGTCAGTAACGCCGCATTGACCATGACTGATTCCAGCAACCCTCCGGCGGCGCCGGAATCGATCGATTTCGGCACGACCAGATTGCCGACGAACCCGATCGCGTACAGGAACGTGAGTAGAAAAACGACGTACGCGACCATGCCGTACAGAACACCGATCAGAGCACTCATATCGGAACTGCCTGATCGTTCGTTGGCGGCGACAGACTTGCTGCGCCAATGAATGCAAATTTCCCGATCTTCATTGAGCCTCCTGAAATCAAGGGATGACGTGTGGTCTCTGTCAGAACACGACCGCTACTATCGAGTGGTCGCCAGTTGCCCGTTGTGTGTTGTCCGTTGTCCGCAGAGGCGGACCGTTCCGCTCCGGACGCACAACGCGCAACGCAGAACGCACAACTGTTCGTCGCGCCTATGACGCGCAGCGGGGCCGGATTCGTGCGGAGGAATTCCGCCCGTATTGGTCAGAAGCCGCAACGGCCTCAGGAAAGGCTCATGGGCTGCGATGACTGGTTTCGCCGCACGTGAGAGCGATTGAGCCGCGACAATCGCACGCGTAGGATCGGGCCGAGGCTCTCCATGAATGATCTCTTCACGCTGGTTTATTCCGAGCTGCGCAGGATCGCAGGGCGAGCGCTGCACGCGGAGCGCGCCGGGCATACGCTGTGCACTACCGCTCTTGTGAATGAAGCATGGGTCGAGCTGGCGAAACTCGATCGCATCAAATGGCAGAGTCGTGCGCATTTCCTGGCGCTCGCGGCGCAGGCGATGCGCCGCGTACTCATCGACTACGCCATTGCACGACGCGCGCAGAAGCGCGGCGGCGGCCGCGCTGTGGAATCGCTCGACGATGACGCACTGCTCGTGGTGCAGGAGCGCGCCGAGGATTTCATCGAACTCGAAGAAGCGCTGCAGCGGCTGAATCTGTTGAACGAGCGTCATGCGCGCATCGTCGAGTGCCGCTTCTATGGCGGCATGAGCGTCGAGGAAACCGCGGATGCACTCGGCATTTCCCCGGCCACCGTCAAGCGTGACTGGACGCTGGCCCGCGCCTGGCTGAACCGGGAGCTCGCCGACGAACCGGGAGCTGGCGAATGAGCGACAACAGCACTGCATCGGCGGCGCGCTGGCTGCGTGTGCAGGACGTGTTCGCGGCTGCCGTCAACTGTCTAACTGCGGAGCGCGCCTCGTTGCTCGACCGCGAGTGCGCCGATGATCCGGGTTTGCGCCAGGACGTGGAGTCGCTGCTTGCCGGACACGAACGCCCGGGATTGATCGATGGACTGGCCGTGCAGCTCAGCGCGCCGGCGCGGTGGCGATCGCGCGTCGACGCGATGGAATGGCAGGGGAAGCGAGTTGCTCAATACAGCGTACTCGAGCAACTCGGCGCCGGCGGCATGGGGTTCGTCTACAAGGCCCGCGACGAGCGCCTGAATCGCCAGGTCGCACTCAAGTTCCTGCCGCCGCATCTGAGCGTGCGTGCGGACGCCAAACAGCGCTTTCTCATCGAGGCGCGAGCGGCCGCGCAACTCGATCACACGAACATCTGCACCGTTCACGAAATCGGCGAGACCGCCGATGGTCAGCTGTTCATCTCGATGCCGCTCTACGATGGCGAAACCCTGCAGGAGCGTCTGGATCGGAAGCCTCCGCTGAGTTTCGTCGAGGCTGCATCGATCGCGCTGCAGATAGCGAATGGGCTCGCGAAGGCGCACGAACACGGCGTTGTGCATCGCGACGTGAAGCCCTCCAATGTCATGTTGCTTCCCGACGGCGGCGTGAAGGTTCTGGATTTCGGCGTCGCGCGAGTGGAGGACGCATCGCTTGCGACGCACGAGGGCGCACGCTTCGGGACGGTCGCGTACATGAGTCCTGAACAGGCGAGCGGCGAACGAGTCGACGCGCGCAGCGATGTGTGGTCCCTGGGCGTGGTGCTTTATGAAATGATCACGGGCGAGCGGCCGTTTCGCGGCGACAGCGCGCATGCTCTCGTGTGTTCCGTGCTGAGCGCCGATCCAAAGCCGATTGCGGAGCTGCGCCCGGACGCGCCCACCGAGATCGATGCGTTGCTCGATGGTGCGCTCGCCAAGGCGCCCGAGCAGCGCTTCGCAACGATGACGCGCATGGCTTCCGCGCTGGCCTCGCTTCTCGAGGCCGGCGGTTTCGATACGCATTTCGTCGGTTCCTCTCGCGACAAACAGCGAAGCGCGGTCGGGGAACGTCGCCGGGCGGCGGTGCTGGTTTGTCTAGTGTCCGACTACGCAGCCCTCGTCGAGAACCTGGCGCCGGAGCGGTTGGAAGATCTCATGAGGCAGATTCGCAGTCTGGCCGTCGAGGTCGTTCGAGGACACGGCGGTCTGGTGAATCACACGCTCGGCGAAGAGATCGTCGCGCTGTTCGGCGTTCCGACGGCGCATGAAGACGATGATCTGCGCGCGGTGCGGGCGGCGCTGGAGCTGCAGGCGCGAATCGCGGACCTGAGCGCCGCCTTGACCGGTGAACTACCCGGACCGGTCTGCCTGCAAGCCGGCGTGCATGCGGGCGTGCTCGTGGCGCGACGGCTGAATGCCGGGCCGCAGCGTTACGCAGTCAGCGGGCGTGCGATGCAGGTCGCCGCGCGGCTTGCTGCTCTCGCATCCGAAGCCGCCGTTCTCATCAGTGCGGAATGCATGCGGCTCGTCGCTCCATTCGTGCAGGCGGAGCCGCAGGCGCCGATTGCTGTCGATGCAGAGAGCGCCCCGATCACACCGTATCGCATCGTCGACGCATCAGGCTTGCAGACGCGCCTCGAAGCGGCGGCCCGCAAGGGGCTCACTCCACTCGCGGGCCGTCATTCAGAACTTGCGACGATCGAAGCGCACTTTTCGCAGGCGTGCGCGGGACGCGGGCAGGTCGTTCTGGTGGTCGGTGAAGCAGGCGTCGGCAAAAGTCGTTTGCTCTACGAGTTGCGCGAGCGCATCCGCGCCACGCAGGTTCGGATCCTGGAGGCCCGCTGCCGCTCGTACGGCGGCGTCGCCCCCTATCTGCCCTTCATCGACATTCTTCGCGACGCGCTGCGCCTGCAGATTTCGGCGGCCAACGATCCCGACGCGAATGAGATCGTCCAACGCATTCGCGAAATTGACCGCTCGCTCGAACAATTCGCGCCGCTCTATCTGCATTTGCTGTCCATTCCGAGCGAGACACACGCGCTGCCGCGGCATTTGCGCGGAGAACATCTGCGCGAGTCGATGCCCGAGGCGCTCGCGGCCATCCTCATTTCGCTCGCTCGCGGCGCGCCCACCGTATTCCTGCTCGAGGACTGGCACTGGACGGATGAGGGTTCCGGCGCAACCTTGCAACGGTTGATGGAAATCGTCTCTGCGCACGCCATCATGATTGTGATCACCAGTCGACCCGAAGGCGTCCAGCGGATCGATTGGGCGCCGCGCGCGGCGTGCATGCCGCTCACGCCGCTGGATTTCGAAGCCTCTGCCGCGGTAATGAGAAACGTCCTGGGCGTGGGACGCGTCTCGGACGAACTGGCGCAGCGCGTGTACCAGCGAACCGGCGGCAATCCTTTCTTCATCGAAGAGGTCTGTCATACGCTGCTCGAGCAGGGCTCGATCGCGGCCCGTGACGGCGAAGGCGTCGCCGCCGCCGGCCTCGAAACCCTGCACATACCCGACACCGTGCAGGCGGTGATTCGTACACGGCTCGATAGTCTCGATGCGAATTCGCTCGAAGTGCTGCGCGTCGCGTCGGTGATCGGACGCGAGTTCACGCAGAACCTGCTGATCGATGCGATGGGTGAGACCGCACGGACGCCTCAGGCGCTCGAACGGCTCCGATCGGCCGGACTCATTCAGCAAACCAGCGTCGCACCGGAAGCGGCGTATCGCTTCAAGCACGCGCTGACGCAGGAAGTGACGTACGACAGTCTGCTGAGTCGTCAGCGCCGCAGCCTGCATGGCGTCGTGGGCGAGGCGATGGAGCGTCGCCAGCCACAGCGATCCGACGAACAGGCGGAATTGCTCGCCTATCACTTCGCCGGCGCAGAAGCCTGGTCTCCCGCGGTTCGTTATGGAAGGCGCGCCGCTGATCGTGCGAGTGCGCTCAGCCAGTTTGCCGACGCGCTCGCCATGCTCGATCGCGTGCAGGCATGCCTCGCACATTTCCCCGAAGGGCAAGAGCGATTCGGTCTCATCGTGGATGTACTGCTGCAGCAGGAGCGACTCTGCGAGACGCTGGGTCAGCGAAACCGTCAGCAGCACATCGTGGCGGAGCTCATTTCCCTCCTCGCGCCGCGCGGAGCCTCTGCGCGACTCGCGCTCGCTTATCTGCGGCAGGGCGACTTGCAGACGCTGCTGAAACGGTTTGACGCTGCAGATCGTGCGTTGAGCACGGCGCTGCGCCTGAGCCGCGAGCGCGGCGACGCGGCGCTCGAGCGCCATGCATTGCGCAGCATTGGTCTGTTGCGCTGGCACGAAAAGCGCCATGAGGAGGCGCTCGCGATCACTGAAAATGCACTCGCCATCGATCGCGAGCGTCGCGACGATTTTGCGGTCGCGGGCGATCTGGCCAATCTTGGCGTCATCTTCAAAAGCATGGGGGATCACGTGCGGGCGCTGGCGAGCTTCGAAGAGGCGTTGTCGATGCCCGCACTGGCGCAGGACCCTTCCGCACTCGTATACAGTCTGCATAATCTCGCCAACGCGCATCGCGCGCTGGGCAACCTCGATCGCGCGCTCGAATACCTGCAGCAAGCGAATGAAATTTCGCGCAAGCATCTGTTGCCGATCCAGCGATCGTTCCATCTGATGGCCATCGCGCATATTTTGCTGCAGCAGAATCGTGTGGCCGAGTCGCTGCAGATCTACGAAGAGTCGGTTGAACTGAGTCGGCGCGCGCGTCACGCGGATGGACTCGTGCAATCGCTGCGGGCGCTCGGAGAGGTGCTGTACGGCCTGGGTCGCGAAAGTGAGGCGTTGCCGTATCTGCAGGAGGCGGCGGGATTGTTCGCGCAGCTCGAAGATCCTTCAGGCGAAGTAGAAACGTTGAGCTGCGTCGCGGCGATCCTCGAGAAGACAGGAGATGCTCCTGACGCCGTTGCGACATGGGCCAGAGTGCGTAACTTGCGCGCCGCTCTGGGCGATGCGCTCGGTGAGCTCGACGGGCTGGAGGGCGTAGCACGAGCGATTCGCAGGACGGCCGCCTCGCCGGATGAGGCGATTGCGCACGTCGCGGCGGCGCTCGCGCTCGCAGCAACGCTGGGTGCGAGGCGTCGCGAAGCGGCGCTGCGCAATACGCTCGGCATTCTTGAGTGGGAACGCGGTGGATACGAAGCGGCGCTCCGGCATTACGAGAGCGCCCTGGGTCTGGCGCGGGAGCTCGGCGATCACGCCTATGAAGGGCTGATCCTGAACAGTCTCGGCGTGACGCTCGCGCGTCTCAATCGCTTCGAAGAAGCCCGCACCGCTCTCGAAGACAGCGTGCTTCTGAACCGCAAGTCCGGCCACCGGTTGCTGGAAGCTCATGCGCTCGCCGCGCTCGGCGACGTGCGCCAGGCGCGCGGGTATAACCATGAAGCTCAGGAGTGTTTCGAACAGACGCTGACGCTGCGTCGTATCCTCGAAGATCGCGCCGGCGAGCGCCATATGCTGGAACGTCTCGCGCAGTTGCGAGCACAGATACCGGAGTAAACCTATGCCACGCTACATCATCGAACGTGCTGTCCCGGCGCTCTCGCGCGAGGAACTGGACGCGGCCGGTCGCCGCTCCATCGCGGTGCTCAACGATATGCCCAACGTCCGCTGGATTCGCAGCTACGTGTCGGACATCGAAGGCAAGATCTACTGCGAATACGATGCGCCAAGCCCCGAGGCCATCCGCGAACACGCGCGTCGCGCCGGCCTGCCGGTGGATCGCATCTCAGAGGTGGCGTTGGAGATCAGTCCGGCGATGTTTGTGTAGCGCATTGCGCATCGCGCGTTGTGAGTTGTGAGTTGTGCGTCCGGAACGCGGCGCTCGCCGCTCCGCGGACAACGGACATCGGAAAACTGACAACGGCGTCTGCCACACTCATCCCCACCTCGGCATTTCATCGGGGTCGATGCCCAGCAGCGTCTTTCCAACGAGTTCATGCGTGAACATCGAGTTTCCGGGGTGAATGCGCCCGAGGCGCGCGTCGCGGAAGATCTGCTCCAGGCCGCTCTTGCGGAAGATGCCGAAGCCGCCGCCGACTTCGAGCGCGAGATCGACCACCCGCCAGGCGTTTTCCACGGCGTGATACTTCGCTGCAACAATCTTTGCGGGCCAGTGTGCGCCATGATCGACGCCGCTCGACCAGTCCTCCGCGATGCGCTCCAGATGCGGCCCGATGGACTCGAGCGCCAAACCCATCTCGGCGACGCTGTGCTGCACCTCAGGGTGATACGCCATCGACCGGGATAGCGCGATCGATCGCTTCGTCTTCACCGACTGCAGCGTCAGATCGAGGGCGCGCTTCGCTAACCCGTAGTAGATGTTGCCGAACCCAAGCAGCGCCCAGGCAAAAAGGCCGAGCACGAATCGATCGACGCCGGCGGCGCCGGGGGGAACGACGCGTGCGATGTAGCGGTCGGGAATGAATGCGCCGTCGAGGATCGTGTCATCGCTGCGCGTCGCGCGCATGCCGAGCACGTCCCAGGTTTCCTCGATCCGGTACCCTTCGGTATCGCGATGCAGGAACCCGTGGACGACTCTGGGCCCCGCTGGATCGCTCATGTCCATGCCGTGGATGCCGAGATAGGTCCACACGGGCGACAGACTGCCGAAGGATTTCCGGCCCGTGAACCGGTAGCCGCCGGCGACGCGTTCAGCCTTCGTCGTCGAGAGCAGCACCGGGATGTCGTTGCCGCTTTCGGCGTGACCGGCCGCGAACACTTCCCCTTTGGCCGCTTCCTTGAGCAGCCAGGCCAGTGAGGTATCGCCGGCGCGCAGCAGATCCGCCGCAACGCCGGTCCAGTACAGATGCATGTTGACGGCGAGTGCAGTGGGCGCCGCGTAGTAGGCGAGCCGCCGCTGTTGACGCGCGACCTCGGCGAGCGACATACCCGATCCGCCCAGGTCGCTGGGTACGGCGAGCAGCAAGTAACCGCAGCCGCGCAGCTCCTCGAAGTCCTCCGTAAAGAATCGATTCTCGCGATCGTACTGCGGTGCACGCGCTGCGAAGCGCGCGAGCATTTCGTCAGTGAGTGGAGTCGCACGTGCCGGCGCACGCGGCAATTCGGTCACTGCTGGGCTCGATTTCATCGAAAGCTCTCCGTCGGCTCTGCCGGACGACACATCGTCGTCTATAAGCAGGAAGCCGCAAATGTCGGCGGACCGGCTCAGGGCTAAGAGGCCAGGAAGCTGCTAGCTGCTAGCCGGTAGCCAGAGCGCGCGCTCCGCGCGCCCCCCTCACCCTGTCCCTCTCCCGCAATGGGAGAGGGGACGCCTTTTTCCGGTCCTCCGCCATCATGGATAACCAGCAGGCGCGAACGGCGAATTGCGCAGGGCCCTCCGCAGGCCGCGGCGTGCTGAGCCCGAGAGAGCCAGAGCGAGGTGTGGGTTTCTGTCGTTCTGGGCTAGTCGCTAGTCGCTAGTGGCTTCCTGAATACGTATGCAGGTAGTCGAGTCGAATTGCTCGCCTCGCTAAGCTCACGGCAGCGAATCAGGGAGCACACGAATGATCGAGCCGCCGTGGTGGCGCGGTGCGGTGATCTACGAGATCTATCCGCGCAGTTTCTATGACTCGAACGGCGACGGCGTCGGCGATCTGCCAGGGATTACCGAACGGCTCGACTACGTAGCGAGTCTCGGCGTCGACGCGATCTGGATTGCGCCGTTCTTCAAGTCGCCCATGGCGGACTTCGGCTATGACGTTTCAGATTATCGAAGCGTCGATCCTCTGTTCGGGTCGCTGGACGATTTCGACCGCCTCCTGGCCAGGGCGCATGACCTTGGCCTGAAGGTCATGATCGATCAGGTATTGAGCCACACCTCATCCGAGCACCCGTGGTTCAGGGAGAGTCGGGAGAGTCGCAGCAATCCCAAGTCGGATTGGTATGTATGGGCGGACGCAAAGGCGGATGGAACGCCGCCGAACAACTGGCTCTCGATTTTCGGAGGCGTGGCGTGGCGCTGGGAACCGCGTCGCGGCCAGTACTACCTGCACAACTTCCTTGCCTCGCAACCTGACCTCAACTTCCACAACCCCGCGTTGCGCGCCGCCGTGCTGGGCAATGTGCGGTTCTGGCTCGATAGAGGCGTCGACGGACTGCGGCTCGACGCGATCAACTTCTGCTTTCACGACGCGCAGCTTCGCGACAATCCAGCCAGACCGATCGAGCAGCGCGTCGACCGCGGATTCCGGAGCGACAATCCGTACGCATTTCAATATCACCATTACAACAACACGCAGCCGGAGAACGTCGGGTTCCTGCAGGAGCTGCGCGGGCTGCTTGATCGGTATCGAGGCGCTGTCGCCCTCGGAGAGATCTGCGCCGAGGATTCGCTCTCGACGATGGCCGAGTACATCGGCGAGCAGCGGCTGCACATGGGCTACTGCTTTGAGTTGCTGACCAGCGATTTTTCCGCCCCGCACATTCGCTCGACGGTGGAGAATCTTGAGGCGAAAATTGATGGGGGCTGGCCGTGCTGGGCTATTTCGAATCACGACGTTGAACGGGTAATGACCCGCTGGGGCGGCGTCGAGCCGCCGGTGCATCTCGCGAATCAGCTGACGGCGCTGGTGTGCTCCCTGCGCGGATCCGTGTGCGTATATCAAGGCGAGGAACTCGGACTCACCGAAGCGTCCATGCCGTTCGAATCACTGCAGGATCCCTATGGGATCGCGTTCTGGCCGAGCTTCAAGGGTCGGGATGGTTGTCGAACGCCGATGCCGTGGAACGGCGGTGAGCACGCCGGTTTCACGCGCGCAGCGCCGTGGTTGCCGATTCCGCCTGAGCATCGCGTCGCTTCGGTCGCCCGACAGCATGCCGACCCTGCTTCCACGCTGAACGGATTTCGCGCCTTCATGCAATGGCGCAAGGCGCAGCCGGCATTACAGCGTGGCGCCATCCGCTTTGTCGATGCGCGCGAACCGGTCCTCGCATTTATACGTACGACAGAGCACTCGAAAGTGTTCGCCGCGTTCAATCTCGCGAACGCGCCGATCGAAGTCTCTGTATCCAGCGTGGGAAAAATGCGTCAGATCAATGCGCCCGGCGTACTGCAAGGCGTACTCGACGCTGGGCGCCTGCGACTGCCGGAGCATGGGGTTGTATTCGCGACCATCGAATAGCGTCATGAATACGTATGCAGAGCATTGTCGGCGCAGATCGCGCAGTCCTACGATGACCGACAACAAATGATAGGGGGATAAACGATGTCCGTGCTCGCGCGTCTGAGCGCTGTCGCGCTGCTCGCGTCGTGCATTGCGTCGGTCGTGGCTCCGGTGCGCGCCGACACGATCGTCGCATCGCTCGCCTCGCCCGACGCGGTGCTGAGCGTCGATTTCGCGCTGGATGATGAGGGGCGGCCGCTCTATTCCGTGAATCGCAACGAGCAGCCGGTGATCGCCCCTTCGCGTCTCGGTTTTATTCTTGCCGACGCGCCGAAACTGGAGCGCAAATTCGCGCTCACGTCGAAGTCGACTCGCAGCAGCGACGAAACCTGGGAGCAACCCTGGGGTGAACGGCGCTTCGTACGGAATCGATACAATGAACTGCGCCTCAGCCTCACGGAGACGAGCGCGCTCAAGCGCCGTCTGGACGTCGTGTTCCGCCTGTATGACGACGGCCTTGGCTTTCGTTATGAATTCCCGGATCAGTCTGCACTGCGCGCGATCCAGGTCATGGAGGAGTTGACCGAGTTTGCAGTCGTTGAGCCCGCAACCGCGTGGTGGATTCCCGCGGGGGAATGGAATCGCTACGAGTATCTCTACAACAGGACGCCGCTGGTCGAGGTCAGTCAGGCGCATACGCCGATCACGCTTCGCACCGACGACGGACTTCACATCGCATTTCACGAAGCCGCGCTGGTCGATTATTCGGCGATGTGGCTGAGGCGGGTGGAAGGACAGCGATTCAAGGCCGCGCTGGCGCCTTCCTCAACGGGACCGAAGGTCGTGCGCACGGCGCCGTTCACGACGCCCTGGCGAACCATACAGATCGCGGACAGCGCCGGCGGTCTGGTCATGTCGGATCTCATCCTCAATCTCAATGAACCCAACCGGCTCGGCGACGTGTCATGGGTAGAGCCATATAAATATGTCGGGATCTGGTGGGGCATGCATCTCAATACCGAAAGCTGGGGATCGGGACCGAAGCACGGTGCGACCACTGCGAACACGATGCGCTATATCGACTTCGCGGCGAAGCACGGATTTCGCGGCGTGCTGGTCGAGGGGTGGAACAAGGGTTGGGACGGCGACTGGTTCGCCAACGGCGACCTATTCAGGTTCACGGAGCCGTATCGGGATTTCGATCTGGAGCGGCTTGCTGCCTACGCAAAGTCGAAGGGCGTCCGCCTGATCGGCCATCACGAGACCTCCGCCAACATTGCGAACTACGAGGCGCAACTCGAAGCCGGACTCGATCTCTACGCGCGACTCGGCGTCGATAGTGTGAAAACCGGCTACGTCGCCGACGCTGGCGGCGTGAAGACGAAAGGACCAAACGGCGACGTTCGTTTTGAATGGCACGATGGACAGGTGATGGCGCGTCATCATCTGAAAGTCGTGACCGAAGCGGCGGAGCGTCGCATCGCGATCAATCCGCACGAACCGATCAAGGACACGGGCTTGCGGCGCACATATCCGAACTGGGTCGCGCGCGAAGGCGCCCGCGGGATGGAGTACAACGCGTGGGGGACGCCGCCGAATCCTCCCGAGCACGAGGCGAATCTCGTCTTCACGCGCATGCTCGCAGGCCCGATGGATTTCACGCCGGGCGTGCTGAGCCTGAAAGGGCGCGGCGGGCAAGCGATTCAGTCGACGCTCGCCAAGCAGCTCGCGCTCTACGTGGTGATCTATAGCCCGATTCAGATGGCGGCCGACTTGCCGGAGAACTACGAGAAATATCCGCAGGCCTTTCAGTTCATCAAGGACGTGCCCACGGACTGGTCAGACACGCAGGTGCTGAACGGCGAGGTCGGCGAC
>JBOHZJ010000481.1:0-10251 GCA_050738395.1 Steroidobacter sp.
GCACCATACAGATTGATCGGATTCGCAGCTTTATCGGTCGACAGCGCGATCACCTTCTCCACATCGTTTTCGAGAGCTGCGTGGATGACGTTCTCCGCCCCGTGAATGTTCGTCTTGATGCATTCCATCGGGTTGTATTCGGCCGCCGGAACCTGCTTGAGCGCTGCTGCATGGATGACGTAATCGACGCCGTTCATCGCCTGAACGAGCCGATCGCGATCACGAACGTCGCCAATGAAATACCGCATGCACTGCTGATTGAATTCCTGCTGCATCTCGAACTGCTTCAGCTCGTCGCGCGAATAGATCACCAGTCGCCGCGGGGTGTAGCGCTTCAACAGGGTCTGCACGTACCGCTTGCCGAATGAGCCCGTGCCGCCCGTGATCAATATGGATTTACCTTCGAACATGTTGAACTCGACTACGATGCTTGAGTTGAGTGCGATTGGAACTGCGGCAGCATCACGTCCGGCGTACCTTCCGCGACGACCTTGCCGTTCTCCAGCCGATAGATGCGGTCGCACTGCGCGACCGTCGTCAGCCGATGCGCGACGATGATGAGCGTTTTCTTGCCGTGCAAGGCCTGCACCGCCTGCATGACGCCCTCTTCCGTCCTCGTATCGAGCGAACTTGTTGCTTCGTCCAGAACCAGGATCGAGGGCCGATGATAAAGGGCGCGGGCGATGCCGATTCGCTGCTGCTGCCCTCCGGAGAGACGCGCACCTCGTTCCCCCACTAAACTGCTCAGACCGTCCGGCAAAGACTTCACGAATTCGTCCAGCTGGGCTGCCGCGAGGGCCGCGTAAACCTGCGAATCATCGATGAGCTCGGGAGCGACGCCCAACGCCACGTTTCGTCGGATCGAATCATCCGTCAGATAAATCGATTGGGGCACATAGCCGATCTGGTCCTGCCACGCGCGCAGATTGCACCGAATATCGCGGCCATCGAGCTTGATGCAGCCCGCATCGGGATCCAGCAATCCGAGCAACAAGTCGACCAAGGTGCTCTTACCCGCCCCGCTCGACCCGACGATTCCGATGGCTTGCCCCCGTCGAATCTCGAAGGAGACCCCATGGACGGCCTTTGTATCCGTGCCGGGGAACGCGTACTCAAGACCGCAGATTTGAATAGCCGTTGCGAAGGTCAGTGTCTCCGCACTGCGGCCGAGCTCTCTCGATCCGATGGGGATTCGCCGAAGCTCGGAGATCAGCGTTCCTATCACTGGCAATCCATAACGCAACGACTGCGCGGACGAGATGACTCGATTGGCCGATGGCATGAGCCGGAACGCAGCCGCGGCGAACAATCCTACCGTCGGCAATATGGCATCGAGCGCCCGGTCGGCGCCCAACATGACGAACAGTAGCGCCGTAAGACCCGTGATCGCCAGGACTTCGAGAAACAGACGCGGCAATTGCAGCAAGGTCATCTGTTTGCGGCTCGCGCTGGCAGCCGCAACGTTGTGCTGCTCGAACTCGGCGACGAATTGCTCCTCCCTGCCCAGAAGCTTCACGTCTTTCGTCGCGCCAAATCCCTGTTGTGCGTGCTGCAGCCTGAGGCCGTCGTGACGCTGTCTCGCGTTTGCCCAGCGCGCGCTACTATTGCGCGTCGTGCGTAGAAACGAAAACCCTGCCGCAATCATCACTGCGCCCGTCACGATCGCTCCGAGAGGCTCAATCGCGACGAGCAGAATCACGATTCCCAGCAGCACCATGAACTCGGCGATCAGCACTGAGCACGGAACGAGCACGAAGTTCGTGAACAGGCTGACTTCGCTGATTACGTTCCTGAGCAGCTCGGCGGAGTTGTGTTGGAGATGAAATACGTAAGGTCGATGCAAATAAGACTCGAACAGCTGCCGGGACAGCCGCGCCTGCACGTCGAATGCGAACTGCATCTGTTTCCATGTCATCAGCGCGAGCACTGCGTTCTTCACGAAAAATGCAACCGTGAGGGCGACCATCGCGATCAGGATCAACATGCCCTTATCCGGATGCCCGAGCGCGGCGTTCACCTCTACCGCCCAAGACCAGTTCGTCAGCGCATCCTCGCTCGCCAACAGGGCGATGAATGGCACCACGAGCCCGATTCCCAAAGTCTCGAGGAACATGCCAAGAATCATGAGGCCCAGGAGACCGAGCGCGCGCCGCCGCTCAATCCGCGTCAGGAGATGCCAGACCTGACGGATGATTTGCCAGCGCATCTGTTCTCAGGCCGACTGCGTACCCGGCCCGCCACGTTTGGAGGCTCGGCTCCACAGACTTCGTGCGAGGACCAGGAACGCGCCGAACACTGCTCCGAGGACCAGCCCCCTGATGACCATGAGCGTGCGCCTTGGTCTGTTGCGCTCCGAAGGCGGCAGAGCCGGATCGACTACCGTGAATGCTTTGATGTTCCGCCACGAAAGAATGAGCGTCAGCTCTCGATAGCGCCAGACCTCGCGAGCGTACTGGCGCGGCGAAGAGCCGGCTTCGATAATCAATTCGCGCTGGGAGTGATCAGTCGTGCTCATGAGGAGACTAGACAGGCGGCCGGCCTGTATGCGGAAAGATGGCGCCCAGTCGAGGGTGAGAACACGCGGTCAAGCAGTATAACGAGAGTGCTTACGCTGTTCATTTGACCTTAGCTTGCCGATACCAAGCCACGTAGCGTTGCAATCCCGCATCAAGACTGACCCTCGAAAGGATTTGCTTCACTACAGGCTGCACATTTGCCGCAACCAGTACGTCGGGATTGCCGGTGTTCGCCGCGCCCAGGAAGCGCGGGGCAAGCCCCGGCATGTACAGGTCGAGTAACCTGATGAGAATTTGCTCGACGGAGACCCCGATGCCGGCGCCGGCATCCAAAGGCGCATCCACCGATGCCGCCAAGCGACCGCTGCCCACCTCGAGCAGCAGATGCGCCAAATCGGACACGTATACCCAATCGCGAACCTCGGCGCCGGTACCGAAGAACTCCGCACTCCCGCGGTCAGCCTTGTTCAACGCATCCCACAGTAGCTGCTTGCGCAATCCAGGGCCGTATACGGAGAAGGGCCGGACCGCCGAGATACGCAGTCGATGTTTCTCCGCGTAGAAGCTGCACAGATCCTCGGCAATCTTCTTGTGAACGCCGTAGTGCGAAACCGGCATCCGCGCACGCGGCGCGCCCAGGGGGCGCGAGCCCGTGTCGCCGTAGACCGCAGCACTTGAAACGTAAACCAAGTGCGCTGAAGGGTTGTGCAAACGCAGATATTCGAGCACTTCGACGGTAGACGAAACAGTACGGTCGAAGTCACCTCGCGGGTCCGCCGTGGACTGCCCAACCGACGCGCCGCCGGCCAAGTGAAAGACGATCTCGGGAAGTTCGGGAACCGCTGCCAAAAGTCCAGCAGCAATGCGGCCCGGCACATGGATAGCGGCGTTCTCTTCCAATGCCTCGGCGCTTCCCCTACCGACCGAGGTGACCCGGGCGCCGGCGACCGACAACTGCCGTACCACTTCGCTACCGATGAACCCGCGCCCGCCTAACACGGTAACGGCGCGATTTCGATAAGTGTCGCTCACAATTCTCCGACCTGTGGTCAAGTGAAGCGGTGAACGTGAGCGGAGCTCGGACATATAGCCGGCGCAGGGCGGACGCACGCGCGAGATCCGCCCGCGAAAACTATTCCTTGGAAACTCATCGACGTCAGAGACGCCCGTCCGTGCGGCTCTAGAACGAATCGACAGCAGCGATACGGACCGCCAGCTTGCGCATGATCCGTGGTTGCCGAGCTCCACGGCGTCATACTAGTTATCGTCCCTGAGCACAGCCAACGGTATCGCGAGGTTGTAGATGATCTGCGTTATAGCCGTCCAAAGCGGCAGTGCTCTCACCCGTTCAGCATCCAGGGGCGCGACGACAGTATCGCCGGGCTGAACCCCGACCCCGCCGCTGAACCATCTGTTGCCCGCGGTCACCACGCTGCCGTCCGCGTGCACTACGTAGATCCTGCCCTTGTCCGCTCGCTGGGTAAGCCCGCCGCTCAGAGCGATGTAGTCGTCGCTGCTCGCGCCCTCCGCGAACAGGTGCGACGTTGGGCTCTGCACTTCCCCGATCACCGTCACTTCCTGCGTGATGCGCGGCACGACCAGCTGGTCGCCGTCCTTCAATAGGATGTCGCGCGACGAGCCCGCGGCTCCAGCCGTCACTCGATCGAGATTGATTACCAGACGACCGACCGGTTCGGCATCCTGCAGGTTGTTGAGGAGTTCCCGACCCACCGCGAGCGCCTGCGCCGCATCGCCCCGGCCCTCCTGCGCTGACATCAACGAGACTTGTGCGAGATCTGTCTGCATACGATTCACGAGATCTTCGATCTGCTGACGCTCACGCTCTTTGAGCGTCTCGCGTGTGAACACTGCGCCTCGCGTGAACGCGAGTTCCGTCACTCCACCCGCACGTTCGAACACTGACCGCAACGTTTCACCGCGCTGGATGGGATAACGTCCGGGGAACTTCACTTCGCCCTGGACCTCGACGTACTCCTGCGCACCCCATAGCGGCAGTTCCTTGATAATCAGATAGTCGAAGGGCTGCAGCTCAATGTCTTCAGCCGGGTCCCCGGCCAATGCTCCCGCGAGCTCGATCTCGACCAACTCCGTTTGACGCGCTTCGCCATTTTCGATGGCGTTGCGCGTGAGCTCGGCAGTCCCGCCGTACGCAGCTTCATTCAGACTGGCGCCCGCGCGAATCAGGTCGCTGACACGCATCCCGCGTTCGAGCGGATACTCACCTGGAGCGTTCACTCGGCCACCGATGCTTACCTGTGCGGTGGGTGCATCTCGCGTCGACTGCAAACGCAGCTGACGCATGAGCGGCTCGAGAATCCGCTCACGGCCCGTCTCCAGGTCGAAGACGTACAGCTGGTCGCGCGGCGCAAGGAGCACGTCCTCTTCGCCGCCTTTCTGCTCGAGGGCGCCAGCCAGGTCGGCCGACAGGTAGTCAATGCGCCTGGTCGGAGGGATCTCGCGACGGATGAGCACATAGTGCTGATCAGCCATCGGCTTCAGCTCTTCGAGCGTCGTGATCACGCCGCTGATACGCAAGCCGCTGCGATACTGGAATTTGCCGGGTCGATGCACATGACCGTGCAGCACGACCGAATCATCGAGAGTGGGACGGATGGTCGGCACATGCAGGATGTCGCCGTCCTGCAGCACGGCCGTCGCGCCTGCGGCGCTCACGTCCGTGTCCAATACGATCCGTTGGTTCGCCTGATCAATTCGTTCGATCGTCGCGAGCTTCGGCTCCGCTTCGGAGCTGAGGCCGCCGGCGAGCCTGATTACATCAGCCGCCGTGCTCTCGCCTTTGAGCTCGTATAACGCCGGTCTGCGCACTTCGCCGGACACGCCAACGACCCGCCCGACGGGATTCACGAGAATAACGTCCCCGGACATCAGCCTCACATCAGCGCGCGTATCGCCTTTGAGCAGCAGATCATAGAGATCGAAGTGCGTGACCGTCTGGCCGTTCCGCTTCAGCTCAATATCGCGCAGCGAGCCGAACTCCTTGACGCCGCCGCTCACGAACAGGGCGTTCGTGATCGTCGACAGGCCGCTGACCGTATACGAGCCCGGATACCTGGCGTCCCCCACAACGAACACCTGGATGGAACGCAGCTCACCCATCTGGATGCTTGCCTGCGTACCGATGAGCTGCTCGATTACGCGTTGCTCGAGCAAACTGCGCGCGTCGTCAAATCGCATTCCGCCGACCGCGATCGGGCCAAGCTCGGGAAAGTTCACGCGCCCATCTCGGCGCACCACAAGTGAATAGCGTCCTGTGGTGCTGCCGATAAGCTGGACTTCGAAGACGTCCCCCGGTCCGACCACATACTCGGACGGCACAGGAATATCTGTCGCGGGTGCAAATGTGTCAGGCGCGACTTCGAACAGATCATGCCCGAATGGCTTCAGGCTGCGCGAGCCAACCGGCGCGACCGGCAGGTACGTAACCCTCACGACGTACTCTGACAACAACGGCTCTGCGGCCAGTCGCTGACGAGCTTGCTCGGCGGTCAGGCCAGCAAGCGGGATCGGGCCCAGCTCGGGGATATTCAGGATTCCCCACTTATCCAGCTGCATGGGATTGCGTCGAAGTATCCGCGTGCGCAGATCGTTCAGGCGCTCGATTTCCGCATCCGTGCGCTTGATGGGCTCGCCGAGGCTCGCTTGAGGCATCGCAGCAGTGGGCGGGACTGCGGCGCCGGGAGCCGCCTGGCCAGGAAGCTGTGTCGCCGGAATCGTCTGTGGTTCGCCCTGCCCCTTGAACTCGCGAAGCTCTAACGACAGAAGAAGGGAGTCGTCCCGCTTGAAGCGGGGGTCTTGCTCCTCCTCTTCGAGCGACCCCAGTCCGCTTCTTCGGTCGCGCGCACGTCTGCGGGCGGAAGCGGAATCGGTCTCGCGCAGCCGTCGGTCCTGAATCGATCCCGCTGTTGCGCCGCTACCTCGACCCAACGACTCGAGGATGGTCTGCTGTTGCTCTTGCGGCAGATTGCGGAAGATCTCGATCTGATCAGCGCTGGGCGTCTGGCCGATTGTGGATGGGGTGACGAAGACACCCGCGAGCATCGCATATATGAATGGAGCCAGCGGCCAGCGCAGCGCGCCGCGGCGAAACGATCTAACCATCAGAGGTCGCTTTCTATGTGTAGTGCCTGCGACAAGGGCCGGGAGTTTACACAGGCAACGGGTCGCGTGCGATTAAAAATCAGCAGGATGCCGCGCTCTGGAGACAGTCGGCGTGCGGCAACGCTCGGAGCGCTTCGTCAAGCTTCAGAAACCGTAGTGGCGCGCGGTCCAACGCCGATACTCCCCGCTCTGAACCTGACGCCACCAAGCCTCGTTGCCGATGAACCACTCGACCGTACGGCGAAGACCCTCAATGATCGGGACGTCGGGGGCATAGCCCAGGTCGATCTTCAGCTTGTCGCAGTTAATGGCGTAACGGCGATCGTGCCCCGGTCGATCCGCCACGAACCGAATTCGATTCGCGCTCGGTTGGCCGCTCGACGCCGCAGCGAGTGGAAACCGTTCACTCAACTTGCGATCCGCACGGAACATCGCATCAACCAGGCTACACAGGGCCTTCACGACCTCAATGTTCTCGCGCTCCGCCCCGCCGCCGATGTTGTAGGTCTCGCCGGCGCGGCCCCGCATTATGACCGCCTCGAGCCCACGGCAATGATCGTGGACGTGCAGCCAATCGCGCACGTTCTTGCCGTCGCCGTACACGGGCAGCGGTTTACCTTCCAGGATGTTGACGATGGTGAGCGGAATCAGTTTCTCGGGAAAGTGATACGGCCCGTAATTGTTCGAGCAATTGCTGATGGTGACGTTCAGGCCGTATGTGTGGTGATAGGCGCGCACGAGATGGTCCGAGGCAGCCTTGCTCGCCGAATAGGGAGAATTGGGCGCGTACGGTGTGGTTTCTGTGAATGCCGGATCGTGGGGTCCCAGCGATCCATACACTTCGTCCGTTGAGACATGCTGGAAGCGATGAGCATCGGTTGCAGCCTCCTGCATCCACACCTTGCGCGCAGCCTGCAAGAGCGAATGCGTGCCCACGACATTCGTCTGGATGAAAGCGTCAGGTCCGACGATGGAACGATCGACGTGCGACTCGGCGGCAAAATGCACGATGACATCAAGCCGTTCGTCGCGCAGCAATGACTCGATCAGCGCAGTGTCTCGAATGTCGCCGTGAACGAAGCGAAACGCCTCTCGGTCCTTCACCGGATCGAGATTCGCAGGATTGCCGGCATAGGTGAGTGCGTCCAGCACGACGATCCGATCTGCGGGATGCTCGCGTAGCCAGTAATGCACGAAGTTCGCACCGATGAATCCCGCGCCGCCGGTCACGAGCAGTCTACGCACCCTGCATGTCCCCCAACACGCGGCGCAGCCAGACGCGCCAGTGAAGCTGCGGCATGTCGATGGCCTGCACGGTCTTGCGGCTGTCGAGCAGGCTGAAGGGCGGCCGCCGGGCCGCGGTTGGATATTCGTCCGTCACGATCGGATCGACCTTGATGTCGCGACTCAGCAGACCAAGCGCCGCGGCTTCCTCGGAAATTGCGACGGCAAAATCGTACCAGCTGGCCACGCCCGCATCCGTCCAGTGATATACCCCGTGAAGGGTCGGGCGCACCGCGTACGCCCACAGGACTCGCGCGATCGATTCCGTAGCCGTCGGCGTTCCGATCTGATCGGCAACCACGCGCACCCGTCCCCGTTCTGACATCGCGTTGAGCATCGTACTTACGAAGTTCCGACCTGTCGGCCCATACACCCACGCCGTGCGCAGCACGACCGAGCGGCCGGCGAGCAGCGAGCTCACAGCAAGCTCGCCTGCCAGTTTCGTTCGACCATACGCACCGAGCGGCTCTGCGCTGTCTTCCGGCATGTACGCACGCGTGGAGTCGCCGCTGAAGACATAGTCGGTCGAGACGTGGATCATTCGAGCGTTGATCGCAGCGGCCGCCCTCGCGAGATTGCGGGGACCCAGTTCGTTCACTTCGCGCGCCTTCTCGGGCTCCGCTTCCGCCCGATCAACGGCGGTGTACGCAGCAGCATTGATGATGAGATCGGGTTTGCGCGTGCGCAGTTCTGACTCGGCGCTCGCAGCGTCGGTGATGTCGAACTCATCGTGCGACAGTGCGGTCAGCTCGATGTCGCGCGGCCGCACATTGACCAACGCACGCCCCAACTGGCCTGACGCGCCCGTGAGCAAGACTTTCAAGGAAAACACTCCGCCGCGTCAAAGGATGCGCCAGCAGAATCCCTGGCTGACAGAAGCGGCGTGACGCCCTCAGGCAACCGCCAATCGATCGCGAGCGTCGGATCATTCCAGCGGATCGTCCGCTCGGCCTCGGGCGCGTAGTAGTCGGTGCACTTATAGAGAAAGTCCGCCGACGCGCTCAACACTACAAAACCGTGTGCAGTCCCCGGCGGCGCCCAGAGCATGTGTTTGTTCTGGTCCGACAGCTCAGCTCCAACCCATTGCCCGAACGTGGATGAGCCGCGACGCAGATCGACCACTACATCGAACACCGCGCCTGTCGCCACGCGCAGCAACTTCCCCTGCGGTTGGGTGATCTGATAGTGGAGGCCCCTGAGCGTATGACGTACGGAACGGCTGTGGTTGTCCTGCACGAAGTCGGCTGCGATTCCCGCGGCGGCGAATTCCCGCTTCCGCCATGACTCGAGGAAGAACCCTCGCTCGTCTCCCAACACTCTGGGTCTGACGAGAATGACGTCCGGTATCTTGAGGCGTTCGAACTCCAAGGATCACGCTCTCCCGCTCAGCACATCGAGGAGGTACTGCCCATAGCTGGTTTTCGTCAGTGCAGCAGCGAGCCTCTCGAGTTGCGATGCATCGATGTAGCCCTCGCGAAAGGCAATCTCTTCCGGGCAGCAAACCTTCAATCCCTGTCGCGTCTCGATCGCTTCGATGAACATTGCAGCCTGCAACAGCGACTCGTGCGTACCGGTATCGAGCCACGCGATCCCGCGACCAAACGTCTCCACACGCAAACGGCCCGCCGCGAGGTAAGCACGATTCAGATCCGTGATCTCCAACTCGCCTCGCGCCGAGGGTTTGAGCGTACGCGCTACGTCGAGCGCTTCGTTATCGTAGAAATACAATCCCGTTACTGCAAAGTTTGATTTCGGTTCGGCGGGCTTCTCTTCTATATCGATCGCCACGCCTGCGCCGTCGAACGCCACCACACCGTAGCGCGCCGGATCTTTGACGTGATACGCGAATACAGTGGCCCCCTTCTCTCTGGTAGCCGCCTGGCGCAACTGCTCCGGGAGACCATGCCCATAGAAGATGTTGTCGCCGAGAACCAGCGACACGCGATCGAGGCCTACGAACGTACGCCCGACGATGAACGCTTGCGCGAGACCTTCGGGTCGGGGCTGTTCAGCATAGGATAGGGAGATACCCCACTGCGATCCGTCCCCGAGTAGACGCTGGTAGTGCGGCAGATCCACCGGGGTCGAGATCAGAAGAATATCGCGGACACCCGCCAGCATGAGCGTCGAAAGCGGGTAGTAGACCATCGGCTTGTCGTAGACCGGCAGCAATTGTTTGCTGACGCCGAGAGTCACGGGATGCAGACGCGTGCCTGCCCCGCCGGCAAGCACGATACCCTTCAAAGCCATTGCCAAACTCGTGGTGGAGCAGGGGTCGCGCTTCCGCAACCGATCCTGCGAGGAGCGGGAG
>JBOHZJ010000482.1:0-11460 GCA_050738395.1 Steroidobacter sp.
GCGCCGCCGCGTGCCTGCTGTCAACCGTCAACCGCCAACCGTCAACCGTCTTACTCATATCTCAGTGCGTCCGCTGGTTCTGTAGCGGCCCCGCGCAGCGACGGATAAATCGTCGCAAGCACCGTGAGCACGAGCGCAGCGCCAGTGACGCCGATCACCTGCGGCCACTGCACTTCGGAGGGAACTTCCGTAATGACGAAGACGGTCGGATCGAACACCCGCATTCCGAGCAGCTTCTCCAGAAACGGGACGATGACGCCCACGTTGAATGCAAGCGCGAGACCCAGCGTGAGACCCAGCAGCGCGCCGAACCAGCCGATGATCACTCCCTGCGTCATGAAGACGCCCACGATCGCACGCGGCGTAATGCCAATCGTTCGCAGGATCGCGATGTCGGTGCGTTTTTCGTTGACGACCATCACCAGCGCCGCAACGATATTGAAAGCCGCGACCGCGACGATCAGCATGAGAATCAACGTCATCATCGTCTTCTCGATGCGCACGGCGCGAAAGTAGCTGGCGTTCTCGATCGACCAGTCGCTGAGTTCGTACTTACCGCCCAACGTTGCGCCGATCTGCCTGATGCGCGACGGCGCGGCAAAGATATCGGCAAATTTCAATCGCAGCCCGCCGGGCGCGCCGTCGGTCCCCGCCAAAGCGGCTGCATCCTGCAGGTGAACGAGCGCAAGCACGTTGTCGTGTTCCGGCGCGCCGACTTCGAACACGCCGCTCACCACGAAATTCTGGATGCGCGGCCTGAGGTCGATGCCCGCGATGGCGCCCTCGCCCGGCTCGCCCATCGTCGGCGCAAGCACGGTGATCTCGTCGCCGACCCGCGCATCGAGCGCGTAGGCAAGTCCGGCGCCCAATATGATGCGTTGCTCCCCAGGCTGCAGGTCTCTGAATTCGCCGGCCGTCATGTGCGTTGCGATTTCCGACACCTGCGGCTCGATGTCCGGCTCGACGCCGCGAATCATGGCGGCGCGCAGTTCCTCACCCCGGCCGATCATTCCCTGCAACTGCAGATACGGCGCGGCGCCGACGACTCCGGGCTCCTCGCGCAACCGCTGCGCCAGGCTCTGCCAATCGCGCATGAGCGCAGGCTCCGCCGACAAGGTCGCGTGAGAGGCGAGGCTCAACAACCGCGTGCGGATTTCGCCTTCGAGCCCATTCATCACCGAAATGACCGTGATCAGCGCGGCAACGCCGACGCAGATCCCGAGCATCGAAATCCAGCTGATGAAGGAAATGAAGAACCCGCGGCTGCGGCTGCGGACATAACGCAGTCCGATGTAGAGCGGGACGGGATGGAACATTCTTAAGAAGCGGTTAGCGGTTAGCGGCTGGCGGTTGGCGGTTGGTCAGAAGCTGGCCTGCTGGCCAATGCTCGAAGCTCGCCCGAACATAGATCAGAGCAACACGGAGAAGGAAATAGACGCATGTAGAACCGCTCTTTGATCCGAACTAACCGCAAACCGCAAACCGCCAACCGCTTCTTCAGGGGCGGCAAGGCTACGCGCCGTCCCCAAGAATGTGAACTACGACACCCTATTGGAGCTTCAGCCTTGGAGCTTATGTAAGGGCTGCTATAGAGTCAGGCGAGTACTTCCGGAGGTTCATCCATGCGGTCCAAACACTGGCTCTTCCCGGCGCTCGCCGCGTTCGCGCTCTCCAGCGCCGTCATGGCGGATGAACTGAAAACGCCGCCGGCGCCCGAGACCTCGAGCGCGCGCCCGAGCCGCGGGATGTCGATGGAGAATGTCGAAGCTGCGTACGGCGTTCCGGCCAGTCGCGCGCCCGCCGTTGGCGAACCGCCAATTACACGCTGGGAATATCCCGCGTTTGTCGTCTACTTCGAGCACCACCTCGTCATTCACACGGTCGCACGGGGCTGATGCTCCTATATAGATGTATGTATGTGACTGGCCGCCCGCCTGTTTCTATTCATCTAAAGGCAGCACAGTTACTACAAGTAGCTGATGAATAAAGAATAAGAATATCTTTTTCTATTCATTTCCTATTCAATGCGGGCATGGACGCCGCGCTCTCGACAGCCCTGCATTCCGGTCCTCGCACCGGCGCCGAGTTACGCAACGTGCTCGGAGTTTCGCAACCGACGCTCTCCCGCCTGCTAGGGCAATCACGCCGCGACATTGCGGTTCTCGGGCGCAGCCGGGCGACCCGCTATGCGCTGTATCGACGGATTCGCGAACTGCCGCCTGAGTTGCCCGTCCACCGCGTTTCCGCCAGCGGCGAAGTTCGACGCATCGCGTCGTTGATCACGATTACGCCGGAGCGCTACTGGTTCGAAGATCTCGAACGGCCATCGGTCAGCCGCGAGTTCTCCTCCCTGCCCTGGTTCGTCACGGATATGCGGCCACAGGGTTATCTGGGGCGCCTGTTTCCGTTGCGCTATGAAGACCTGGCGCTGCCGGATCGCATCATCGACTGGAACGAAGATCACGCGATTTACGCGCTCGCACGTCGCGGCGAGGATCTCGCCGGGAACCTGATCATCGGCGAAGAATCGCTTGCGCGCTGGCTTGCGCTGGCAAGCGGTGCAGCGCGCTTCGATGAAGCCCATCGGCTGAGTCGTTATGAGCAACTCGCACAGGACACGCTCGCCGGTCGCGTCGCCGGATCATCGGCCGCGGGAGAGCAGCCGAAGTTCACAGCCGAAGTGGGCGCGTCGGGTCAGCACGCGCGCCATGTGCTCGTGAAGTTTTCACCGCCGCTCGACACTCCAACGGGTCAGCGATGGTCGGACCTCCTGGCGGCGGAGCATCTCGCCGCCGAGGTTCTGCGCGCAGATGGACACGCCGCCGCGCATTCGCAATTCCTCTCTGACGGTCGGCGTGCGTATCTGGAGATAGCACGTTTCGATCGTATAGGCGTCGCCGGCAGACTGGGCCTTGTCTCGATCGGGGCGCTGGATGACGAGTTCGTCGGCGAGCGCCTCGGCTGGTCGCAATCCGCGGCAGCGCTCCTGCGCGCCGGCCTCATCGGCGCCGAAGACGCGCGCGAGCTGCGCTGGCGGTCGGCGTTCGGTTCATTGATCGCGAACACGGACATGCATCTCGGCAACGCCTCCTTCCTGTACGAAGGACGCATGCGTTTTCGCCTTGCACCCTCCTACGACATGCTGCCGATGATGTACGCACCCATTCGTGAGGAAGTTTCTTCTCGTGAATTCATGCTTCCCACACCAGCGCCCTCCTGCGCCGACCAGTGGCGCTTCGCAGCGCCGGCCGCTCGTGCGTTCTGGGAAACCGTCAGCGCCGATGTGAGAATCTCACCTGTGTTCCGGGAAACCGCTGCGAGGAACGCGGCGTTGATCGAGCCCGCTTCAGCCCGCTGAGCACCGCGAGCAGCACGCACCTGGCTGCTACGATGACATCCCGTCTGCCGAGGATCTGACGCAATGACCACCGAACTGCTGTTTCGCGACGACGCCTACCTGCGGACTGCGACTGCCCGGATTACGGTCGTTCACGACCGCGGCATTGAGCTCGATCGGACGATTTTCTATCCACTGGGCGGCGGCCAGCCCGGCGATACGGGAGCACTGGTGCGCGCGAATGGCGAGCGCATCGCCATTGCCGATGCGCGCAAGGGCGAGGCCGTCAACAGCGTGCTGCACATTCCCGGTGCGCACGCGCCGCAGCTTGAAGTCGGCGAGACAGTCACGCTCGAACTCGACTGGGACCGCCGCTATTCGCTGATGCGGCTGCACACCGCCTTGCATGTCATGTCGTGCGTCGTCGTTGCACCGGTGAGCGGCGGCAATATTTCACCTGACAAGGGGCGCCTGGATTTCGATATCGATATGAATCTTCTGAACGCAGAGAAGATCGAAAGTGGAACGAACGAGCTGATCGCGCGCGCCGTCGATACAGAAACGGTGTGGATCACCGATGAGGAACTGGATGCGCGGCCAGCGCTGGTGAAGACGATGAGTGTGCAGCCGCCGCGCGGCGTCGGACGCGTGCGGCTGCTCAGGATCCCTGACATCGATCTGCAGCCGTGCGGCGGCACGCACGTCAGGAACATCGGCGAGATCCGCGGGATACGCGTGGTCAGAATCCGCAACGAGGGCAAACGCAACAAACGAGTGGAAATTTCGCTGGTGGATTGAGACAGCAGCCCGTAGCGGCTGCAGTTGTCGGTTGTCCATTGTGCGTTCCGATCGCGCCGGCGACCGGCGGCTATCTTGCGGACAACTCACAACCGAGAACGGACAACAGCGTCGCCTCGCCGAGATCCGGAACCAACCGGCGGACGCAGCGTTGC
This sequence comes from Steroidobacter sp., assembly GCA_050738395.1. Taxonomy (GTDB): domain Bacteria; phylum Pseudomonadota; class Gammaproteobacteria; order Steroidobacterales; family Steroidobacteraceae; genus Steroidobacter. The sequence continues at coordinate 4,291 of JBOHZJ010000482.1, forward strand.
ACGTCTGTGGCGAGTCTGACAGGAGTACGAGCATGAACACGCAGCAGATGGTCCGCACGCATCCCGACGTGAAGGGCGATTTCAGCGCTCTGCTGATCGATTGCATTGATGAATGTTTTGCGTGCGCGCAGTCCTGCACATCCTGTGCTGATGCGTGTCTGGCGGAGCCGCAGGTCGATCAGCTCAGACAATGCATCCGCCTCAATCTCGATTGCGCCGATCTGTGCAGCGCCGCCGGCGCATTGGCTTCACGCCGCACCGGCTCCAATGAAGAAGTCCTGTTACGCACGCTGGAGGTGTGTCAACTGGCGTGCAGCAAATGCGCTGAGGAATGCGAGCTTCACGCGAAGCAGCATGAGCATTGCCGCATCTGCGCCGAAGCATGCAGGCGCTGCGAGCACGCATGCCGAATGGCCATGCAGGATGTCGGCGGCGCAAGCGGGCGCATTCAGACGAACTAGAAGGAGGCGGTTAGCGGTTGGCGGTTAGCGGTTGGTCAGAAGCGCTTTCGCGTTCTCTTCCTTCGGGGGACGACCCCGCTGTCCTTCATCAGCATTGCGGCCGACCTCGGGAAATGAACGCGCATCAGCGCCTCTGAGCTAACCGCTAACCGCTAACCGCTTCTTTTGACTCCTCTAACCCTAGCGGTTCCGCCGCATACAGGAGATCGCATGTACTCTGCCGTTCGCCGACATCCGCACGTCGTCCATACGAACAAGGCGCCGGGCTTCGAGGAAAGTCACGGCCGCTTTGCGTTCGCCAGCAAAAGGCTCTGGGTCGGCGCGGACGGCAAGAGCATTTCCTGCTCGTGGTACGAAGTCCCGCCCGGCAAGCAAGCTTTTCCGCATCACTTTCACAGCGCAGTCGAAGAGGCGGTGTTCGTGCTCGAGGGTAAGGGCGCGACACGCATCGGCGATGAGCGCATTCCCATTTCGGCGGGCGACTACATCACGTACCCGCCCGGCCCTGCTTCGGCGCATTCGATCATCAACACCAGCGACGAGCCGTTGCGCTATCTGTGCATGTCGACGGTGACCGATATGGACATCATCGTCTATCCGGATTCGAACAAGATTTCATTCGGCTCTGGCTTCGATCCCGCGAAGACGCCGCAAGAGCAGACGCCGTGGATCGCGAAGATCATCCGCGATCAGCCATCGATCGGGTACTACGATGGCGAAGACGGTGAAAGCGATGCGTCGAAGGGAAAATGAGCCCAGCGAACCTTCGTCCCACTTCGCTCACATGCGCCCCTCAAGGATTGGTAGCCCATTCAGGAAGACGCCTGCACAGGGTGCGGTGGCGGTTCGCTGCATGCTTATTTCGCTGATTGGCGCAATCTCCGTTATTAATTCTGCAACCTTCCACGGAGCGCCGGGTTCATAACTCATCAGCTAAGGCCGTATCGAGGAGCAGAGAGTATGAGCGCAGCGCGTCCGCGTCGGATCTCAACGCTCTTGTGCATAGGTTGCGCGCCGATGACGCTTGCTCTGTTCGCGGTCCAGGCCGGCGCGGATCATATGACCGAAGCCGTGTGGAAGGTACAGGAGGTGACGTTCGGTTATCTTGCCGGAGATTCTTCCTATACCTGCGCGGGACTGCGTGCGCGGCTCAGATCGATATTGACGCACCTCGGCGCGCATGAAGGGATGACCATTATCTTGCGCGGTTGTGACCAACCCAACAGCAATGTCTCGGCGAGCATCACGCTGACCTCGCCGGTCGAAGCGACGTCGGTAAACATAGACCAACTTACCAGGCGTGACTCACGTAGCGAACTGACTGCACGCGTACGCGGCGTAACGCTTGCCCGCGCGGAGGACTTGCCGCGCTTCCCCGCTGTCTGGAAAACGATTTCCTTTGCGAACGCCATGCACCTGCGCCTGTCGCCAGCTGACTGCGACCTGCTGAAGCAATTGCGCCGGGAAATCCTTCCGAGACTGGCGATTCGTGTGATCGAGGACGAAATTCGCTGCTCGACAGCGCTCAGAGGCGTCACCCGGCCGCGACTCACGGTCGCGGCGCTGATCGCGGCGCACAAGTCTCCGTAGCGAACTCGCGTTCGATTCGATCACTCGCGGCTCGATTGGCTGCATCACACGCCAGAACACAGGCGACAGACCACTCGCGCCATCGCTTCGACGCTCTTGTCCGACGCATGCGTCGCGCGTACATTCCCGGTCTGACCGGATGTTGAATCTCTTCATGACCCACCTGGCGCAGTCCGCTGCTTCTGTTCTTGCGAATCATTCGGTCGTAGGCCGCGTGCGCGTCTTTCATTCTCCCGTTCTCTCCTCTGTCGCCCCTCCTCCCGACATCGCTGCCGCCGGCGCACCGCCGCCGTGCGCGATCGTTGCGGGCTGATCGCAGCCAATTCGGACTCCAGCTTTGACTGCTTGCGTGCGCGCATGCGCGTCGTGTCGCTGGAGGCTGTTATCCGGACGACAGGTGACTCTTCATGTCTATCAATAACACGGTATGGACAACTTTTGGTTCGACGACCCTTTTCGTATTGCTCTGGAGCAGCGGTGCGATTTTCGCGAGAGTGGGACTCGACCATGCGTCTGCGTTCGCTTTTCTGGTGTTCCGCTTCGCTCTCGCGTTCTGCGTCCTGCTGATCCTCGGAATACATCGACGTACCTGGCTGCCGGCGCCTGGGGTGCGCGTTCGCGTCGCCGTTACAGGACTCGTGCTGCTCGGCTGCTACCCGATCTGCTATCTGCTCGCACTTGATCACGGCGTGACGCCCGGTGTACTTGCGACCGTGCTCGGCGTGCAGCCGATCCTGACGCTTCTTCTCATTGAGCGGCGTTTATCGGCAGCGCGCCTGCTGGGCCTTACGCTCGCTCTGTGCGGGCTGATCCTCGTGGTCTATCAGAGCATCGCGCTCGCGCGCTTCTCGGTAGATGGAATGCTCCTCGCGCTCGGTTCTCTGGGGAGCATGACTGTTGGGGCCATTCTGCAGAAGGCAGTGAAGCAGGAACCGCTGGAAGTGCTGCCGTTGCAGTACGCCATCAGCTTGTTGCTGTGTCTGATGTTCGTACCCTTCCGGCCGTTTGAGTTCGAGCTTACGACGAATTTTCTGATCCCGTTGCTGTGGCTGGCGATCGTCATCTCGGTGATCGCACAACTGCTCTTCTACCGCCTCATTCAGGTCGGCAATCTGGTGAACGTCACGAGCCTGTTCTACCTCGTGCCGGCTGTAACCGCCGCCATGGATTACGTGTTCCTGGGGAACCCACTACCGCCGCTGAGTCTCATCGGCATGGGCGCGATTCTTCTCGGGCTGATGCTGGTCTTCAGAAAGGCGGCGAAGCTCGCGAACCGGGTTGCCGATCCCAGAGAAAATTGGAGCTGAGCTGTCGGGTCATCGCTGCTTCGGACGTCCTCCGGACGACGGCTAAGGAGGATTCACGATGGCGACGACCGACATTGCACTGCCGAAAGTGGCATCGAGAGCTGAGTGGCTGGCCGCGCGCAAGGCCCTCCTCGAGAAAGAGAAGGAAGCTACCCGCATACGGGACGCGGTGAATGCCGAGCGCCGCAGGCTCCCGATGGTGAAGGTCGATAAGGACTATATCTTCGAAGGTCCCGCGGGCAAGGTGCGTCTCATCGACATCTTCGAGGGGCGCCGCCAACTCTACATCCACCATTTCATGTGGATCGACGCGCATGACACGGCGTGTCCGAGTTGCTCCATTGCCGCCGACATGAACTTCAACTCAATTCCTCTGCTCGCGCAGCTGCAGGAGCGCGACATCACGTTCGCCGCTGTATCCCGTGCGCCTTTTGGGAAAATCGCAGAATACAAGGCGCACAAGGGCTGGACCTTTCCCTGGTACTCCTCATTCGGCAATGATTTCAACTACGATCTCCATGTCACGCTGGACGAGGCGAAAGCTCCAATCGAATACAACTACCGCAGGAAGGAGGAGCTCATACAGACCGGCATGAGCGAAGACATGCTCAATGGCGACTGGCCTGGCAACAGCGTCTTTCTGCGCCACGGCGATAATGTCTTCCATGCGTATTCAGCCTACGCGCGCGGTCTCGACCAGCTCTTCACTCCTTTCAACTTCCTGGACCTGACGCCTTACGGTCGGCAGGAAGATTGGGAGGACTCGCCGGCGGGCTGGCCGCAGAGACGGACGTACGGCTAGCCGGCGGCGGGACCCGAACAGCAGAAATGGGGACAGTCCCCATTTCCGTGGAAGCAGTCGAATTGCAGGAGGAACGGTAAATGAGGAATCCCATTTCGTGCGCAGAGATCGATTCGAATCCTCGCCGCACGCCTTCGACTCGCCTGCCCAGGGACAATCCGTTCGCGCTGTCGGAGCGACAACGTCCGAATCGTCTTTAGATATCTCAGATCATCGCGTGCACAAAGAGAAACAACATGAAACAAGGTTTGCGCAGTTATTTGATTGTCCCGATCCTCGTCACGCTTGCCGCCTGTTCGCAGCAAGGACATGAGGATCCTAAGGCGAACGAAAGCACCGCTGAATCTTCGGCTGCCCGCGATCCGATCACGCCGGCTGCAAGTGAAGCGCCGGCGGGCGCGTACACGCTCGATAAGGCCCATGCGAGTCTGATCTTCCGGGTGAATCATCTGGGCTTTTCGAACTACACTTCTCGCTTCAAGCGCTTCGATGCTCAACTCCAGTTCGATCCGGCGAATCCCGCGGGATCGAGCGTCACCGTCACGATCGATCCACGCTCGATCGAGACCGACTTTCCTGATCCCGCCACGCTCGACTTCAACGCGCAGCTGCAGAGCGAGCAATGGCTGAACACGGCCCAGTTCCCTGAAATGAAGTTTCGCTCGACCCGCGTCGAACTCATCAGTCCGAAAGCGATGCACATCGATGGCGAGCTCACGCTACGCGGCGTGACGCGGCCGATGTCTCTGGCTGCTACGTTCAACGGCGGCTACGCGGGCCATCCCATGGATCCGCACGCGCGCATCGGCTTCTCAGCGCACGGCTCCCTCAAGCGATCGGAATTCGGAATGGCTTTTGGCGTGCCAGAACCCGGCTCCTCGATGGGAGTCGGCGACGACGTCGAAATCTTGATCGAGGCTGAATTCAATGGGCCGGCGTGGGCCGACGCGCCGCCTGCCGAGTGAATCTCCGCATCATCGAAGCGAATGGGCGAATACAGGACTGAATCGATGTGCGCTGCGGGGCTATCGGATTTCTGGACCTCAGCCTATCAGCCCATCGACGACTGCACCGGAAATCGGGACAGTCCCCGATTAACGGCGCTCTCGCGCCGACGCCGCCCGGATGGCGCTGAACTCGGAGCCCTTGCGCCACTCCGGCCAGCGGCGCGAGTTCGCGAGATCGCCGCCAATCGTGTGGAACAACTCCACATCCTGAGTGACGCCGCGCAGATCCCATTCCGGATCCCATAGGTCGCAGGGCTGGTGGTAGCAGCGCATGTAGTCCGCGAGCCATTGGTCGCCGGCCTTGCGACCGCCGACGACCAGATCCGCACCGCCGCTCATCGCCATGAGCAGGAGCACCGGCACCCCGCCTCTTGCGAGCGGGAAATGGTCCGCGCGATAGAACAAACCCCGCTCCGGCAGCGCTTCCGGCGTTACGGTGCGTCCCTGCGCTTGCGCCGCTTTGGCGAGATCTTCCTCGAGCGTGCTTTGACCTTCTCCAACGAGCAGAACGTCACGCGCAGGCCCCGCCGTCTGGAGAATGTCGAGCGTCAGATTCGCGACAGTCTTCGCCAGCGGATATAGCGGATTCGCAGCATAGGCCTGGGAGCCGAGCAGACCACGCTCTTCCGCGGTCCACGCTGCAAACACCAGTGTGCGTTGCGGCTTCGGCCCGGCTGCGAATACGCGTGCGAGTTCGAGAACACCGGCGACGCCGAGTGCATCATCATTCGCTCCCGCTCTCACTTTGCGCCCCTGCGCATCCGGTGCGCCCACGCCATAGGCGTCCCAATGCGCGGCGAACATGATCGTCTCGTCGGGGCGTTCCCTGCCCGAGATCTTTGCAAGGACATTGCGACTCTCTGTCTCGGCGGAAGTCACCGGCAGGTCGGCAGAAAACGTCGCGCCCCGCAGCTCGGTCGGACGGAAATCGGCGCGACGCGCCTGGTTTCGAAGGACCTGGAGATCCAGACCGACGCTGCGAAACAATTCCGTTGCGGCTGCACCTTCAATCCAGCCTTGCAACGCGAGCCGCTCGGCTGAGTTCTTCCGAACCAGGTCGTAATTTTCTCCACCCGGGGCGATGACGGTCGACCAGCCGTACCCGGCGCCTTCGGTGTCGTGCACGATCAACGCCGCGATCGCTCCTCGCCGCGCCGCTTCCTCGAACTTGTACGTCCAGCGGCCGTAGTACGTCATTCGACGCCCACCAAACTTTCCGGCGACTGCTTCATTCGCCGCTGCCGAAAAATCAGGATCGTTCACCAGGAACACAGCGACCTTGTCCTTGAGATCCACGCCCTTGTAATCGTCCCACTGCCTTTCAGGCGCGGTCACTCCGTAGCCGACAAAGATCATCGGCGCGTTCTCGATGGCGACTCGGTCCACCTTTCTGATCGTACTCACATAAATATCGCGGCTCTGCGTGAGCAGGCGCGCCTTGCCGGCTATCGAGACATTCAGTGCACGCGGCGCACCGATCTGTGTGCGAACGATCGGCACGAGCTGAGTCCAGCCGCCGTGCTCACCGCCCGGCTCGAGGCCGAGGTCGCGAAAAGACTTCGTCAGATAGGCAATGGTTTTCGTCTCGCCCGCAGATCCGGGTGCACGCCCCTCGAATCCATCGGAGGCCAGCGTTCGCACAATATCGGACAGCCGTTTCGGATCGATCGATCCGGCAGACGCCGCGGACGCCAGATGGCAAGTGAGCAGCATGGCGAAGCAGATGGCGACACTGAGGGATGACTTCGAAGACATATCAGGCTCCGGGCGACGAACTCCGGCCGAATGATACCGAGTTGACACGCCCGGACCTCCGCTAATATGCGTGGGGTCAAATCGGATTTCTCCCGCATGAAGATCGCAACGTTCAACGTCAACGGACTCACCAGTCGCCTGCCGCGTCTGCTCGAATGGCTGGCGAAAGAATCGCCGGACGTGGCTTGTCTTCAGGAGCTGAAAACGCCTGATGAGGGATTTCCGATTGCTGCGATTCGCGAGGCGGG
>JBOHZJ010000483.1:0-6734 GCA_050738395.1 Steroidobacter sp.
GCGCAGAAATCCTTCATCGCCTTCGCAACCGGTTCGAAACCGCTTGCCGCGACCATGCTGCCGTTGCGCGGCAAGCGATGCATCGGCGGATAAGCAAGTTCTTCGATCGGACGCTTGTCTTCGATCCAGTCGCGACGTTCCTTGTCGAGAAACTCCTGTTCGGTAACGACGGCCGCGTAGTCCTCCGGCTCCAGATAGTCATAGTGATAACCGCTGTCGCCGAATGCGAGCAAGGTCACGGGAGTCGATGCGCTTGCCGCTCGAGTGTGCACCTGTCGCGGCGCTTCGACCGAAGTGCAGCCTGCGGCGATCCACGTCGCCAGGACTGCGATCCAGATTCTGAACCGGGTGCTGTGAAATACTCTGCGCATCACGAATACCGCCTGGCGATGAGATCCTCGACTTCGGACCGCTCACGACGGATGGGGCCCTCGGCTTCCAGCTTGAGGCTGGTCAATGCCGCGGCCCAACGCGTCGCATCGGCGGGCCCGGCTCGCAAACGACGCGACAGGTACGAGCCGACGCAGGTATCGCCGCGCCCGCTGCGGCCGCGCAGTTCAACCGGGCGAAACGGATGTGCGTGAAACTCACCGTTCGCGAGGACGAGCAATCCATCGCGATGCGTCAGGACGACTTCCTTCGGTCCGTAGGCGGCAAGAATCTTCGCCGCCGCGCGGATGTCCGTTTCGCCGGTCAGAAATTCCGCTTCCACAGCATCCGTCTTGAGCACATCCACCAGCGCCAGCACACGCGACATCTCCGGCCAGGTTTCGTATGCGAGTCGTCCTTCCGGCGTGCGGATGCGCACGAAACCCTGCACATCAAGTCCGACGAGCGACGCCTGCGCACGCACCGATTCGACGACTGCCAGCGATACTTCGCCGCGAATCGACGCCGTGATCAGAATGGCGTCCGCACGAATGGAAGCAACGTGCTCCGGGAGAAAGGGATCGGCAACCTCCGTCACGGTCAGAATCCGTTCGTCCACGTTGTCGGTCGGATACTCGAGACGCATCAGCGTCGAGTGCTGCGACTCATGCACGATCACCTCGACGCCAGCCTGTCGCAGCAACTCGGTCGACTTCCTGTCATCGCGTGCAAGACGCGTCACGGCGCCGACGCTCAAATCCGCAAGCCGCGCGGCATGAGCCGCATAGCTGTAACCGCCGCCGTCCACATAGCGCGTACCGGAACGCGTGACGATGGTGTCCTTGGTATAGGCGCCGATCGAGACGAAGTCGAAAGTGTGCAATGCAATCTCCGTTGAAAGTGACTCGTGAGTGGTGAATCGTGAATGGCCAGAGCGTTCTGTCGACTCACGGCTCACCAATCACAACTCACCTTCGCATCAATCACGCAACTTGACGCGCCACAGGCTGGCTGCGAGCAGCATCGAAACGATCGAGGCGCCGAGCCAGAACCAGATCACCGTGCTGAAATCATAGGTGCGCACGCCATCGACCACGGTCATGCCCTGCTCGATGAGGTGGCCGCTGATGTTTTCCTGCACGGCCGCGCCGATGTAACTGAAAATTCCGATCAGTCCCATCGCTGCGCCGGCGACACGCTTCGGACAGATGTCCACCGCGAACAGTCCTCCGAGCGCCGTGACGAGTCCGGTGAGACCGACGCCGAAGAGGACCATGCCGAGGGTCAGGACTGCGGTATTTGCCGGGCCGAAGAAGATCAGCACCAGGCCGACCAGCTCGAAAATCGCGAATAGCAGATTCGCCGGCGGACGTCGTGCGCCGAACACCTTGTCCGAAATGAACCCATAGGCGACGGCGCCGACGATGCCCGCGAGCGTGCTGATCATCAGCAGCGTGCCGGCCATCGGCAATGAATAGGCGCGCGCTTCCTGCAGGTACAGCACGCCCCACGAGTTGATTGCGTAGCGCGTGACGTAGATCATCGCGCTCGACAACGCCAGCACCCAGATCGCCGGGATCTTCAGAATGGTGAGTTGCGTCGCGAAGACACTGAGATTCTGCGTGCTCGACGGTGCGTAGTGATCGTTGCGCCAGTCGGCGACAGCCGGCAGACCGAGCGTGCGCGGCCGGTCCTGCAGCAGGCGATAGGCGAGCGCCGCGGTAGCAACACCGATGACGCCCGGAATCCAGAAACCCCATCGCCAGCCCAACGCGGCGACGATGGCTCCGACGACCAGAAAGGTCAGCCCCTCGCCGATCGAATGCGCCGTACTCCAGATGCCGTAGCAGCGACCGCGCTCACGATTGCTGAACCACGCGGTCATCGCGACGACGCCGGCCGGCGCACCGAAACTCTGGAACCATCCGTTCAGACCCCACAGCAGCACGGAAGCCCACAGAACCGCGGAGAAACCCATACCGATGTTGCACAGCGCCGTGAGCAGGAAACCGATGGCGAGAAACTTCTTGATGTTGGCGTGATCCGCCAGGAAGCCGTTCGTGAGTTTGCCGATAGCGTACGTATAGAAGAGTGCGGAGCCGATGAGTCCGAGTTCGGCGGGTCCGAAGATGCCCGCATCGATGAGCGGCTTCTTGACGACGCCAAGTGCGAGACGGCACGTATAGATGAGTCCGTATCCGAGCGTGATTGCGATCATCACGCGCAAACGATGGCGACGATACAGGGCGTCGACGGCCCCGGCGTCGCCGCTGACGGGCCGATCGGGCCCGGTCGAGAAAAACTGCACTAAAGCGCTCAAATTCCCGCTCCGCCGCGCCATGGTCACATTCAGGCGCAACAATTCGCCGCCGGGCCGCTGCTGTCGTGGTTGAAATTTCATTTCCAGTAGATTAAAAGATTAGAACAAATATTCCAACCCCAATCCGTCACATTCTGATGCGGTCCTCGTGAGATCCATGAACATGCGAAACACACTACTCGTCGGCCTGATCGTTCTCGCCCTTTCCGGCTGCAATCGCGATGTAGCGTCTGCCGATGCGCCGGCCGCAAAGGGCGCGATTCCGGTCATCGCCGCACAACTCGCGACGCAGACTACGTTCCGACATTCCGCGAACGACTCGGCCGTGTGGCGCAACGGGACCGAGCCGCAGAAGAGCCTGCTGCTCGTCTCGGGCGGCGAAGGCGGTCTCGAACTGCACGACCTGGCGGGCAAGCGCCTCGCCCGGTTCGAGACAATCGAAGCCGGCTTTGTCGAAGTGCGTCAGGAGGTCAGGATCGGCGAGGCGCCGCAGGATCTTGCCATTGCGAGCGATCAGCGTCTGGGCGCAGTGCGCGTGTACACGCTGGATGCAACGAACTACCGGCTGCAGGAGATCACCGCGCAGCCGCTCGAGATCAATGACGAGATCACCGGCCTGTGCACCTATGAGAGTGCGTTGACCAACAAACTCTATGCGTACGTCGCCACCAACCAGGGACAGCTCGAGCAATGGGAGCTGTTCGAGCGTGATCGCAAGATCGATGGGCGACTCGTTCGGCGCATTGCGGCGGGCAAAGGCGTCGCGCACTGCACGGTCGATGACGAGAATGGGTACGTTTACTTCAGCGAGGAGTCCGTCGGCGTCTGGCGTATCGCGGCTGAACCGGAAGCGGACGCTGCGCGCGAATTCGTCGATCTGATCGAACCGCGCGGCGCGTTGCACGAAGAAGTGAAAGGTCTCGCGCTGTATCGCATGGATGCTGACACCGCGTTCCTGATCGCACGCGACGCCGGCGCGGGTGCATTCAACGTCTATTCACTGCACGGCGGCGAGCGCGCCAGCTTCAAAGTCGGCGGCGCCGAACTCGATGTGGGCGACGCCGAGGGGATTACAGTCGCAGCTTCACCTCTCGGTCCCACGTTCCCGCGCGGTGTCGCCATCGTTGCGGACGAAGAGGCCGGCGATTACAAGCTGGTCTCGCTCGGCGACATCGCTTCAAAGCTTGGCCTCGCCGCGAAAGATCCAGCCAATCCGGCGTCTCCACCTAAACTTGCTGCACGCACAGTACAGCCGCTCGCGGAAACTGAACCCGTTGCGAGCTACGGAGATGCCGCGGACGATCCGGCGATCTGGGTCGATGCGAAGGATCCATCGCGCAGTGTGGTCATCGGGACGGACAAGAAGCTCGGCCTCAACGTATACGACCTGACGGGCAAGCGCCTGCAAACGGCGGCCGACGGACGCATGAACAACGTCGATCTGCGCGACGGCTTTCAGCTCGCGGGCAAGTCGATCGTCGTTGTCGCTGCGACCAATCGCACCACGAAGTCGATCAGCGTCTACCGGTTCGATCCGGCGAACCGTCAATTGAGTTCGATCGCCGACGGCGTCCTCGACTCCGGTCTCGAGGACCCTTATGGCCTGTGCATGTATCGCAGCGCCAGGTCGGGCGCGTTCTACGTGCTCGCGAACGACGGCGTCGATGGCAAGTTGCGCCAGTGGAAGCTGCTCGATCGCAATGGCCGCGTCGGCATCGAGCAAGTGCGCGAGATCACGGTCGGCTCGCAGGCGGAAGGCTGCGCCGCCGATGACGAACTGGGACATCTCTACGTCGCCGAAGAAGACGTCGGCTTGTGGAAGTATTCAGCCGAACCGGACGCCGGCGACGCACGCACCTCGGTCGACGCAGTGGAGAACGGCAATCTCACCGACGATGTCGAAGGCGTTTCGATCTACTACGGCCCGAATGGCCGCGGCTATCTGATCGCCTCGAACCAGGGTGAAGACAACTACGCCGTTTATCGCCGTGAAGGCGCCAACGAATACCTCGGCAAGTTTCATGTGGTCGCAAACGAAGCGCTCGGCGTAGACGGCGCATCGGAAACCGACGGACTGGATGTTGTGAGTGCACCGCTTGGCGCGCAATTCCCGGCGGGTCTGCTCGTCGTCCAGGACGGACGCAATCTCACTCCGGCCGCGCGCCAGAATTTCAAATACGTGTCGTGGCGAGAGGTGATGGAGTCGTTGCAGTCGCACTAGCAGCTTTCACCATGCTGAGCCTTGCCCCAAAGGCTTGGCGCCGTGAGCCTGGCGATCCGGCCAGCGATGTCAGCCATCAGCGCTCGCAAAGCGGGCGGCCAGATCACGACCATCTCATCCCCCAGTCAGGTCTTGCCGGAACGCAGACAGCCAGAACGCGACAAGCGTGCGGTTTCGCACGATTGAAAAACCGGCGAATCGCGAGCGTAGTATCGCGACATACGAGTGCATACGTCGGGCGTCAGGCGTCGGAGGTAATCATGGTCGTTCACTTTCGGGAAGGATTGAAGGAGCAGTGGCAACGTGTGAGGGCGGGATTTGGCGCCCGAACGCCTGCGATCGACAGCATGACCGCCATGTACCGCGCCGAATTGCATGAACTGCACAGCGCCGAGCAGCAGTTGTCTGCTCTTGCGGACGAGCTCTGGTTGAGCGTCCGCAACGGCCCGTTGGCGGAACGGCTCAGCGAGTACGCCGCGGCGTTGCGAACGCGTGAGGCGGAGCTCGGAAAGATCCTCGTCGGGATAAGCGCCGATACGCGTGAGCGCCCGGACGAAGCAATGCGCGCACTCGTGGAGAAAGCGAGCAGGATGGCCGAACAGTCCGGCGAGAATGTCCGCGACGCCGTGCTCGTCGCTTCAATTCAGCGCGTCATTCACTACATGATCGCGGAGTACGGCACGATCGCGGCCCACGCGAAGGCGCTCGGACGAATGAGTGAAGCGGCTCACTTTGCGCAGCAGGCCGATCTGGACAAGGCGGTGGATCGCGAGCTGAGCGAGCTGGCGAAGAACACGCTGAATCCGGAAGCAACCGCCGCGCCGGAACCCTCGGGCAAAACGCGCGGACATTGACTCGCTGAGTACCGCGCACGGCGTTAGTCGCCGAACGTTCGTCGCACACTCAGCCCGACGTAGGGTCCGATCCTGAGCGTTCGCGTTTCGACATAGATCAGCGGCGCGCCGCCGCGCACGCCGTCGAAGATGCGTCTCTCGCGTTGCGTCGAGCGGTCCGCGAGATTGTTCGCATAAAGACGAATATTCCAGGCGGGCGCGGGTTCGTACTCCGCGAAAATATTCACCATGCTCCCGAGTCGTTCGCTGCGGATCTCATCGAACATGAACTCGGGCGTTTCAGTCGCGAACTCGACATCGATTCCCAGGTGAGTGTTCCATCGCGTCATATCCTGCGTGAAGTGCAGCGCGGCTTCGAATGGCGCATCTTCCGAGATGGCTCGTGACTCCCCGGTCGCAGGATCGGTCGCGCGGCTGTTCCGCCACAACGCCGTCGCTTTCAGACGCGCCGACGCGAGGCCGAGAGCTTCCAGCGGGAGATTGATACTCATTTCGAACTCCTCGCGCACGGCGTCGCCGATATTGCCGACGCCGTCGAAGACGACTGGACCTGCGACAGGAATTCGATCGATCAGGTCCGCGATTTCCTCGCGACGGACCGTCAGCACGAGCGAGCCGCTTTTCATGAAGTGACGCTCCCACGCCAGCTCCGCTACCCAGGTCCGGTCGGGCTCCAGATCAGGATTTCCGGCGGTCACCGTGTCGGCCGATAGCGAAGTGGAGCTGACGAAATCCTCGAAGTCGAGCTGTCCAACGCGTCGTTCCAGCAGCAGGCGCCATTGCGAGTCCTGCGCGGGCGCAAATGAAACCAGCGCCCGCGGCTTCGCAAAGAAGAACGACTTGCGATCGTTACTGTCGCCGCTCTGCACCAGCTGCGAGGATTCGAAGCGGGAACCGCCTTCGATCGTCCATTGCGCGTTCAAACGCCAGCTGGCCATTGCAAACGCCTCTCCACGGCGCTCTTCAACAC
>JBOHZJ010000484.1:0-1848 GCA_050738395.1 Steroidobacter sp.
GTGCAGGCCGTCGGCGTGACGCCCCACTATCCGATCCGCACGGGTCTCGACGTGAAAGGCCGTCAGCGTCAGCCGCAAGCTGGAATTCCTATACCAACGACGCTCAATGCGACTTCGGCGGGCTATGCCAACGTGATGGGACTGCGAGTGGTGCGCGGGCGCTGGATCAACGAGTTCGAGCCGAGGCCTGTCGTCATGATCAACGAGAGTTTTGCGCGCCGGGAATTCGGCGACCAAGATCCTGTCGGCGCGTATTTGTCCGTTCAGGCGATTGCGCCGAACCCGAGAGAACCCTTCTATGTGCCGGTTGTCGGCGTGGTGTCCGACGAGAAACATTCGAGGCTTGATACCGCGGCGGAGCCGGAGGTGTACGTGCCGTACGTGCACGTACCGATCGGTTCAGGGATCGCGCTCGTCGTTCGTGTGCCGCGTGATCCTATGGTGATCGCGCCGACGATCAGAAAGGTGATGGCCGAGCTCGACCGAACGCAGGCCGTCTATGACGTGCAGACGCTGGAGGACGCTCTAACGGACTCCGTGGCGCCGCGGCGCTTCAGCGCCTTCCTGCTGAACGCTTTTGCACTGACGGCGCTCCTGCTCTCAGTCGTCGGCATTTATGGCGTGATCGCGTATACGGTTGCACAGCGTACGCGAGAGATCGGGCTCCGCATGGCGCTCGGTGCCCAGCGCCGCGACGTCGTCCGGATGGTCGTTCGACAGGGGATGCAGCTGGCGCTCGTTGGCATTGCCATCGGTCTTGTTGCTGCCGCCGGCCTGACCCGGCTGATGACGAATCTCCTGTACGACCTCACACCTACCGACCTTCCAACGTTCGGCGCTGTCGCAGCGCTGCTGGCCATCTCGGCCTTCGTCGCCTGCTGCGTACCTGCGATTCGGGCGTCTTGCATTGATCCGAACACCGCCTTGCGTTCCGAGTGAGTCATGTCCCGAGAGGAGCACCACAACGAAGAACGAAAGGAACTCCGCCCAGTGGTTCGATTGACTATTTGCGACGGAACGCCATTCGTTTGAAATCAACAGATTGGAGTTGGTGAGCCAGAATTTCGCGAGTTGGAACCTCATCAGCGCCTTGCTTCGCCGAATCGATGCGTTACGGGGCGCCGCCTGAGGGTCGCAAAGAGCGTGCAGGGGACAGGAGTCTTTCCGGAGGAGTGTTCCGGATCACACCGTGTCGAGGTTGCTACTACTTTTTCCGAGGTTCCCTTCAACCTGGCATCGATCTACCTATTGACATCCCAAAGGTCACTGCGATACTCCTATGTTGTGGCCAAAGGAAGCGCGCCCTCCAAGACAGACGTGTTGCAGTGCACTCTCGATCTGATGGTCTTGCAGACGCTCGACACCATGGGTCCACTGCACGGCTACGGGATCGCGCGTCGGATCGAGCAGATCAGCGACGCCGTGTTGACGCTGAATGAGGGAACGGTATACGCATCGTTGATGCGTCTTCAGCAACAGGGATGGATCTCGGCGAGCTGGGGGATTTCCGACAACAATCGGAAAGCAAAGTTCTACGCCATCACGCGAAGCGGTCGTCGGCAGTTGACGACCGAAACTGAGAACTGGGACCGTATCGCGGGCGTAATCGCCCGTCTGCGGACCGCAGAGCGTCCTTGACATGTGGGAAAGGCTCATCGCCGTCGTTTCGCGGCTGCGTTTCGTATTGAGACGTGGACGCCTGTCTCACGAAGCCTCGGATGAACTGCGCTCGCATCTCGAGTTGCTCACCGCTCGCTACGTTGGTTCTGGCATGGCGCCAGATGCCGCTCGACTTGCCGCCCAGCGTCAGCTTGGGAATCTGGTGCTCGTGCACGAGGACATCTATCG
>JBOHZJ010000485.1:0-12459 GCA_050738395.1 Steroidobacter sp.
AGTCGAGAGATCACCGGCCGGATTCGCAACTCACGGCTCACGATTCACTACTCACGGTTTTGAACGAGTAACGAGTGATGAACAAGAACGCCCAGCGGTTGCGCAGAGCAGTGAAGAGCCGCGCGAAGATTCGCGAGCTGAAGGCTTTGCGCCTATCGGTGCATCGCACCCCGCAGCACATCTACGCGCAGATTTTCGATGGCGACTCGAAGGTGCTGGCCGCCGCGTCGACCTTGCAGAAGGACGTTCGCGAAGGCTTGAAGGGCACAGGCAATGCGACTGCCGCGGCGGCCGTCGGTAAGGCCATCGCCGACAAGGCGAAGGCCGCAGGCATCAAGCAGGTTGCGTTCGATCGTTCTGGATTCAAGTTTCATGGACGAATCAAGGCGCTTGCGGACGCCGCGCGCGAGAACGGTCTCGAGTTCTAGGCAGGTCGGTTCAACGCGGCAGCAGGCGTCGGACTGAAGTCCGACCTACACAGAGAGAAGGCACATGGCCAGAGTTGAAAAATCAGGCGCGGGCGATGAGTACATCGAGAAGCTCGTTGCGGTCAATCGCGTTGCGAAAGTCGTGAAGGGTGGGCGTCAGTTCGGCTTCACGGCGCTGACCGTCGTGGGCGACGGCCGCGGCAAGGTCGGTTTCGGCTACGGCAAAGCGCGTGAAGTACCTGTCGCGATTCAGAAGGCGATGCAGGCGGCCCGCAAGAACTTGTCGACCGTGGCGCTGAAGAACGCGACGCTTCACTACGCGGTGCACGGCCGTCATGGCACGTCGCGCGTGTACATGCAGCCGGCGGCGGACGGTACAGGGCTGATCGCAGGCGGCGGCATGCGAGCGGTGTTCGAGTGCGCTGGCGTGCGCAACGTCCTCGCGAAGAGCTACGGTTCGCGCAATCCGATCAACGTCGTGCGCGCGACGATGAATGCGCTTTCGAGCGCGCAGTCACCCGACGATATCGCCGCGAAGCGCGGCAAGCGCGTCGAAGAGATTCTGGGCTGAAGTCATGGTTAACACCCCTGCGAAATCCCTCAAGGTGACGCTCGTGAAGAGCGTCTTCGGACAGTTGAAAGGCCATCGTGCAACGGTGCGCGGCCTGGGTCTGCGGCACATTCGCGATTCGAAGATCGTTGCGGATACGCCTGAAGTCCGCGGCATGATTCGCGCCTCCGGCCATTTGTTGAAGGTGGAAGAGGCCTGAGCACAGTTGTGAGTTTTCCGTTGTGCGTTGTCCGCAGCAGGCCGGTGGCCTCTGGAACGGGCAACTGACAACGGTCAACGGAGAACGAATTCGATGAAACTGAACACCATTTCTCCCGCCCCGGGCAGCAAGAAAATCCGACTTCGCGTCGGACGCGGCGCCTCTGCGGGCCAGGGCAAGACCTGTGGTCGCGGCGTCAAGGGACAACGCGCGCGCAAGGGCGGCTACCACAAAGTGGGCTTCGAAGGCGGTCAGATGCCGTTGCAGCGCCGCCTGCCGAAGTCGGGTTTCCGTTCAAAGGTAGCGCCGACGGTCGCTGAAGTTCGGTTGTCGGAACTTGCAAAAGTGACCGGCGACCTCATTGATCTCGCCTCCCTCAAAGCCGCGAACCTGGCCCACGAACTGGCGCTGCGCGCCCGCATCGTGGCCTCAGGCGAAATCTCCAGGGCCGTGACGGTCAAGGGCGTACACGTGACCAAGGGCGCGCGCACGGCGATCGAGGCCGCCGGCGGCAAGATCGAAGCTGCCTGATCTGAGCGACCAGCAGTCCGGCTAATCCAGGAATCGAGAAGTTTTGGCAACGAAGTCCGCCACCGCACCGCTCTCCGCCTTTGGCGAGATGACCCGCTTCGCCGAATTGCGACAGCGGTTGTTCTTCCTGCTTGGCGCATTGATCGTGTACCGCGTCGGAACGTTCATTCCGGCGCCGGGCATCGATCCAGTGGCGCTCGCGCGATTTTTCGAGGAGCAGCAGGGTACGATCCTCGACATTTTCAACATGTTCTCGGGCGGCGCACTGGAGCGCTTGTCCATCTTTGCGCTGGGCGTCATGCCCTATATCTCGGCGTCGATCATCATTCAGATGATGGCTGTCGTCGTCCCGCAGCTCGCCTCCATCAAGAAGGAGGGCGAGTCTGGTCGGCGCAGGCTGACGCAGTACACCCGCTATGGAACAGTGTTTCTGGCCGCGGTGCAGGGCGCGTCCGCCTCGATCGCCTTTCAGAACCAGGGCGTAGTCATCGCGCCCGGCCCGCAGTTCGTCTTTGTTGCAACCATAACGCTGATTGCCGGGACGATGTTTTTGATGTGGCTCGGCGAGCAGATCACTGAACGCGGTCTCGGGAACGGTATTTCGATGATCATTCTCGCCGGCATCGTGGCGGGCCTTCCTTCCGCCATCGGTGGGACGCTCGAGTTGGTGCGCACGGGTGAAATCGGGCCCGCGGTTGCACTGATCATGTTCGGCATGGTCGTCGCCGTCACGGCGTTCGTGGTGTTCGTCGAGCGAGGCCAGCGTCGTATTCAGGTCAACTATGCGAAGCGGCAGCAGGGCCGTCGTTTGTACGCGGGCCAGAGCACGCATTTGCCGTTCAAACTGAACATGTCGGGCGTGATTCCGCCGATTTTTGCGTCCAGCTTGTTGCTGTTTCCCGCGACGATCGCCAGCTGGTCAGGCACATCGGGTGGGATGAGCTGGATGCAGAACGTCTCAGCGGCGCTGACTCCCGGTCAGCCGGCGCACATGGTGCTGTACGGCGGTCTGATCATCTTTTTCTGCTTCTTCTACACGGCGCTTGTTTTTAACTCGCGCGAAACCGCCGACAACCTGAAAAAGTCGGGTGCGTTCATTCCGGGCATCCGGCCGGGTCAGCAGACCGGTGAGTACATCGACAAGGTGCTGACGCGCCTCACGGTGTGGGGCGCTTTGTACGTCACGATTGTGTGTCTGCTGCCTGAGTTCCTGATTTCCCGCATAAACGTGCCGTTCTATTTCGGCGGCACGTCGTTGCTGATCATCGTAGTCGTGGTCATGGACTTTCAGGCGCAGGTTGCCGCGCATCTGATGTCGCACCAGTACGAAGGCCTGATGAAAAAGGCCAACCTGCGCGGATATGGCCGCCCAGGCCAGACATGAGTGGAGAACGGTTATGAAGGTTCGTGCTTCCGTCAAAAAGATCTGCAAGAACTGCAAGGTCGTTCGCCGTCGCCGTGTGGTCTACGTGATCTGTTCGGATGCACGGCACAAGCAGCGGCAGGGTTGAGCTCTGCCTGCTTAAAGCATTGAGTCACAGGGTTTTTTAGTTTAAAGTTCCGCGCTTTTCGTCGCGGGGAGAGAACGCACAATGGCCCGCATCGCCGGTATCAACGTACCGATGAACAAGCATGTGTGGGTAGGACTCACACATATCTACGGAGTCGGCAACACGCAGGCAAAAAAAGCCTGTATTGCTGCTGGCGTTAAGCTCGACACGATCGTCAAGGATCTGACCGACGCCGAAGTCACCGCCCTGCGTTCGCAGATCGGCAAGCTGACGGTGGAAGGCGATCTGCGCCGCGAAGTCTCCATGAACATCAAGCGATTGATGGATCTGGGTTGCTATCGCGGCATTCGACATCGCCGTGGTTTGCCGCTGCGTGGGCAGCGAACGCGCACGAACGCCCGCACCCGCAAGGGCCCGCGCAAGGCCGCGGTGAAGATGAATACCCCGGCTGGCAAGGCGTAACGGTCGGACGTGACTGGTGACTAGTGATTAGTGACTGGTCCGGGAAGAGATATCACAGGCGTCTGGCTAGTCACATTCACTAGTCACTAGTCACTTCGCGAGAGAGAAACATGGCTGAGCAGAAACAGGGTCAGAGCGGCGGCGCCAAAGGCGGGCGCAAGAAGGTCAAAAAGCATGTGACCGACGCGATCGCCCATGTGCATGCGTCGTTCAACAATACGATCATCACGATCACGGACCGCCAGGGCAATACGCTGTCCTGGGCGACTTCGGGAGGATGCGGCTTTCGCGGCTCTCGCAAGAGCACGCCTTTCGCCGCACAGGTCGCTGCGGAGAAGGCGGGCGTTGCTGCTCAGGAGCACGGCGTAAAGATGGTCGAGGTGCGCGTGAAGGGTCCGGGACCGGGTCGCGAGTCGGCAGTGCGCGCGCTGAACGCGTGTGGTCTGAAGATTACGAACATCTCCGACGTCACGCCGATTCCGCACAACGGCTGCCGTCCGCCCAAGAAGCGCCGCGTCTGACGCTCATTCATAGCGCCCGCTGCTGAGCGGCGGGGCGAGGAAGGTTTTTCATGGCTCGTTATCTAGGTCCCAAGTGCAAGTTGTCGCGCCGCGAAGGCACTGACTTGTTTCTCAAGAGCGGAGTGAAGCCGCTCGAATCGAAGTGCAAGCTCGAAGTGCCGCCGGGCGGCCTCAAGGGCGAACGTCGCGGACGATTGTCGGACTACGGCGTGCAATTGCGAGAGAAGCAGAAGCTGCGCCGCATGTACGGCGTGCTCGAGCGGCAGTTCCGCAATTACTACATCAAGGCGAGCGGTCGTCCTGGCGCCACGGGCTCGACGCTATTGCAGTTGCTCGAAGGCCGTCTGGACAACGTCGTGTATCGCATGGGCTTCGCAGCCACGCGCAACGAAGCGCGTCAGCTCGTGAGTCACAAGTCGATCACGGTGAACGGCGATGTCGTGAGCATCGCTTCGTATCAGTGCAGCGCCGGCGACGTCATCGCGGTGCGCGAGAAGGCTCAGAAGCAGTTGCGTATCCAGACGGCGCTGCAGATCAAAGGTCAGGTCGGCTTCCCCGCATGGGTCGAAGTCGACGAGAAGAAGTTCACCGGCACGTTCAAGCAACTGCCGGATCGCGAAGAGATTCTCCCGGACATCAACGAGAACCTCGTCGTCGAACTGTATTCGAAGTAATCGGTTTTCTTTCGCCGCTTGCTGCGAGCGCTCACATTCGGAGCGCCGCGGTCACGGCTCACAAGCAGGTGAATGGTCCATGCAGGCATCCGTTGGCGAATTCCTGAAGCCGCGCGTCGTTAAAGTTACTCCGACCACCGCCCGACAGGCGAAGGTCGTGATCGAGCCCTTCGAGCGGGGTTTCGGTCACACGCTGGGTAACGCACTGCGTCGCGTGTTGCTGTCGTCCATGCCCGGTTGCGCGATCACCGAGGCTGAGATCGATGGCGTGCTGCACGAGTACACAAGCATCGAGGGCGTGTAGGAAGACGTCGTCGATATTCTCCTCAATCTCAAACAAGTTGCGATTCGGCTCAACGCCCGCGAAGAAACCGAGCTGCGCCTTCACAAGAAAGGCCCCGGCCCCGTAACGGCGGGCGACATTCAGCTCGACCACGATGTGGAGGTTCTGAACAGCGACCTCGTGATCGCGAACCTCACGAAGGCGGGCGAACTGAACATGACGTTGAAGGTCGAGCGCGGCCGCGGATATCGCCCGGCAGTGCAGCGTGCAACGTTCGAAGAGTCGAGCGGCCCGATCGGCCGTCTGCAGCTCGATGCTTCCTTCAGCCCGATTCGCCGCGTGACTTACACCGTCGAAAGCGCGCGCGTCGAACAGCGTACGAACCTGGACAAACTGATTCTCGACATCGAGACGAATGGCACGATCGATGCGGAAGAAGCGATTCGCCGCGCCGGCTCGATCCTGAAGGATCAGCTCTCGGTGTTCGTTGATCTGCAGGGCCAGGACGAAGGCGCCTCGAAAGCGGCGGAACAGCAGTTCGATCCGATCCTGCTGCGTCCCGTCGATGAACTCGAGCTTACCGTGCGCAGCGCGAACTGCCTCAAGGCCGAGAACATCCACTACATCGGCGATCTCGTACAGCGCACGGAAGTGGAGCTGCTGCGGACCCCGAATCTCGGCAAGAAGTCGCTCACCGAGATCAAGGAAGTCCTCGAGAGTCACGGTCTGTCGCTCGGTATGCGTCTCGACAACTGGCCGCCGGTGAGCCTGAAGCGCGACGACGATCGGGATGTGATCTGAGAAGAGAGCGGTTGGCGGTTGGCGGTTGGTCAGAGCGACTTACGGCTCTCACGCCAGTCACGATTCACTAGGCACTAGTCACTGAAGAAAAATGCGTCACCAACTTTCCGGCCGGCAACTCAGCCGAAATGCACCGCATCGCGCGGCGATGTTCCGCAACATGGCGGCTTCGCTGCTGCGTCACGAGACGATTCGTACGACGGTTCCGAAGGCGAAGGAACTCCGCCGCGTAGTCGAGCCGTTGATTACGCTCGGCAAAGACGACAGCGATTCGAATCGTCGACGCGCGTTTGCTCAGTTGCGCGACGCTGAAGTCGTCGTGAAGTTGTTCGAAAGTCTCGGGCCGCGCTTCAAGGCGAGGCCGGGCGGCTATACGCGCATTTTGCGCATGGAGCCGCGTCCGGGAGACTCTGCGCCGATGGCCCTGATGCAATTGCTGGATCAGCCGGCGCTGGCTGACGAGTCGAAGGCCGCTGTCGAAGGCGGTGCGCCTGCGAAGAAGGCTGCCGCAAAGACGACTGCCGCCAAGAAGTCGCCCAAGAAGAAATCGGTGAAGAGCGCCGAAGAGAAGGCCGAGAAGAAGGCGAAGGCCGAGAAGAAAGCTGAAGTGAAGGCGAAGAAGGTCGAAGCGAAGAGTCAGAAAAAGACCGCTGCTCCGAAGAAGAAAGCTGCGGCAAAGAAGAAGTCGAAGAAGTAATCGCGCGACTTCTCAGGAACAGGAAAGCCGGGCCTCGCCCGGCTTTTTTGTGGGGAAGAAGCTTGAAACCCGACCTACGGCTGCGGCGCTTCCAGTCCCTTCGTGTAGAGCACACGACCGTCGGGAGTCACGAGCACGGCGTCGATGTCCTCGAATCGGTTGTAAATTTCGATCGCGCGCTCAGGTCCCAGCACGAACGCGGTTTTCGACAAACCGTCCGTGCGTGTGGCGGTCGGCCCGATGATGGTCGCGCTACGCACCTTGCTCGCAGATCGACCGGTATGCGGATCGATGATGTGGTGATAACGAACGCCGCTCTCATCGAAATAGCGTTCGTAGTCGCCGGACGTTGAGATCGCCGCATCCTCCAGCGGAATGCGCGCAATGACCTCATCCTCCCGATCCGGATGTCGGATCCCGACAACCCAAGGCTCACCAAAGCGATCCCCGATGATGCGGGTGTCGCCGCCGGCCGTGACCAGCGCGTGCTCCACGCCACGCGCCTGCAACACCGCGGCGCCGCGGTCGACCGCATGGCCCTTGCCGATCCCGCCCAGATCGATCCGGACGCCGGCTCGCGCAAAGCGCACTGTGCGCGCCTTGCGGTTCAGCACTACGTGTCGGTAGTTGATTCCCGGCAGCGCTGCAGCGATCTCCTTATCCCCGGGTCGCACCCGACGCCTGAAGTCGTACAGATGACCGACGCTGGCGTAGGTAATGTCGAACGCGCCATCCGTCGCTTTCGAATAATCGAGAGACGTCGCGAGCAGATCGAATAGCTCCTGCGAAATCCTGACCGGTTCCCGCGCGGCCCGCGCATTGACGTCCGAGAGTTCGCTGTCGGGTTTGTAGGTGCTCATCAGCTCATCGATGCGACGCATTTCGGCGAGCACGGCGTCGATCGCGGCGCGACCGTCTGCCGCGTCCTGCGCCCACAGCTCGATTGCGATGCGTGTGCCCATGACGCCATCTTCCACGCGTTCGACCCATTCGGCGTGTGCACAGACGGGAGTCAGCAGGCAGACAAGAATCGACAGAAGAACTCGTTTCATGCTCGCGATGGTAACGAGCGCGTTCCGGGAGACAAAGAGTCGCAGAAATAAAAAGGGCGACTCGATCGCTCGAGTCGCCCTGATTCAGGCTCTATCGGGTCGCTCGATCGGGATCCAGCCGATCAGAACTTGAAGCGCGCCGTCACACCGTAGGTGCGCGGAGCGCCGAGAAACGCGTCAATCGTTCCGCCCTGCAATGTGCCGTCGAACGCGACCTGGTAGTACTCCTCGTCGGTTACGTTCTGTGACCACGCCTCAATCATCCAGCTCTCGTCGTCCGCACCGAACCCAAGCCGCGCGTTTACAAGCGTGTACGCGTCCTGAATTTTCAGCGGATCGAGGCTCGAGCCGGTGTTGTACTCGGACATGTACTTCGCTCCGAGATTGGCGCGGAACAGCAGATTGGCGCCGACGGGCTGTTCGAACGTCGCCGACAGGCTGCCCGACCATTCCGGAGCGAATGACAGGGTGTCGTTCTTGCGCGCCACGCTGAACAGCGGCAGGGCCGCTCCGAAGTCTTCGATCGTGGTTTCGGCGTAGGTGACGCCGCCCTGAATGCTGAGCTGCTCAAGCGGCGTGTACCACACGATGTCGAGATCGACGCCCTGAGAAACGACCTGCGGTAGGGACTCCACGACGAACACGATGCCCGTGAAGGTGTTCAGCTGGAAGTCCGTGTAGTCCTGGTAGAACACTGCGCCATTCAGCAGCAGGCTGTTCTCGAGCCACTGCGTTTTCATGCCCAGTTCGTACGAGTCCACCAGTTCCTTGTCGAACCTCGTGTCGGTATCGGCCTGAATGGGCGGCGCCAGCGGACTGTTCGAGATGTTGCTATTGGTGCGCTCACGGTCCATGTTGAAGCCGCTCGCCTTGTATCCGCGCGCAAAAGAAAGATACGCCATCACTTCATCGGTAAAGCGATACGCAGCCTTCGCCGTGCCGCTCCGCTCGTTCTCGTCGATGGTCTGGGTGGTGGCGAGATTGTTGAACAGGGGATCCGCAAAGGTGGCGCAGCCGATGCCGAAAATGGTGGGCAGGGCTGCGGCCGGAACGCTCGGCAAAATGACGGGCAGCAGGCGGTTGCGCAGCGCCTGACAGCCAACGCCGCCGTGCTGATTGAAATACTGGGTGTCCAGATCCTTCGACTCGCTCGTATAACGCAGGCCGAGCGTCAGTTCGAGAGCGTCGGTGACCTGGAAGTTGTTGTTGGTGAACAGCGCCCAGGTTTCCGAATCCTGCTCATAGCGGTCCTGCGTCCCCTGGCCGCCCACGAATGCGGCGGCGCCGAGGCCGGTCAATGCGCCGATAGCCGCGGGATTGCCAAGCAGCGTGCTGTAGTACTGCTGGAACTGCGTGCCATAGAACAGCTGGTTGCGTGAATCGAGATCCTCGGCCGCATAGAAGGCGCCCACGGTCCAGTTGAGACGATCGGTTTCACCGCCAACGCGCAGCTCTTCGCTGAGTTGCTCGAACGTGTTGCCGTTATCGCCGTTCGCATCGCGATACAGAATGTCGACCGTCGTGAAATCGGAATCCTGCGCGCTGTCGATTTCCCACTCTCGCCATGCGGTGATCGAGGTCAGGGTCGCGCCGCCCAGCGCGTCGAGGTCCCAATTCACTTCCACCGATGCACCCTGATCGGTGATCGACTGTTCGGTGCTGCGATTGGAGAATGCACGGCGCTCGAACGGATCGGCCGGATTCGCAAAGGAGCCGGGCACAGTCGCGTTCAATGCTCCAAGAACAGCGGGGCTTGGGGTCAGGACCGCCTGAGGCGCCGCGCAGCAGTTCTCATCGCGCTCGGAGTAGTCGCCGACCAGACGAATATCCAGCGATTCAGACGGCTCCAGCAACACCTGCCCGCGAGCGGTATAGAAGCTGCGATCGCCATCTTCATCCTCGGTGCGTGGACCGGGACCGCGCTCGACATCCAGCAAACCGTCACGTTCACGCGCTGCAACGTACAGCCGGCCAGCCAGTTTGTCGGCCAGCGGACCATTGATGGACGCAGATCCTTCCAGTGCGCCGTAATTGCCCGCGGACAGTTCGATGTCGGATTCGAAATCAGACGTGGGTCGCTTCGACACGACGTTGATGACGCCCGCCGAGGTGTTCTTGCCGAACAGCGTCCCCTGCGGTCCTTTCAGCACCTCGATGCGCTCGAGTTCGCCCAGGTCCCCGAAGCTGACGCCGTTGCGCGGGCGGTAGACGCCGTCGATCACGACGCCGACGGAGGATTCAAGGCCGGGGTTGTCGCCGACCGTGCCGATGCCGCGGATGCGCGCGGTCGTAGATGACTCGTTCGACGTGGATGTGACCGTCAGGCCCGGCGTCAGGATCGTGAGGTCCTTGATGTCCTGCACACCTGTGTCCTGCAGCAGTTGCTCGGAAACAGCGGTCACGACAATGGGGACGTCCTGCAGGCTTTGCTCGCGCTTCTGCGCGGTGACGACAATGGTTTCGATTGAGCGGCCTGACTCGGCCTGCTCCGTTTTCTGAGCAATTGCGGGAAGGGCGGAAAGCGCGAGCGCGGCGATCACGGCGCGACGCAAAAGCAAATTGGATTGGTTCATGGATCCTCCTTGAATTCAGATCCAGGAGTTGAAAGGAAAAATTTACGCGGAGGGGCTGAACGGCCCCGTGCTGACGAATTGCAGCGGTAGCGCGAAGGGTACTAACTTCTTCTGCGCAGCGGAAGCATTTTGGATAAAAGGCAACATGACACGGATCGCGCTTGGCGTCCTTTGATACGGCGCAATCGTTTCGGTGGATGAGGCGAGTCGAAGAAACAGAAGGCGAAGGTCACGGGCGGACTGAGTGCGACTGCTAAATGAATATTGTTAGGCAATAGGTCCGTCGCCGATCATTCCCGAGGACACTCAGTTCGCAGCGTGAGGATCGGCGTTCGATGGATAAGTTCGATGTGGTCGTTATCGGCAGTGGCCCGGCCGGCGAGGGCGCCGCCATGACGGCGGCCAAGAATCATCGCAGCGTCGCGGTCGTCGAGCGTTACTTCGAGGTCGGCGGCGGCTGCACGCACTGGGGCACGATTCCGAGCAAGGCGCTGCGTCATGCGGTCAAAATTCTGCATGACCTGCGCCGTAATCCGATGCTGCGTGAATTTCGCGACGCCTCGCGACTCAGCTATCCGCAGTTGCTCGCGTCCGCGGGCAAAGTCGTCGATTCGCAGGTGGCGAGCCGTCGTCGCTTCTACGAGCGTAATCGCGTGCCGATCTTTGCGGGCGAGGCGCATTTCGTCGATCCGCACACGCTTGAGGTGCATCCAGCCGCGGGCAAACCAGTGCAGATCTCCGGCAAGCACCTTGTCATTGCAGCCGGTTCACGACCGTATCACCCGCCTGAGGTCGACTTCGCCCATGCGCGGATTCGCGACAGTGATTCGATCCTGCGGTACGGCGAACATCCCTTTTCGGTCACGATTTACGGAGCCGGCGTCATCGGGTGTGAGTACGCCTCGATTTTCATCAACCTCGGAGCCAAGGTGACGCTCGTCAACACGCAGGATCGCCTGCTGTCGTTTCTCGATGACGAGATCGCGGAAGCTCTGTCCTATCACTTGCGCGAACAGGGCTGCGTCATCCGGCACAACGAGCAATTGAGAGCGCTGGAAGCGCGCGAGCGCGATGTGGTTCTGCATCTGGAGTCGGGTCGCAAGATCAAATCCGACGTTCTGTTGTGGGCCAACGGTCGCACCGGCAATTCACAGGCATTGAAGATCCAGAGCGTTGGCCTGGAAAGTAATTCGCGCGGACAGATCGCCGTGAACGGCTGCTATCAGACCCTCGTACCCCATATCTACGCCGTAGGCGACATTGCCGGTCCCCCGGCGCTTGCGAGCGCCGCCTATGTGCAGGGATCGTATGCCGTACAACACATTCTGGATCCGAAAATCGAGCCGCATCGGCTCGACATGATTCCGAGCGGGATCTACACGATTCCCGAGATCTCATCGATCGGCAAAAACGAGCGCGAATTGCAGGACGCCAAAGTGCCCTATGAAGTGGGCCACTGCGCATTCAAGAATCTCGCCCGGGCGCAGATGACGGATGAGCGCGTCGGCATGCTCAAGATCATCTTTCACGCCGAGACAATGGAAGTGCTCGGTGTGCATTGCTTCGGCGATGGAGCCTCCGAGATAGTGCACATCGGCCAGACCGTCATGGCGAGTCGCGATATCAATGACGTCCGCTATTTCACCCGCACGACTTTCAATTATCCGACAATGGCGGAGGCGTATCGCGTCGCGGCGTATAACGGGATCAACCGGCTGACGTGAGCAAAGTTGACGGTTGACGGTTGGGGGTTGACAGTTCGGACCGCCCAGAGCGCTGGTCTGCCCGTCAATTGGTAGTCATCAAGAAGAAGGAGCAGCAATGAGCATTGCAAGAGAATTCCGGGAGTTTGCGGTCAAGGGAAACGTTATCGATCTCGCCGTCGGCATCATCATTGGCGCCGCGTTCGGCAAGATCGTCACTTCGTTCGTCAATGACATCATCACACCGCCGCTTGGCTACCTGATCGGCGGAGTGGATTTCTCCGACCTGGCGCTTACCTTGCCTGCCATTCAGCAGGGCAGGGATCCCGTCGCCATCAACTACGGGGCTTTCCTGCAGACAACGTTCGATTTCATCATCGTAGCGTTCGCGATCTTCCTGGTCATCAAGGCGATCAATCGGATGAAGCGCAAGGAGGAAGTTGCACCGTCGGT
>JBOHZJ010000486.1:0-6630 GCA_050738395.1 Steroidobacter sp.
TCGAAGTGTCCTCAATGACTCATGAAGCTCCGCGGATGTGCCGATTGGCTTCGCTTTGAAAGCGTGTATCGCGTTCCGCCTTCGCTGAACCAACAGGATCCAAGAGTCCCAAGTCTCTCCAGCGGGCCAAATGTTCTTGTTGAAGAACACTCGCAATTTCTCCAGCGCAACACCATCAGGGTCAACGACTTGGCCGTCTTTGTCTTTGATGACTGTGTGTATGTTCGCCAAGTAGTCTTTGTAGTAGACCGACAGAAACAGCTTCAACTGTCCTTCCACCAGGGCGCCAATGTTCGCCCACGCCAAAATCAGTTCGCCTTCGTTCAACTCTCCAGTCCACTTGCTGAGGCTGGCCGCCAACGAACTTTGCCACTCAAGCATTGACTTGGTAAGGAGCGGGACACTCGGTGCCCGGCACCCAGCGCAATCTGAGAGTCAGCCGCCCTTGGCGACGACCTCTGACCCGGCTACGTTCCCTACGTCCCCTTAAACGCCCGCGTCAGCGCGTCCGCCATCGCGCCATTCCCCTGCGGCTCGGGCTCGCGTTTGAATGGCTTCTGCGTTCGCTGCCCTTGATCGCGTCGCGGCTCGGCACTCGTGTTCTCACGGGCGCGCGGCGCCGATTCGTCGAGGCGCATCGTCAGCGCTACGCGCTTACGCTGCTGATCGATTTCGAGCACTTTCACCTTCACGACGTCGCCCGCCTTCACGAATTCGTGCGGATCCTTCACGAACTTGTTCGACATCATGGAGATGTGCACGAGACCGTCCTGGTGCACGCCGATGTCGACGAAGGCGCCGAAGTTTGCGACGTTCGTTACGACGCCTTCGAGGATCATCCCAGGTTGTAGATCCTTGAGGTCCTCCACGCCTTCCTTGAATTCGGCGGTCTTGAACTCCGGGCGCGGATCGCGGCCTGGCTTTTCGAGCTCGCGCAGGATGTCGCGAACAGTCGGCAAGCCGAAGCGCTCGTCCACATACCGGCTCGCTTCCACTTTCTTGAGACTGCCAGCGTCGCCGAGAATTTCTCGCGCGGGTCGTTTGAGATCGGCGAGGATTTTCTCGACCACCGAATACGCCTCCGGGTGTACTGCCGAGGCGTCGAGCGGATTCTCGCCATTCATCACGCGCAGAAACCCCGCCGCCTGCTCGTAAGTCTTGTCGCCAAGGCGCGGGACCTTCTTCAGCCCGGCGCGGCTTGCGAAGGCGCCGTGCTCATCGCGGTAGCGCACGACGTTTTCGGCGAGCGTCGATGACAGACCGGAGATGCGCGCCAGCAGCGCAGCGGACGCGGTATTCACATCGACGCCGACTGCGTTCACGCAATCTTCGACGACTGCGTCGAGGCTGCGCGCGAGCTTCGTCTGATTGACGTCGTGCTGGTACTGGCCGACGCCGATTGACTTCGGATCGATTTTCACCAACTCCGCGAGCGGGTCCTGCAGACGTCGCGCGATCGACACGGCGCCGCGCAGGCTCACATCTAAATCCGGAAATTCTTTCGCGGCGAGTGCAGACGCCGAGTACACCGACGCGCCTGCTTCGGACACGACGATTTTCGTCAGCTTCAACTCCGGATGCTTCTTCATGACTTCGCCGGCGAGCCTGTCGGTCTCGCGTGAAGCCGTGCCGTTGCCGATGCTGATCAGATCCACGCTGTGCTTCTTCGCAAGCATCGCAAGCGCCGCGATCGACCGGTCCCAATCGTTGCGAGGCACGTGCGGATAGATCGTCGCCGTTTCGAGAACCTTGCCGGTGCGATCGACGATCGCGATCTTCACACCGGTGCGTAGTCCGGGATCGAGACCCATCGTCGCGCGCGGCCCGGCGGGCGCGGCCAGCAGCAAGTCGTGCAGATTGCGGGCGAACACACGGATGGCTTCTTCCTCCGATCGCTCGCGCAATTCGGTCAGAAGCTCCGCTTCGAGCTGCCACGAGAGCTTGACCTGCCAGGTCCAGCGCACGGTCTGCAGCAACCAGGCGTCCGCGGGCTGTTTGCGATCGCTGATGGAGAAGCGCGCTGCGATTTTCAGTTCGCATGCATTGAACGGCGCCTGACCCGAAGCGGCGGGCGTCTGCAGCTCTTCCGGAAGCTTGAGGCTCACCTTCAGCAATTCTTCCTTGCGGCCGCGAAACAGCGCGAGTGCGCGATGCGACGGAATGCTCCTGATCGGTTCACTGTAGGCGAAGTAGTCGCGAAATTTGGCGGCGGCTTCCTCCTTGCCTTCCACGAGCGTCGAGACCAGTACGCCGTGATCGTTCAGGTGCGCACGCAGGTTCGCGAGCAGTTCGGCGTCCTCGGCGAATTGCTCGATCAGGATCGTTCGCGCCCCTTCAAGCGCAGCCTTCACGTCGGGCGCGCCCGGATTCTCGCCCTGCTCTGTCGTGAAGGCGGGTTTCAGATACTTCGCCGCTTCGGTTTCAGGGATGAGCGAGTGATCCGCGAGCAGCGCTGTAGCGAGGACGTCGAGCCCGGCTTCGCGCGCGATCTGCGCCTTGGTCCGTCGCTTCGGCTTGTAGGGCAGATACAGATCTTCGAGCCGCTGCTTGGTCTCCGCCGCTTCGATGCTCGTTCGCAACTCGGGCGTCAGCTTCTTCTGCTCGTCAATACTCGTAAGGATCGCCGCCCGGCGCTCTTCCAGTTCGCGCAAATACGATAACCGCTCCTCCAGCGTCCGCAATTGTGTGTCATCGAGACCGCCGGTCGCTTCCTTTCGGTAGCGTGCAATGAATGGAACCGTAGCGCCTTCATCGAGAAGGGCGATCGCAGCGATGACCTGCTGCGGCCTGGCGGAAAGTTCGGCGGCGATACGCGATTCGATCGAAGGGAGCATGCGAGGCGGATCCGGGGTGCGGGATGAGAGGCGGCACTATGAAGAACGCCGCCGGGCGCCACAAGCCTTGAGATTTGCGACATGCATGATCTAATCGGGAGGGCACGGGATCGGTTCCGTTGTCTGTTCTGCGTTGTCCGTTGTGCGCAGAACGTTTAGCGTCAGTTGCGACGCTCTTTGCGGACAACGGGCAACTGACAACGCACAACCAGACCAGAACACACGTGGCTCATCGCATATTCATCACCGGCGCATCCGGGTTCGTCGGCGGCGCAATTGCTGCGGCGCTCGCGCGCACGCACGAAGTGCACGCGATGTCCCGCTCGCCTGCGAGCGACGCCAGCATCAAGGCGGTGAATGCGACGCCGGTGCGATGTGAACTCGGCGCTACGCCGGCGGACGTGTTGTCTGGCTGTGACGCGGTAATTCATTGCGCGGCTTTCGTGAAGCAATGGGGCGCGCGCAAGCAGTTCTGGGCGACGAACGTTGATGGTACGAGTCAATTACTGAACGCCGCGCGCAGTGCGGGCGTACGTCGCTTCATTCATATGGGCACGGAGGCGGCGCTGTTTCGCGGACAGGACATGTCAGGCGTCGACGAAGACTATCCCTATCCGAGGCACACACCGTTCTTGTACTCCGAAACCAAAGCGGCTGCCGAGCGCGCCGTGCTCGCGGCCAACGCGCCCGGATTCGCCACGATATCGATCCGTCCGCGGTTCGTCTGGGGTCCGGGCGATCAGACAATTCTGCCCGCGCTTGAATCGATGGTGCGCGCAGGTCGTTTCGTCTGGATCGATGCAGGCCGCGCTCATTCATCGACGACGCATATCGACAATCTCGTCCATGGCGTGACGCTCGCGCTCGAGCGCGGCTCCGGCGGCAATGCGTATTTCGTCACCGATGAGGGAACCACCACGCTGCGCGAATTCATCACCGCGCTGCTTGCGACGCGCGGCCTCACGCCGCCCGACAAATCGATTCCCGGGTGGCTGGCGCGCTCGCTGGGCGCGATGACTGAAAGCGTGTGGCGATTGACAGGCAGAAAATCTGAGCCGCCGCTCACGCGCTTCGCCGCAGCCATGATGTCGCGCGACTGCACGATCAAAACCGAGAAGGCTCGCCGTGAGTTGGGATTCGCGCCCATCGTTTCGCGCACGGAGGCGCTGGCGGCTCTGCACCAGCGCTGAAGGCGGAAACATAGTCGCCCCTGACCCGTTGTTCATTCATCGCGGCAGGCAGGGTTCACGATGAGCAGCGGACGATTCGCATTCCACAGACACATCACGCTCGCATTACTGCTCGTGCTCGTCAGTTGCAGGGGGGACGGGCTTCCAGACGTCGTCTCGCCAGAGGACGCAGTGAAAACCTTCTACGACTGGCGCATTGCGTCACGGATGACCGGCGCGCCGACGCGGGAGCAGCTTGCGAGCATGCGGCCCTACATCAGCTCGGAATTGCACACGCTGCTCGCAGAAGCCCGCGCGATCCACGAACGCGATCTCGGACGTGCGCCGGGCGAGAAGCCGGCTTTCGCCGAAGGCGATCTGTTTTCGAGCCTGTTTGAGGGTCCGACGTCATTTACGACGAGCGACGTCGAATCCATGGGCGACGAACACGTCGTGCCGGTGCGATTCGTTTACGGTGCAAAAACGCCTGCGGTGAACTGGATCGATCGCGTCCGGGTGGTACAGGAGAACGGCGCGTATGTGGTTGCGGACATCGACTACGGGAATCACTGGAGCTTCGGCCCAAAGGGCTCGCTGGTGCAGTCGCTCAGGAGGGCCACCTCGAACTCCGGCAAGCGGCGCGCCTGAGCGTCAGCCGCGCTCCGCACCCATGAGCTGGTGGAACAGCAACAAGCCGTTTTCGCGTTTTGGCGAATAGGGACCCGATCGATACGCGCGCGAACCCAGGTTGAACTGTACGGCCTCGCAGATCTGCGCGTCTTCCGCCTGAACCTCTTCGCTGAAGCGCGCGAGATCGCGCCAGCGTTCGTTAGTTTCCGCATCGGGCGCGGGTTCATATGCAAACCAGTCGAACCTCACGATTGTGTGATCGACATCCACCGGAATTACCACGTTCGTCTGTAGTTGCCCTTCGTAAATATTCAGCATGATGTTGGGAAACAGCCAGTAGTACCAGGCCTGCCCGTCGCCTGTATCTCCCTTGTAGTAGGACGCCGTGCCCGCGCGCACCGGGGCATACTGAAGAACGTAGCGCTCGCCATGCTCGACGACGTACTGGCGATAATCCAGTTCGCGATTCAGGCCGGGATGGACCAGAGGGATGTGGTAGCCCTCGAGGAAGTTATCGACGTACACCTTCCAGTTTGCGTTTACCGGATAGCTGCGGGTGGTCACGTAACGCATTCGCTCGAGGTCGAGACTCGCGCAGCGTCGCGTCACGCCGGGGAAAAACTCATCGAAGGACGGCGTCGCAGGATCGAGCGCCGCAAAGAGCAGCGGCCCGAAGCGATGTACGGCGACACTCTGCAGCCGGATCTGCGACATATCGAAATCGGGCGCGCCCTCCATTTCAGTCGTGCGCAGCAGTTGTCCGGAAAGGTCGTACGTCCAGCCGTGGTAGCGGCACGACAGGCGGCTCGCGCGCCCGCATCCCTGCGCAACCGGACCGGCGCGATGCCGGCAGACGTTGAAAAAGCCGCGCAGCACCCCATGGTCGTTGACGAATAGCAGCGGCTCACGACCCAGGCGTGTAGTGAAGTAGTCGCCTGGATTTTGCAGTTGATCCGTACGGCCCACGAGTTGCCACGATCGTGCGAACACTGTTTCGTGTTCGCGCGCGAGTCGCGACGGGTCGAGATAGAAAGCAGCAGCAGGGGTTTGCATCCGGAAATTCTACCCGCAGGTGGGATCTCTGTGGTTGACTGCCCCTGACAAATGACTATCCTCATACCGTGAACAGCAATCTTCGATTCATTCGCGCCCTGCATCACGCAGGATGCTTTATCCAGGGCCACCCGCCCCGGGCGTAGCGTTCGATCGCTCTTCGCTCGGGGCTCCCGAGCGTTTCCGAGTTTCGATTTCCTTCAGGCGTCGTCCATGCGAATCCCTTTCGCACGCGCCGACTTCGCAGGTCCTGCACGGCTCGACCGTCGTGCGATTTGTTCGTGACGCAGTCGTTCACGAGAATGGTGATTCAAATGAATATACAGAACTTCAGCAAACCCGCGCCGCGACCGCGGATCGTGATTCCCAAGAGCGAACATGTGCGGTTGATGAACCTCGCAGAAAAAGCGCTGGAGAAGATTTCTCCGGTTGCGGAATACCTGTCCGATGAACTGAGCCGCGCACACGTCGTGCCGGACGATCATTGCTCGCCGAACGTCGTGCGGATGGGTTCCCACGTCACCTACAGCGAGGATGCGACCAAGAAGACGCGCAAGGTGACGCTGGTGTATCCGAAGGACGCAGATATCGATCAAAACCGCATTTCGATTCTGACGCCAATCGGCGCTGCGCTGATCGGGCTGAGCCCCGCTCAATCGATACAGTGGCCGAGCCCCATGGGTGGAATGTCGTCGCTGACGGTGCTCGACGTGAAGAACGAGGATGTTGCGGATATCACGTAACGCATTTCGGAAGCGCCGCGCGACCACGCGCCGCCGCTTCGCGATCCCTCACCCTAACCCTCTCCCAAAGGGAGAGGGGATCGGCATTCCTTACCTCTCCCTTGGGAGAGGGATCGGCATTCCTTACCTCTTCCTTCGGAGAGGGGATCGGCATTCCTTACCTCTTCCTTGGGAGAGACGGGATCTGCATTCCTTACCTCT
>JBOHZJ010000487.1:0-9708 GCA_050738395.1 Steroidobacter sp.
TGTGGCGCTACGGCAAAAAGGTCCATCTTTTTGACGTTCCTGAAAACAGCGTCGGGAGGCAGACGCTCGCGTGGCCCTCGTTCAGGCGTTGAAGAGAAGAGAAGTCATGCTCGCGGCTGCGCTTGACGAGCGAGCGTACGGATTCAAATGGTGCAGGCCAGTTTGGGTCTGAAGAAGGCTTTTCAGGATTGTGAGCAACAGGGATGTTGCGCCCAAAGTCCTACATGGATGTATTTACGTGACGGTCCTGAAAAGCCTTCTTCAGACCTGGGCTGGCCTTTCAACGAAGGCTCCGATGCGTTCCAGAACTGCGACAACGAAGTGCATCAGCCACTGATCACTTCTTGCCTTTCGCTTCGTCCCAGAGCCGATCCATTTCCTCGAGCGTCGTTTGCTCGGGCGTTCTGCCCTGCTCCTTCAGTTTCTGCTCGACGTAGCGGAAGCGGCGTTCGAATTTGGCGTTGGTATTGCGCAGCGAGGTTTCCGGGTCGATCTGGAGGTAACGACAGACATTGACGATGCAGAACAGCACGTCGCCGAGTTCATTCGCGATGTCGCTACGATTCGCGCCGCGCGAAATTTCCTCGCGCAGCTCACCGAGTTCTTCGTCGAGCTTGCCGAGCGCACCCGAAACGTCCTGCCATTCGAATCCCACCTGCGCAGCGCGTTTGCCGAGCTTGTTCGCTCGCGTCAGTGCGGGCAATGCAACCGGCACGTCATCGAGAATGCTGTCGCTTCTCGCCGCACGTTCGCGCCGTTTGTGCTCTTCCCAGGCGACGGTCTGCGCGTCTGCAGTATCGATGCGCTCATCGCCGAAGACATGCGGATGACGACGCTCCATCTTGTCGCAGATCGCGTCGACGACGTCATCGAATGCGAACGCACCGTGGTCTTTCGCCATCTGCGCATGAAAGACCACCTGGAACAGCAGATCCCCGAGCTCATCACGCAGCGCAGGCAGGTCCTCGCGCTCGATCGCATCGGCGACTTCGTATGCTTCCTCGATCGTATAAGGAGCGATGGTGCGGAAGTTCTGCTCGAGATCCCACGGACAGCCGCTCCGCGGATCGCGCAGCCGGGACATGATTTGCAGGAGGCGGGAGATGGGCATGGGAAACGGTTGACGGTTGACGGTTGACGGTTGACGTAAGAGGGTTGCTTCCTCTTCGGCTGACTGTCAACAGTCAACCGTCAACGGTCAACTCACCTGCCCTGCGGCTGCGCCAGCAGCCGATACAGCCCCATCAGCATGCCGGCGGTTGCGCCCCAGATGTGGTGAGGACCATAAGGGATGTCATAGACCTGTACACGCGTCGAGCCGATCACGCGTTCACGCGAGTGATGATTCGTGGCGTCGAGAATGTGTGCTAGCGGCGCTTCGAAGGTTGATTCGACTTCGCGTCGATCGAGCGTGAGTGCGAAACCGGGCTGGACGAACGCGACGACGGGCGTCACCCAGAAGCCGGTCAGCACGAGCTGTGGATCCAGATAGCCGGCGAACGTCACATGCTGGCGGGACAGTCCAATTTCCTCTTCTGTTTCACGCAGGGCTGCAGCGAGCGGGCCTTCGTCAGTCGGCTCGATTCGCCCTCCGGGAAAGCTGATCTGACCGGCATGCGTCCTCAAATGCGAGGCTCTTTGCGTGAGCAGTACCGATAGGCCGTCGTCATGATCGACGATGGGCACCAGGACTGCGGCGGCTGCGGGCGCTGCAGGAAAGAATTCTCTGACTGCCGCGGCAACTTCGGTCGAGAAGCCGGCCGGCAGCGCAGCCCGGGGATCCATCGGCGGGCGCGTATCCTTCAGGCGCTCTTCGATAAGACGTCGCAGCGCGATCCTGTCATTGGGGAGTCTCTGCATGATGCAACTCGAGCACCTATCGTGCTCTATCACCTCTGCCGTCGATCAGTTGCACCTTCGGGGTCAGAGTATTCGAAGCATGCAGAGCGTCATTGGCGGTTTCTACCGTCAACCGCTGCTCCCGCTGTTCCCACCCTTCGTCAGGGCGCGGGGATCGAGCAGTTTCGCGAGCGTGTCCGCGTCGAGTTTCGTCTGTTCGGCGGCGACTTCACGCACCGGGCGGCCCTCCGCGTACGCTTGCTTGGCGATTTTCGCGCCCTGCTCGTAGCCGATTACTGGATTGAGCGCGGTTACGAGGATCGGATTGCGCTCGAGGGCCGCGTTGATGCGCGCCTCGTTGACCGTAAAGCCAGCGATTGCCGAATCCGCCAGCGCGCGCGCCGCATTCGACAGCAGGTCGATGCTCTGCAGCAGGTTGTAGGCGATCACCGGCAGCATGACGTTGAGCTGGAAATTGCCCGACTGACCGGCGATGGCGATCGTTGCATCATTTCCCATGATCTGCGCAGCGACCATGGTTACCGCTTCCGGAACCACGGGATTGACTTTGCCCGGCATGATGCTGCTGCCCGGCTGCAACCCAGGCAGCGCAATTTCGCCGAGGCCGGCGAGCGGTCCGCTGTTCATCCAGCGCAAATCGTTGGCGATCTTCATGAGCGACACCGCGAGGGTGCGCAGCTGCCCGGACAATTCGACGGCCGCATCCTGTGACGAGAGCGACTCGAAGTAGTTCGCGCTCGGCTTCAGTTCAAGGCCGCTCTTCACCGATAAATAACGCGCTGTGCGCGCCGCAAAGCGGGGATGCGCATTGACGCCCGTCCCGACCGCCGTGCCGCCGAGTGCAATCGCCTGCAGCCTCACGCGCGCCTCCATAACGCGCGCGCTGCCATGATCGATCTGCGTTTTCCAGCCGCTCATCTCCTGCCCGAGCGTGAGCGGCATTGCATCCATCAGATGCGTGCGCCCGGTCTTGACGATCTCGCCGACTTCGCTGATGCGCCGGCTGATCACGGCGCTGAGATAGGCAAGCGCCGGCAGCAAATGCTGCTCGATCCCCAGCAACGCGCTCAGGTGAATCGCGGTGGGGATCACGTCGTTGGAACTCTGGCTCATGTTGACGTGGTCGTTGGCGTGGACAGGAACGCCCGCGAATTGCGACGCGATGCGCGCAATCACTTCGTTCGCGTTCATGTTGCTGCTCGTGCCCGAACCGGTCTGGAACACGTCGACCGGGAACTGCGCGTCATGTCGCCCGTCGGCGACTTCAAGCGACGCTTTCTGGATTGCCGCGGCGCGCTTGGCGTCGAGGGCGTCGATTTCGAGATTGGCGGTCGCCGCCGCCCACTTGATCAGGCCCAGCGCGCGGATGAAATCTCGCGGCATTCTGAGGCCGCTGATGGGGAAGTTCTCGACGGCGCGCTGGGTTTGTGCGCCCCACAAGGCGTCGGCGCGAACCTTCAGTTCGCCCAGACTATCGCGCTCGATGCGGTACTCGTCGTTCGCCACTTGAACACCGGCGGTTGGCGGTTAGCGGTTGGTCGGAACGCGGAGAATCATTGCGTTATCATTCTAGCTGCTTCTACAGCGGCAGTCGTCAATCAGAAGCTCTGACTAACCGCCAACCGCTAACCGCGAACCGCTTTTCTCAAGCAATGAACAACCACGCACTGAACGCGATTTCCCCCATCGACGGCCGTTATGCCGACAAGGCGGCCGAGCTTCGACCGATCTTCAGCGAGCGCGGCCTGATACGGCAGCGTGTGCGTGTCGAAGCCCTCTGGCTCAAGTCGCTGGCCGCGGAGCCCGCGATTACGGAGTTGCAGGGCCTGCCATCCGAAGCGCTCACGGTCCTGGATGCGCTCGCCGCCGAACTCACTGATGCCGAAGCCGTGGAGGTCAAGCGCATCGAGCGCGAAACCAATCACGATGTGAAGGCGGTCGAGTACTTCGTCAAGAGCCGACTCGACGGCGTACCCGCGTGGCGCTCACGACGCGAGTTCGTGCACTTCGCGTGTACCTCAGAAGATATCAATAACCTGAGCTATGCCTTGATGCTGCGCGAGGCGCGCGATCAGGTGTTGCTGCCGAGGCTGGATACGCTCATCGGCCGTCTGCGCACGCTGGCGCATGCACAGGCCGCGACCCCGATGATGTCGCGCACGCACGGCCAACCCGCGACGCCGACGACTCTCGGCAAGGAGATCGCGAATTTCACCTATCGACTGGGCGAACAAAGAACCAGATTCGCGGCGGTCGCAATCGCCGGAAAGATCAATGGCGCGGTCGGCAATTTCAACCCACACATGATCGCCTATCCGCAGGTCGACTGGTTGCGCCTGGGCCGTCGCTTCGTCGAGTCGCTCGGCCTCATGTGGAATCCGTATACGACGCAGATCGAACCACACGACTGGATGGCTGAGTATTTCGATGCGCTCGCACGCATTAACACGGTGCTCATCGATTTGTGCCGCGACATGTGGGGTTACATTTCGCTCGGCTACTTCCGGCAGCGCGTGCTCGCGGGCGAAGTCGGCTCATCGACGATGCCTCACAAGGTCAATCCGATCGATTTCGAGAACGCCGAAGGCAATCTCGGCCTCTCTAATGCGCTGCTGCGATTTCTCGCCGACAAACTTCCGGTCTCGCGCTGGCAACGCGACCTCACTGACTCCACCGTGCTGCGCAATGTCGGCGTGGGGGCAAGCCATGCGTTGATCGCCTGGCGATCGATGGAACGCGGCCTGGAGCGCGTCGATGTCGATTCAGCGCGGCTCGCGGACGATCTCGACGCGAATTGGGAACTGCTGGCGGAACCGATTCAGACCGTCATGCGGCGTTTTGGCGTCGAAAATGCATACGAACAATTGAAGTCGCTGACGCGCGGCCGGCGCGTGGACGCACCGACGCTCCGGCAGTTCATCTCCGGACTCGCGATACCCGAGGACGCCAGGAACGCGCTGCTGGAACTCTCCCCGGCCACTTACGTTGGATATGCAGAGCAGCTCGCAAGGAAGGTCTGACGGCCGCGTGCGTTGCGATCCGTCATTCAGGCGCATGTCTTGCGAACCTGTGAAGAGGTTCGCGAAACGCGTGCATCATTGTTGAAAATCATCACAATTGCGGGCGGACCTCAGCCTCTATACTTACGTCAAATGACCATGAAGCCAGACCTCACCGTGGCCGCCGTTGTCGAACGCAACGGTCAATTCCTGCTTGTCGAAGAACGCGTCGGCAATCGCATGGTGTTCAATCAGCCCGCGGGGCATGTGGAGCGCGGCGAACAACTGATCGACGCAGTCGTGCGTGAAACGCTCGAAGAGACGGCGTGGACGTTCAGCCCGGAATCGCTGGTCGGAATCTATCTGTGGGAGCATCCGGAAAAGCAGCGAACCTTTCTGCGCTTCACGTTCTGCGGCCAGGTCAGCGCGCATGATCCGCATCGAGCGCTCGACCGCGGCATCGAACGCGCCGTGTGGATGGATCGTGAGCAACTGGTTGCGCGCGGTTCGCGTCTGCGCAGTCCGATGGTGCTCAAATGCGTCGATGATTATCTCGCCGGCCGTCGCTATCCGCTGGAGATCGTCCGTCACATGTCCAGAGATCCGCACACCCTGAGCGCAGAGACTCGCCTGCGCGCGCTCGAACTGCCCGCGATCAATCGACTCGCCTGAGGTCTCGCGCCTCGAGCCAGACGATGGGCTGACTGTCGCCCGTCGCCCCTAGCCTGTAGCCTTTCTCAGATGCCCTCTCCTCTCGTCATCGTCGGGATGTCCGGCGGCGTCGACTCGTCGGTCGCCGCCTGGCTGCTCCAGCAGCAGGGCTACGACGTGCAGGGCTTGTTCATGAGCAACTGGGACGAGGACGAAAGCGGCTACTGCACGGCTGCGCAGGACTTCCAGGATGCGCGCAGGGTCTGTGAACAACTCGGCGTTCCATTACACAAGGTGAGCTTCGCAGGCGAATACCGCGAGCGAGTCTTCGCCTATTTCCTCGAGGAGTATCGCGCTGGCCGCACACCGAACCCGGATGTGCTGTGCAATCGCGAGATCAAGTTCGGCGTGTGCTTCGATTACGCGAGGCGCCTCGATGCGCAGTGGGTCGCAACGGGCCACTACGCGCGCGTTGAGCACGCTCCCACGCCTCGCCTGTTAAAGGGCGCGGACCCGGTTAAGGACCAGAGTTACTTCCTGCACGCCATGCCCGCGCAGGCGCTGGCGCGTACGCTCTTCCCGATCGGGGCGATGCAGAAGCACCTCGTACGACAGACCGCGCGCGATCTGATGCTGCCGGTCTTCGACAAGAAGGACAGTACGGGTATCTGCTTCATCGGTGAGCGGCCGTTTGCGCAATTTCTCTCGCAATATCTACCCGCGCAGCCGGGCGATATCGAAGCGCTCCACGGTCGCAAACTTGGGCGGCATCAGGGCCTGATGTACTACACCCTCGGGCAGCGGCAGGGTCTGCGGATCGGCGGCAGCCAGGCTTCATCGGGAGAACCGTGGTTTGTTGCGCACAAGGATCTGGAGCGCAATGTGCTGGTGGTCGTGCAGGGCCATGATCACCCGGCACTGATGTGCGATCGGCTGATCGCTACGCAGCTCACGTGGGTCGCGGGCGGACCGCCGTCGACAACGTTTCAATGCACGGCCAAGGTGCGTTACCGCCAGGCCGATCAGGCGTGCGGCATCCGCGTACGGCCCGATAAGAGCTGCGAGGTCCTGTTCGACGCTCCGCAGCGGGCGATCACTCCCGGTCAGTACGTGGTGTTCTATCGGGGCGACGAGTGCCTCGGCGGCGGCGTAATAGAGGCAGCGGTTAGCGGTTAGCGGTTGGCGGTTAGTTCAACGTGTCAGGGCCGCGCTCGCTTTCACCCCGGAAAGCCAAGCCAGGTTGGGGAAAGCGAGCTGCAGTCCAACACCCTTGCGGATGGCTTCTCTGGCTAACCACTAACCGCTAACCGCGATCCGCTGACACTTTCGCCTGTATAATCCGCGCGCTTTGTATACGGGTCGCCCGCTCGCGGCGTCCCGCTCCAATTTTCCTCGCGGAGGACGCATGAAAGATTCGTTCAAGGCGCGCACGACGCTCGCTTGCGGCAGCAACAACTTTGAAATCTTCAGTCTGGCTGCACTGAAGGACCGCAACGTGGCCCGCCTGCCCTATTCGCTGAAGATCCTCCTGGAGAACATGCTGCGTTTCGAGGACGGCGTGGACGTCACGCGAGACGATATCGAGGCGCTGCTCAACTGGAATCCGAAGGCGGCGCCGGACTACGAGATTTCATTCACGCCCAGCCGCGTGATCATGCAGGACTTCACCGGCGTGCCGGCCGTCGTCGATCTGGCGGCGATGCGCGAGGCGATGATCAAGCTCGGCGGCAATCCGGACGAAATCAATCCGTTGTCGCCGGCGGAGCTGGTGATCGATCACTCCGTGCAGGTCGACGCCTACGGCACGGCCGATGCGCTTGCGAAGAACAACGCGATCGAATTCGGTCGCAATCTCGAGCGTTATGCATTCCTGCGCTGGGGTCAGACCGCATTCCGCAACTTCAAGGTCGTCCCGCCAAACACCGGCATCGTGCATCAGGTGAACATCGAGCATCTCGCCCGCGTCGTATTTGATGTGGAGAAGGACGGCGTGCGTTGGGCGTATCCGGACACGCTCGTCGGCACCGACTCGCATACGACGATGGTCAACGGCCTGGGCGTGCTCGGCTGGGGCGTTGGCGGCATCGAAGCGGAAGCCGCCATGCTGGGTCAGCCCGTCACGATGCTCATTCCTCAGGTGATCGGCTTCAAACTGAGCGGCAACCTTCCGGCGGGCACGACGGCGACGGATCTGGTGCTCACTGTTACGGAAATGCTGCGCAAGAAGGGCGTAGTGGACAAGTTTGTCGAGTTCTTCGGCGACGGGCTCGCCAATCTGCCGCTCGCCGACCGCGCGACGATTGCAAATATGTCGCCGGAATTCGGCAGCACCTGCGGCATCTTTCCGGTCGATAACGAGACGCTGCGCTATCTCGAACTTACCGGCCGCAACCCCGATCACATTGCAATGGTGAAGGCGTATGCGCAGCATCAGGGCATGTGGCGCGAGAATGGCCAACCGCAGGCCGACTACACCGACGTACTGGAACTCGACCTCGGCACGGTGGAACCCTCGCTTGCCGGTCCGAAACGTCCGCAGGATCGCGTGCCGCTGCGCACCGCGAAGCAGACCTATCGGACGACGCAGAAACAGATGGCCGATGAGCGTTCCGCGAAGAATCCTGCCGCGAAGGGCGCTGCCCCCGCAACCGTCGGCGGACAGTCGTTTGAAGTGAAGGACGGCGCCGTGTTGATCGCCGCGATCACGAGCTGCACCAATACGTCCAATCCCGCGGTG
Source organism: Steroidobacter sp. (assembly GCA_050738395.1). Lineage (GTDB taxonomy): Bacteria > Pseudomonadota > Gammaproteobacteria > Steroidobacterales > Steroidobacteraceae > Steroidobacter. The sequence goes on from JBOHZJ010000487.1 coordinate 8,248, forward strand.
CTGATCGCCGCCGGGCTGCTCGCACGCAACGCGCGTCGGCGCGGCCTCGCCTCAAAACCGTGGGTGAAGACGAGCCTGGCCCCAGGGTCGCGGGTCGTCACCGATTATCTGAACAAAGCCGGTCTGACCGGCGATCTCGAAGCCGTCGGTTTCTACACGGTCGGTTACGGCTGCACGACGTGCATCGGCAACTCCGGTCCACTCAAGCCTGAGATTTCGCAAGCCGTGCGCACAGGCGACGTGATCGCAGGTGCAGTGCTCTCCGGCAATCGCAACTTTGAGGGTCGCGTGCACCCGGAGGTCAAGCTGAACTTCCTTGCCTCGCCGCCGCTCGTCGTCGCCTACGCCCTCGCAGGCACGCTCGATCTGGATCTGACTACCGAGCCCCTCGGCGTCGGCGCGGACGGCAAGCCGGTTTACCTGAAGGAGATCTGGCCGACCTCGGCGGAGATCCATGAGTTCATCGCGAAGTCGGTCGATTCGGCGATGTTCAAGAAGGGTTATGCCAGCGTGTTCTCGGGTGATGAAAACTGGAATTCGATTCGCCTGCCCGCTGGCAAAATCTATGCGTGGGAGGAGAAGTCCACCTACGTGAAGAATCCGCCCTACTTCGTCGGCATGACGATGCAGCCGGGTTCGGTCGCAGATATTCGCAATGCCCGCGTCCTGGCGTTGCTCGGAGATTCGGTCACAACGGATCACATCTCCCCGGCAGGCGACATCTCGAAGACAAGTCCTGCGGCGAAATATCTCGTCTCGCTCGGTGTGCAGCCGGCCGACTTCAATTCGTACGGCGCGCGTCGCGGCAATCACGAGATCATGATGCGCGGCACGTTTGCGAACATCCGTCTGCGCAATCAGCTCGCACCGGGCACGGAGGGCGGTGTGACCGTCCATGTTGCGAGCGGCGAGCAGATGAGCATTTACGACGCCGCGATGCGCTACAAACAGGAAGGCACGCCGCTCGTGGTGCTGGCCGGCACGGAGTACGGCACGGGTTCATCGCGCGACTGGGCGGCGAAAGGCACGATGCTGCTGGGCGTGAAGGCCGTGATCGCCGAGAGTTTCGAGCGCATCCATCGCTCGAACCTGATCGGCATGGGCGTGCTGCCGCTGCAGTTCAAGGACGGACAGGGTGCGCAACCGCTGGGCCTCACGGGCAAGGAAAACTTCGAGATCATCGGCCTGAACGGCGGCGCGGCGAAGATAGTGACAGTCGTTGCGACGCCGGAGTCGGGTGCGCCGATCAAATTCGAAGTCCGCGTACGCATCGATACGCCGAAAGAGCGCGAGTATTTCCAGCACGGCGGCATCCTGCACTACGTGCTGCGGCAGCTGGCATCGTCGAGCAAAGCGGCGTAACGGGGCAGCCATGACCGAGCACGTCAAGATCGCCGTCGAAGACAACGTCCTGCGCATCAGGCTGGCGCGGCCCGACAAGAAGAATGCGCTGACCAACGC